>JANNWU010000404.1:0-7041 GCA_031408755.1 Gemmatimonadaceae bacterium | reverse complement strand
CAGACCACGGCGTCAGCGGGAATCACTTCACCGTTGGCGAATTTTACGCCAGTCGCGCGCTTCGATGCCGCATCAACCACAATCTCTGACACTTCACGATTCAGATGAATCGTACCGCCAATGTCGGTGAAACACTTCACGATACCGCGCACTAACGCACCAGTTCCGCCCATTGCGAAGTGCACGCCCCACTTTTGTTCGAGCGTATGCACGAGCGTGTACAAACAGCTCGCCTGAAATGGATTGCCACCGATCAGCAGCGGGTGAAAGCTGAACACCTGCTGTAAGCGCGGATCCTTGATGTACTTATACACGAAACTCGCAACCGAGCGTTGCGCCTGCAGCATCGCAAGTTGCGGCGCGACCTTGAGCATACTGCCGACAGTGCTGAACGGCTGATCGACCAGCGACATGCCCGCAGCAAATACTTTCTCAGTGGCTGCGAAAAACTTCTCATATCCTGCCAGATCATCAGGATTGAAGCGACGAATTTCGCTCAACACCTGATCGCGTATACCGTTGTAGTGAAACACCATCCCGTCTTCGAATCGCACATTGTAAAACGGGTCAATCGGGACGATCTGGACGTAGTCGCTGGTCTTCGCACCGGCGGTCGCGAAGATGTCATCAATCATCCACGGCGCAGTGATAATCGTTGGTCCACCGTCAAACTGAAAACCGTCACGCTCAAACACGTACGCGCGTCCGCCTGGCTTGTCGAGCTTCTCAACGATCGTGACGTCGTGACCCTGCGCCTGCAAGCGCACCGCCGCCGAAAGTCCACCAAACCCACTACCAATTACGACGATACGCATACGACGACAACCTTGAGAGAGTGTGCGCGCGTTACGAACTGGCGCGCAGATGTGCAAGATGACAAACGAAAGCGGCGCTTAACGCGAGCGCGATGGTCCAGGCAGGCCACCCGGCGGCGAGTGCGCGACCAGTCAGCGCAAACCCGGCGCCTGCTCCTAAAAATGCACCGAGTTGCGAGAGTGACATCCCGCGTCCCGTTCGCCGCTTGTGACGCGCAAGCAAAGCACCTTCAATAACCAGCAGCACCAGGATCGCATCGTACAGCGCTGGCGCGCGCAGCCAGTCTACGTTCATGCGCGCCGCGCGCTGTCAACGACCAGCGACAGCGATATCGCCGAGCGAACCGGCGGAACGCGCTGTCGTAGCCTTGCGCAGTGGACGCTTCCAGATCGCAAGTCCGAGTGGGATCGCCATCGCAATCGCACCGAGCACAAACGCTGCCCACAGTCCGCGGCCGTAACAAATTCCCAGCGGTAACACCGCATTCACTGCGTACAGATAGAGCGGGAAGTTCGAAGGCGACACGTCACGTGCCCATCGCGACGGCGGCACGATCGACAGCATCACTCGCGAAACGACAATTCCGGTGAGCAGCCAGCCAAGCCAATTGGTGAGGGGCATACCGTAGAAATGGCCGCCAATCAAAATATTCTGCCACAGCGGCATCCCTTCCACCGGCGGCAAGTGCCACACCCAATGCACGCTCGCGACCATCGCCGGATCCATCGAGACATCCCACGCCGTCAACACGACGCCCGCAATCAACGACCACCACCACTTGCTCATGCTGTCGTCAGTGCTCGGCAACAACCGCCCGCAGATCGCGAGCGAGCAATACAACATGAAGAACCACGACGTCGGGATGTTAAACGGTACCAAACCGAGAATCTTGTAGCCGAGTTGATTCGTGTAGCTGTAGGGACCAAACGGAAGGCCGGTGCTTGTACCGAGCAGCTCCGATCCGAGCGAAATGCCAAAACTGGCGACGAAGACGATGATCGCCGTTTTCCGTCCCAGCCGTCCAACGGCGTGCAGCAAGCCTGCGAGCGCACCGAATACGACCGTTGTCTGGCCACCCCACTTAAAGCCGAACGCCATGATCTGCTGGTTCTGCGGCGTCTGCAGCCAAGCAGGGAACGGTGGCGATAGGAAAGTCGCGAACGCGAGCCCTGAGAAAATCGTCAAGGCGCAATGCGCGATCAGGCAGACTAGCGCGACGCGAATCAACGCGGCAGAACTATCCTGCGGCTGGTACGTGGAAGCCGTCACCGGAATCAACCTCGGGTCAGATCAGAAGGGGATACGATCAGCATCGCATGTAATTGGAAAGTCGTCAATCAGGCCAGCCGAACAAGCTCGTCGGAGTCGGCTGAGCTTGACGACGCCCATTCCAACGGTGGCGTAGCGGAGCTTGGTAGGGCTCGCACATCGCCGCTCCCAGCTCGAATACGCCAGACACGCCAGAGCACGCCAGCTCTCGCGCGGTGGTTTAGACGAGCGCGCTGAGACAAGCTATCCATGCCAATTCGCTCAATTGCGCCCAAAATACCGCTGTAGCCAATAGCGCACGCCCACGCGCAACGTTGAGCATCAAGCGAAAGCAACGAAATTCCAGGAGCCGCCGCATCGTAGAGCGCTCGCGCCCGAACAATTTGACCGGTCATAAACCGCTGCCAGCGAGGATCTTCAGCGCGCAGCGCTTGACCCAAAACATCTGCCGGTGTCAACCCTGCTGCTGCCAAATCCTGCACCGGCAAATAGCAACGGCCACGGCGCGCATCCTCGCCAACATCGCGCAAGATGTTCGTGAGCTGCATCGCTAAGCCTAATGTGCGAGCGTAACGCAACGCGGTCGTTCGCACGTCATCACCGCCCTGCACGCCAAACACATACGTACACATCTCGCCGACTGAACTCGCGACCCCTTCGCAGTACATCGAGAGCTCCGCCCACGTCTCGTAGTGGACGGGGCGCAGGTCCATGCGCACGCCATCAAGCAACTCGCGCAACACCGCCTCGGGCACGCCAAAGGTGCGCATGACGTTGTCCAACTCACGAAACACTGGATCGGATGGCGTGCCCAATAGCGCTTCCTGCAACTTTCGGTCGTGCGCTTCTAAGGCTGCTTGCACGCGTGGATCACAGTCATTGCCCGTCTCTTGTGCACGGTCGGCGCGATCGACGATATCGTCGGCGACGCGACAGAATGCGTACAGCGCATACGCCGCGCGACGCTTGTGCGGCGGAAGGAAGACACTGGCCAGATGAAAGGTGCGAGCGTGGTCGCGAACAATGCGCTCACACGCCTGCGCATCACGATTACTCATCGTGGAGCAGCGGGTTCGGGGAGATAATGATCAAGCACGCAGACGAATCTCGCTGATGAACGGGTCTGAGCGCATGAAGTTCCGACGTACAAACAACGCCCTACAAAAAATGCCAACGCCGGGACTCGAACCCGGACACCGTGAAGTACCAGATCCTAAGTCTGGCGTGTCTACCAGTTCCACCACGTCGGCGACTGTCTCAACTTACCCCTGTTCGTCAGTCGAGCCTACCCTTGATCGTGATCGGCGCGGCAGCCGTGGCATGCAACCTGAATAAATTTCAGAGCTCCCGCAGACAAGAATGGTGGCGCCACCTTGCGGAGACGCCACCATTTTTCTCACGACGATCAGTTACCAGCGCCGATCCGGATGGTTTCCACTCGACTGGAGCCACCGTCCCTGCCGCCAGCGTTGAATACCCCGAACGTGATCACGTCGCCTGCCTTCAGGCCTCGTAACGCCGCTTCCACATCGGCTGGTGTGCGCACCGCGCGGCGCGGGCGCGGGAAGACGATTTCGGTGATCACGTCGCTGCCAGCAAACAACTTACCGCGCGCGCCACTCGTCACTTGAATGTCAGCCACCTTCACGCCGCGCATGTCAGTGGGCACGCGTGCCTCGCGGACAAACGCCTCGCTCAGCGGCTCAACCGAAATGCCCAACTTCCCAATCGCAACCGTCACCGGACCCGCAATCGCCGGTGCCGAGTTCCCAGAATTCAGCGGCATCGCTGCCACGTCGGCAACCGCAACATTCTCCTCGGTTGGCGCCTCCGCGAGTTTGACTCGGAATGACTTTTTATCACCAAATCGGACAATATCGACCGAAACCACATCGCCCGGCTTTTTCATCCGCACAATGCGCTGCAACGTGCCGACTCGATCCACCGGCATCCCCTCAATCGCAACGATGATGTCGCCGGGTTCCAGTCCCGCAGTTTTGGCGGGACTGACTGCCGTGCCCTCACTCGCAAAATCACCAACGGTCACGCCAGCAATCGTCGAAAGCTGTGCAGCCTTCGCTTCCTCTTCTGTCACTTCCTTAATCTGAATGCCCAACACCGCGCGCCGCACTCGGCCGTGCGCAATGATGTCGTCGGAGACGTTTTTGGCCAGCGAAATTGGAATCGCGAAACCGTAGCCTGAGTAGTAGCCCGTTTCACTCGCGATCATGCTGTTGATGCCGATGACTTCACCGCGTGCATTCACCAGCGGACCACCAGAATTTCCCGGATTAATCGCCGCATCGGTCTGAATGAAATCCGTGATGGCATAACGATTCTCTAGTGGCCGCGACAGCTGCGGACCGCCACGACCCTTGGCACTGATGATGCCTGCAGTGACAGTGAAATTCAGGCCCAACGGATTCCCGATGGCTAAAACCCAACTGCCGATGCGCGCCGAATTGTCGTCGCCCAACACGACGGCAGGCAAGCCACTGCCTTCGATCTTGATGACAGCAACATCTGTTGTTGGATCTCTGCCAATCAACTTCGCGGGAAACTCGCGCTTGTCGGTCAAAATGACTTTGATTCGATCAGCGTCTCCAACAACGTGATTGTTGGTAAGGATGTAACCGCTCGCAGAGATCAAGAAGCCGGTGCCGCTGCCTTCCATTGGTTCCTGACGACCGCGACCCTGAAACTGTTTGAAAAACTCTTCCATTTCGGGCGGCACGTTGCGACGCTGCGCCGTCGGCGGCTGCTGCCGACGCGACGACGCATCTTTCTCAACTTGAATGGACACAACGGCCGGCGTCACACGCTCGGCAACGTCCGCAAAGCCGGGCGCGCCGCCGTCATCGCGCGGGCCACCCGCAACACGTGCTGCGACGCTCGACGATTGTGCGAAACCTGATTGTGGCCACTCAAACGCCGTCGCGATGCCCAATCCACCAACGAATGCCGCCGTGACGGCGCCAATCACCTTTGCGCGTGTCTTCATGCTCATTGCGTGCTCTCAATTCCTGAAGGGGTCAATCATCAGTACCCGAACACAACCGCTACGGTTTCCTGCTCGTTCCGGCTCTAAAGGATCGTAACCACTAGCGACAGTCGCGAGGAAGACAGCGCGCCCCCATTCCAGAGCGTGAAATGAGGGCGCGATCCGGCGAGCCAGCCTGCCGCCGAGCTCCACGGGAGCGGGCAGCAGGAGCACTACATCCTACGCCTTCTTGTCGTCCACGATCTCGTAGTCCGCCTCAGCCACGTCATCCGCCGCCGGTGCCGAAGCTTCGGCCGCTGGCTCAGACGCCGGAGCATCACCCGCCGGTGCACCCTGCTGATACAGCGACTGCCCAGCATCGCTGTACACGCGGCTCAGCTCCTCCTGCGCCGCTTGGATCTCTGCCACATCTTCGCCGCGCAACGCCTTCCGAGCGCGCTCCACCGCGTCGTCGAGTGCCGTCTTCTTTTCTGGCGCCAGACGATCAGACCACTCCTTCGCGTTCTTCTCGACATCGTACGTCATGCTGTCCAGGCGATTCCGCGAATCGATGCTCTCGCGTCGCTTCTTGTCCTCTTCCGCATTCTTCTCGGCATCCTTCACCATCCGATCCACTTCGCCGTCAGACAAACCGCTCGACGCTTCGATACGAATCTTCTGTTCCTTGCCGGTCGCCTTGTCCTTCGCCGTCACGTGCAAAATCCCGTTGGCGTCGATATCAAAGCCCACTTCCACCTGCGGCATTCCGCGCGGTGCCGGTGGAATACCCGTCAACTGAAACTTACCGATTGTCTTGTTATACACCGCCAGATCGCGCTCACCCTGCAACACGTGGATCTCAACCTGTGTCTGGTTGTCGTCAGCGGTGCTGAACGTTTCAGACTTCTTGGTTGGAATCGTTGTGTTACGCGGGATAAGCGTTGTCATGACACCGCCTAACGTTTCGATGCCGAGTGAAAGCGGTGACACGTCGAGCAGCAACACATCCTTCTGCTCACCCGTCAACACTGCACCCTGCACGGCCGCGCCAATCGCGACAACTTCGTCAGGATTCACACCCTTATTCGGTTCCTTCCCGAAGAACTTCTTGACCGTCTCCTGGATCTTCGGAATACGTGTTGAGCCGCCCACCAAAAGGATTTCGTCAATCTCGCTCGGCTTGAGGCCAGCGTCGGCGAGTGCCTTTTCCATTGGTGGAATTGTGCGTGCAATCAGATCGTCAACCAGTTGCTCAAACTTGGCGCGCGTGAGCGAATAGTTCAGATGCTTTGGACCCGATGCGTCGGCGGTAATGAACGGCAAATTGATGTCCGTCGATTGGGTGCTCGACAATTCCATCTTCGCCTTTTCGCCCGCTTCCTTCAACCGCTGCAGCGCCATCGGATCTTTCGACAGATCGATCGCCTGATCTTTCTTAAATTCTGCGACAAGCCAATCGATCACGCGCTGATCGAAGTCATCGCCGCCAAGGTGCGTGTCGCCATTGGTAGACTTCACTTCGAACTGGCGTGAGCCATCAACGTCGTACAGCTCGAGCACCGAGATGTCGTACGTACCGCCGCCGAGGTCAAACACGGCGACCTTCTCATCTTTCTTTTTGTCGAGGCCATACGCAAGCGCGGCAGCCGTCGGCTCGTTGATGATGCGGAGCACGTCGAGGCCCGCAATTTTGCCCGCGTCTTTGGTGGCCTGACGCTGCGAGTCGTTGAAGTAGGCTGGGACAGTGACAACGGCCTTCGTCACGCCGTGGCCGAGGTAGTCTTCCGCCGTCTGCTTCATCTTCTGCAGGATCATGGCGGAGATTTCTGGAGGCGTGTACTTCTTGCCCTGAATTTCCACCGTCACCATGTCGTTCTGGCCAGCGACGACGGTGTAGGGTACGCGCCCTTTCTCTTGGGTCGCTTCCGACATTTTGCGGCCCATAAAGCGCTTGATCGAGAAGATCGTGTTGGTCG
>JANNWU010000403.1:0-3429 GCA_031408755.1 Gemmatimonadaceae bacterium | reverse complement strand
GCGTCGCCGGCTTTCGCCGGGTTTGCCTTTGTCGCTGCCATCCCAGAAAGGAGGCCCGATCCTGCCGGAGTTTTGTCAGGAGACATCACACCTTACGCGGTGGAGACGCCTCATCTAAGAAAGCGTAACGGTAGAGGCCGTCGCTGTTTTAAGTCGCAGAATCTTAAAACGGGCTCAAGCGTGGAAAGTGTTTTCCCGCAACCGTTTACAAGAAAAAGCCCGATACAGCAATCTCGCTGTACCGGGCTTTGCATTGCATAGACACTTAGCGCTGCGTCACTCCTGATGTTGCGCGAACCACTGCAGCGCCGTCTACTCCTGTTCGGGCTCCGCCTAGCATCGTGAAGCCAGTCTCATTCCGCAGCGAGAAGTTTCCACCGCTTGGGTCAACAAAATCTGAAAACGAGAGGGTAATTGGAAACGAGTTGGTGCCAGGATACAGCGCTGCCGGGCGACCAGTGATCACGTTGCCTCTCAGTGTGCTTCCCGGCGCATACTGCGCGAGACTGGCCGAACCCTCGCCGAAACCTGATCCGAGGATCCCGTATGCTGCAGAACCAAAGACGTTGTTTGAGAGCACCAGCCTAACCGTTGGTGCGCCATCAAACACAACGTCATTTGATGCTTCTGTTCTTCCGAAGAATGTATTCTGAATGATTGTTACGTCACGGGTGTCCTGCAACAACTGGACGAAGCGCCCGGATATGCCGGAAATTGGATCGCGACCGACGTTATCAAACGAGTTGTCACGAACGAGCACCCGACTAGTCGGGATAAGCAGTGGGCCACCGTGCGTTATCTGAGCGAGCAGGTTGATCCCTGCTGTCGAATTTCGAATCGCATTCAGGCGAATCGTGATGTCACGAACAACGGTCCACGGCGCAAGATTGTCTTGGCTGGCGGCTTGCAGCAGGATAGCGAAACCGACTTGTGCATCCGTCCAATGGTTCTCGATCACGTTGCCTTCAAAGAGCACGCGTTCAGCGTGCTTTATCTCGAAAGCGGCCTTGATCGTCCAGCGATTCGCCCAAGCCAACGGCTTGAACAGGTGGTTTCGTTTAATGGTGATATCGGCAGGCGTGACGTTTGGTATTCGCGGGTCCGCTCCGCCAAAGAGCATCGATTGCCCCGCACCTTCGAGATGGTTGTTCTCGATAAGGAATGGGCCTGTCCCTGTCCAACTCGCGATTGCCTGCGAGTCACGCCCGCGAGCGTGGCACTCGCTCAGCCATGAGTTAACCACCGCGAGCCGGATGCCGTTAAGCGAAACGCATCGGCTGGTATTGCCTGTTGGGCTGCCGGTGACGGTGACGCGATCAAGAACAATATCTTGCGGAAACTGCTCGCGTGCTGTCTGGACACCACTGCCTAGAGTAACGATCCCGTAGTTGTCAAAAGCACCGTCAGCCAACTTGATAGCGACACCGATGACTCGCCATCCGTGGGCACCGTCGTCGGCGGCTAAGGCGGGAAAGACGTTTGTAGTCACGAGTGTTGCGAAGCTCGAGCCAGTTGCCGGGCTCACGCGTGTTCCTGGCGCGACCGGTACACTTGCCGAGCGGAGTACAACAGTGCCACCACCCGAACGGTTCGGAAGTCGGAATGCACCTGTGTAGACGCCGCCGTTTGCAAGCACAATCTCATCACCACCTGTCGCTGCATTCAGTGCTCGCTGCAAGCCAACTGCGTCGCCAGCGGCAACCAACACCGTGCGTGTCGCGGGAGCCGGCGGATCTACGTTGACCGTCGCTCGTGGAAGCTCTGGCACTACGAACGGGGGCAACCCACCTGTAGTGTCGGGCTGTTGGTTCCCAGGCGGTGGTGTCGGTGGTGGTGGCTGCGGTGATGGACTGTTCGTGACTGTTAAGTCGAGCGTACCGGCGCCACTGATCGAGCGGACGCTGATGGTGGCGCGTCCAGCTGCGATTGCGCGAGCGACTCCCGAACTTGAAATTCGGACAACGTTTGTGTCGGAAGATCGGAAACTGAAGCTCACGAAAGAACGACTGCCTGCCGGAGGCTTCTGACCTTCCACTAGAACGGTGACCGTATCACCAACAAGCAGCGACGAATCTCGTGTTGTAAGCAGCAGCCCAGCGCTCCGGGCCGCACCGTCACGGACATTGGCCGCGACACTCTCACTGGGCGTAACATCACTAGTACAACCAATGATACTGGTGATCAAACTCAGAGAAACGAGCGAACGACGAGCAATGATGCGTCCAACCGCACCAAGTTGCGTAGGCATAAGGGTCCCCTCCGTCGGGGCTTCGCGCCGTTCCGCACGCTCGCACGCCACCGTGAAGAAACAGGTGATGATTCTGCGACATGCAGGCCGGTGAATTTTTGAAGGCTCGTACCAATCGCGAGACTGCCGAACAAACCGACAAGCGCTGCGGAAAACTGCCCGCAGCGCTCCGCGAGCTGCCGGACGACACGCGAAGGCTGACTGAGATGTAGCGGCGCTACGTCTGCGTGACAGGAAAGCACAAAGCGCGCCGTACCAAGCGCCGGTGTGAACGATTATGGCGCGATTTTGACTACGAGGTCAGCGAGCTCGACAGCAATTTAGTAGCACAATGCGATGTCGAAGTACTGCGTTGCGTTTGAGGAATCTCTAACGCGTCGGCGACGCGAGCAGGCGTCGAGACGGCCGTGGCGCATCACCGCGCAAGTGGCGAATACGCAGCTGCGGAGCACCGGCGAATTGCGGCAACGAAGCGCCGCTGGCTAGCAACTGTTCGAAAATGATCGACGCTGACCACAACACCGCAATAAACAAATACAGAAACGACACTCGATGAAAACTGCCGAAGGTTGCGGCTATCAAGTACGCAATCAAGCCAAATCGGAGGATGCGTAGTTGCTCCGCTTCAAGCGGCATTCGCGCACGCAAACGCTTTTCAACGCTCAGAGATCGGAGCAGCGCGGAGCCAAGCATGCAGAGAAATAGAATGAGCCCAGGTATCCCGGTTTCCGCCGCGAGGCTCACGTACATGCTGTGAGCGTCACGGTTCCCAAGCCCAATCTGCCATTCTTGGCGCTCTGCCGCATATTCGGCGTGCGCATCAGAATACGCGCCGAGTCCAACACCGGTCAACGCATTCTGCTTCGCGATCTCCAGTGCAATCTGAATCAGCACCCAGCGCTGCTCCGCCGAACTGTCAGCTTCACCAATCGTGTCAGTATTGGTGAGAAATTTCATTCTGCTGAAGCGCTCCCATACTGCTCCCGGGGCGACAAGGACAATACCAAGTGCCGCGAACAACCCGAATTTGATGAGACGCGTTCGACTCCGGCTACGCACGACCATAAACGCAAACGCGACCACCAAACCAATGAAGGCCCCGCGAGATTGTGTGATAATCACTAACAACGCAAGCCCGGCGGTGGACGCGAGTGCTCCGGTCCGCACCCACTTCGGAAATC
>JANNWU010000402.1:0-3295 GCA_031408755.1 Gemmatimonadaceae bacterium | reverse complement strand
CACCAGAAGAACAGGTGGTCATCGCAAATGTGGCGCGGTATCATCGAGGATCTGTGCCAAAGGCAAAGCACCAGACCTTCGCACAGTTGACGAAAGTGCAGCAAGACCAAGTGCGTCGGTTGTCTGCCATTCTACGCGTGGCAGACGGTTTTGATCGTGGCCACGTAGCGGCGGTTCAGCAGATCAAAACACGATGGACGGAGCGCGCATTGCGACTCACGCCCGTCCCTGACCCTCGCGCCCGATCAACGCGTTTAGAACTGTGGGGCGCCAGCCGGAAGAGTGATCTTTTGGAGACGCTGATCGGATTGCCGGTACATGTGATTGGTCCCGATGGCAAACCGGTAGAATGGGAGAATACCGGAAGCGTTGACTAACGCGCTAGACGCGGCCCCATGGATCTTTCAAGAGCAATGTGTGCGTTGCGCGCTCCGGTTCGTTCGCCACCGGATGCTGTTGCACATACGTTCCGTCAGTCTGGAGCAGCCACGCCTGACGGTTGTCTGCCAGGCACGTTTGCAGCAATGAGCCAATGCATGCATGCAGCACAACGTCGTCAATTGGTGCGATAGTTTCCACACGTCGATCAAAATTCCGCGGCATCCAGTCGGCACTGCCCAGATAGTATTCTGGCGAGCCCGCGTTGCCGAAGTAAAAGATGCGCGAGTGTTCCAAGAAGCGACCGATAATACTACGCACCGTGATATGCTCACTCACGCCCGGCAGCCCTGCGCGAAGACAGCAGACACCGCGCACGATGAGATCGATTTCTGCTCCCGCAGTTGATGCACGATAGAGCGCCAAAATCGTATCGGGGTCAACCAGTGCATTCATCTTTGCGATGATGCGCCCGCCGCGTCCTGCTCTCGCGTGCTCGCCTTCGCGATCAATCATCTCGATGAAGCGCGACCGCATATTGGCCGGCGCAACGAGCAGTTTTCGGTACAATTGCTGACGGCTGAACCCCGTTAGCGCGTTGAACAGATCGCTGACGTCAGCGCCAATGCTTGGGCTACACGTGAACAAGCCGAGATCAGTGTAGAGTTTCGCCGTGCGCGAGTGATAATTGCCGGTGCCGATATGTACATAGCGTCGAATGCCATCAGGTTCGCGTCGCACGACAAGTGCTGTCTTGGTGTGCGTTTTGAGGCCCGGTACGCCGTACACCACATGGACACCATAATTTTCAAGCGTGCGTGCCCACGCGATGTTGTTCGCTTCATCAAATCGCGCTTGCAGCTCAATCAGCACAACCACCTGCTTGCCACGCTCAGCCGCCTCAATCAGCGAGCGCACAATTGCAGTCTCACCCGAGGTGCGGTAGAGCGTCAGCTTGATCGCGAGGACATTCTCGTCTACCGCCGCGCGTTCAATGAAGTGTTCGACAGTATCGTGGAAACTCTCAAACGGGTGATGAACGAGGATGTCACGTTCACGAATCGCGTCGAAGATATTCGGTGTCGCTGCCAGCGGCGCGGGAATGACCGGCGTGAACGCGGGATAGCGCAGCTCTGGCAGATCGATCGCGCTTGCGAGCGACATGAGATCCCCCAAGTCGAGCAACGTCCCAGCCGAATCCACATCGCGTTCTGTGAGAGGCAGCGCGAGAAGCTGCGCGTCTTCTTCGTCACGCAGTTCTTCCATTAACAGCGTCTTCAGTTCGTCAGAAATGCCAGCCTGCACTTCCAATCGCACCACTTCCCCAAACTTTCGTTCGAAGACCTGGCGCTCGACTACGCTCAGAAGATCATCATCTTCTTCGACACCCGTGAGCTCGAAATCTGAGAAGCGCGTAATACGAAACGTGTGCCACCCAACAATCTCCATGCCGGGGAAAAGCGCACCGAGATTTGCCCCGATTACTTCTTCGATCGGTACAAAATGATTGTCAGGTCCAGCCGGGACCCAGCGAGGGAGCGACTTCGGCACTTTGACGCGTGCGAAGTGCTCGGAACCTGAATCTGGGTCGCGCACGCGCACCGCGAGCGACAGCGACAGATTCGAAATATATGGAAACGGATGCCCCGGATCGACGGCGAGCGGCGTCAGGACAGGAAACACTTGCGACTCAAAGAATGCATCAACCGCAAGCCATTCTGGTGACGCCAAGTCGTTCATATGCACCAACCGGACACCCAGCTGCTCAAGCGCTGGGAGCAACTCATCCGTGAGACAGTGCTGCTGCTGCCGCAACAACTCGGCAACACGCGACTCAATGGCGCTGAGCAATTCGGTGGGTGACATCCGCTCGTGCGGATAGCTCGCGATCCCTTTACGTGACTTGCGACGCAGTCCGCCGACGCGCACCATGTAGAACTCGTCGAGATTCGAACTGAAGATCGCGAGAAACTTCAGTCGTTCTAGTAACGGCGTACGAGGATCGCGAGCTTCGTGCAGCACGCGCGAGTTGAACTCAAGCCAACTCAGCTCGCGGCTGAAAAACAGCTCTGGTTCGCCTGCAGCACCAATTGATCCCATTGCATCGGCATCCGCATCGCCACCACCGCGTCGCGCTGCTTTCCGTCGAGTACCCACCGATACATCTCCACTTCGAATGTGCGCGTCGACGCCGCTACGACGCGTCGTCGGAGCCATCAGACTGGACGGCCTTGCACGATAATGCTGTTTAAGAGCAGCGCGCACAATGCGGACAGCAGCGCAGCCGCAGGAATGGTGACAACCCACGCCCACACGATGTTGCCGGCGAGCCCCCAGCGGACCGCGCGAACACGATTGGCCGCCCCCACGCCGACAATCGCGCCGGTAATCGTGTGCGTTGTGCTGACCGGGATACCGAACCTTGATGCGACAAGAATGACGATAGCGCCACCGGTCTCTGCGCAAAAACCACCAACCGGCCGCAATTTGGTGATTCGAGTTCCCATCGTGTGCACAATGCGCCAACCACCGAACAGTGTACCCATAGAAATTGCGAAGTACGCCGAGATCTCGACCCACAGCGGAATCGTCGAGGTGTCGGGCACGTACATCCAACTCAGAGCACCTGTGGTGTATGGTTCGAACAGTACTCGCACCGGTGGAGCAGCGAGCAAACCGACAATGATCCCCATCGTTTTCTGCGCGTCATTGCCGCCGTGCGCGAGCGATAACAGTGCAGAGCTCACCAACTGCGCCGGTCGGAAGAATCGGTCAACCTTTCCCGGTGCCATGCGCGCGCAAATCCGGTAGACAATCACCATCAACGAGAGCCCGAGCAGCGCACCCATAGCCGGCGAAATCACGATAGCCGAGAGCGTCTCAATCCATTTCGGGCCCCACTGCAGTGCGCTGAAGC
>JANNWU010000401.1:0-10689 GCA_031408755.1 Gemmatimonadaceae bacterium | reverse complement strand
GTTACAACAGCAATGGCGATGGCACCGAGCCACGCGCGAACATGCCCCACATCTTCACGCAAGCGCGCACCCGGGCCATCCATTTTTAGTGCCTCCACGCGCTTCGGCGGCGAGCGCCTGCGCGTCGGCATCGGCCGGATTCGCGTCAGCGAGCGCGCCCATGGCCCGGACGTAAGCCGAATCGCGGGCGCTGCGGGTTTCGCCGCCGGTCGGGTATCGAACGGTGATCGCTCGAACCCAGGCGGAATCCGGATGCCCGGCCGGTAGTGCCGACAGCAGGGACTGAGCACGCCTAGCAGCAACGGTAGCCTCGCCCGCGGCGACGGAGTCCATGGCCGCATCGACAGAGGGGCCGAGCGCGATTGCCTCGCCTACGGCGCACATGACGCAGGTGGAGTCCAAGCGTTGGGCTTCCCTAAAGGCTCGGACCGACTCCGCGTGCCGGTAGGCGTAATGGAGCTGCAGCCCGTCGTCGAAGTACCGGCTGGCCCGCGGTGCGGCAGTCAGAATTGGGCGGTGCAATCCACCCAACTTTGCGACCAATGGTACAGACGCCACGTTGTTAACAGTGGACGACTCCATGAGCGCGGACTTATTCTGCGCTGCGACGCTTTCGCTGTGGATCCGAGCGCAACCGCTCGAGCCTGCCATTGCGAGTGCAAGTGACAAGTAGAATCGAATCGGAACTGAGCGCATGAGAATCGGTATTTGTGGCACTATGCTAGTAATTTTTAAGGAATGCGGCGCTGCGAGATTGTTCGCACCGCTTGCATGGTGTACACAGGGCTCTGCGCAGACCTTGCGCGCATCACGACAGCCGTTGTGAGCGAGCCAATCGAGCACACCGACGTGTCGCAACTGCTGGCTGCGCTTCGTTCTGGCGATCCGATGGCCGAGGATCGTCTGTTTCCGATTGTGTATGACGAGCTGCGGCGCGCAGCGGTGCGATTGCTGTCGGGTGAGCGTGCAGATCACACGATGAATCCCTCCGACCTCGTGCACGAAGCGTGGTTGCGACTTGGTTTGCATCGCGAGGGTGCCGCAGCGCTACCGGTCGCGGATCGCTCGCATTTTTTGGCATTGACCATTCGTGCCATGCGCCAAGTGCTGATCGATCATGCGCGTCGACGTTTAGCCGAGAAGCGCGGCGCGGGTATCGTTCGCGTCACGTTGGACGATGCTGATCGCTCGGGGCAGACATCGCCCGAGGAATTACTTGGTTTGTTTGATGCGATCGAACGGCTTGGCGACATCGATCTGCGACTGCGTCAGGTGGTAGAGTACCGCTATCTTGTAGGCTTAACAGAGGAAGAGACGGCGTCGGTGTTGAACGTGACGCCGCGAACGGTGCAGCGCGATTGGGTAAAGGCTCGTGCGTGGCTCTATCGACAGCTTTATACATCGGAAACCGCGTCGTGAGCGTTGACTCGCTCTCGCGCCGCGCCCTTGCATTGTTTGACGATGCGATGGAGCTATCGGAGCGCGAGCGAGATCAGTGGATTGCTGCGAATTGCGCGGGCGATACAGCGCTAGAAGAAGAGCTACGCGGTCTGCTCTCAGCGGCCGGCACACCGAACGGAATTCTCGATGCTCCCGCCCATCTTCCCGCGGCATCGGGTGTTGCAACGGTGATGCGTGACGCGTTCGCACACGCGTACGACATTCAGCGTGAGCTTGGGAAAGGCGGAATGGCCACCGTCTTTCACGCACGCGAGGTGAAGCACGATCGCGACGTAGTGATCAAGGTGATGTCGGGTTCCGTGTCTCGCGTGTACGGCGCTGAACGCTTTCTGCGTGAGGTGCGCATCGCGGCGACACTTGCTCATCCGCACATTGTCCCACTGATCGATTCGGGATCTGCGAACGGGTATTTGTACTACGTAATGCCATTTATGGGCGGCGAGAGTTTGCGCGATCGACTGTCGCGCGGCAAGCCGCCGTTGTCCGAGTCGGTGCGGATACTTCGTGATATTGCTGGTGCCTTGGCATTCGCGCACGAATCGGGCGTGGTACATCGCGATCTTAAGCCAGAGAACGTGTTGCTCACCGGTGGACACGCGTACCTGCTGGACTTTGGTATTGCAAAGTTGGTAAACGATACCACGACTGTCACGAATATTTCGTTGCCGGGCTTTACGATCGGTACGCGTCGTTATATGGCGCCCGAGCAAGATCAGGGCACGACAGAGGTTGACGCACGCGCAGACATTTACGCGTTCGCGTTGATGGGCGCAGAGCTGTTGACTGGCGTTCCCGTGCCGCTTGACGACGCGTATGCACAGGTGAAGATCACGCTGCGCAACGCGACCGATATTCCGCCGGCAATCGTGCAGTTGCTGACACAAAGTCTGGCCGTGAACCGTGAAATGCGTCCGCGCGATATGCGCGAAGTATTATCACGACTGGACGTGCGATTGCGCCGCGCGGCTACACCGCGTCGCGTGAGTTGGCGTCGCATCGCGATCGGTGCGACACTCGGCGCTTTCGCGGTGGCGGCGATTGGATACGCCAGTAACCGCGCGCCGACGCTGCTCCAGCCAGGATTGCGAGAGCCAGTCGCAGTCTCTGCATTTCGCAACGAGACCGGCGACACGTCACTCGCGGTGATTGGTCGTTTTGCCGGAGACTGGGTCACCGACGGCTTGCAACGGCTGGGTGTTGTCAAAGTGGTGCCGTGGTCCGAAGCGCTGCTCGCATCTGAACACGCAGATCAAACACGGCAACCTGTCATTGCGACACTGCAGAAGGAAACGTTAGCAGGAACCGTCATTACTGGCAGTTTCTACAAACACCGAGATTCGCTGCACGTGCAAGCGCAGGTGACTGACGCGCGGACTGGTACGGTGATATCGACGCTGGCTCCAATCGTGATGCCGGTGGATCGCCCGGAATCAGGAATTAATGAATTGCGCGACCGAGTCTTGGGCGCCATCGCAACGGTGCGTGATGAACGCGTGTCGTCACTTCCCGGAGTGATGCGGAGCCCTCCGTCATTGAGCGCGTATCAAGCGTTTGACAAAGGTTTCGATCGATTTATTTCGCAGCGGTACGACGACGCATTGGCCGACTTTCGCGAAGCATACAAACGGGATACAACGTTCTCGATGGCGCTGCTGATGGCAGCGCGAGCGGCGTGGAATACGAGCGAGTTCGCCGCAGCAGAGTCGCTGGTGACACAGACTCGTTCGCGAGGTCGTGAGCTCGGTGTCTATGAAGAATTGTCGTTGCGCTACATCGAAGCGCAGTTTCGCGGCGACGGACTTGCCGCGCGCTCAGCCAGTCAACGCGCTGCATTGATGGCTCCAAATTCGCGCGCTGGATACGATTACGCGGTTGCGCTGCTGAGTAGTGGTGAAGCACGGAAGGCTGATCAGCAATTGCGCTTGATGGATCCCAACCGCGGCGAGATGCGTGGTTGGAGTTCGTATTGGACGCAACGGGCGCACACGTCGTATCTCATCGGAGATTTTCAGTCGTCGTTGGATGCGTCTCGTGAGTTGGCCACGCGTCATCCCGACCGCCGCGTGGCACAAGTACTGGAAGCGCGTGCGCTGGCGGGCGCAAAGAATGTTGCCGCACTCGATTCGGCGTTTGCGCGCTGGGAATTGCTACCCGCTGACGTCTATTGGTCGCAAGGCGGCGCGATGGTCACAGCCGGTGAAGAGTTGATTCGGCAAGGACGCACGATCGATGGGAATCGCATGCTCAACCGAGCTGTTTCGTGGTTGTCTAACCGACTGCTTGCCGAACCGGCCCATGAGGGACACCGGCAGTGGATTGGCCTCGCATTCTACTCGCTTGAGCAATACGAAACGGCGCGACCATACTTTGAATCACTCGCTCGCGATTTCCCGGAGAAGATCCGTTATCGCGGCCACGTCGCGCTGATTGCTGCACGGCGTAGGGATTTGCGTGCGGTTGAACAATTACTCGCGACTGCGCCGCCGCGTGAAACGGGAGAATTACTGGCGTTCCAAGCGCGTGCAGCCGCGATCGCCAACAATCAAAGTCAGTCGATCACTTTACTAAGCAGAGCGCTGGAACACGGAATTGCCGGATATCCATGGCTCTTTGGCTCGGGGTACCGAGAGTTCGCGCTCATCGAAGCGGATCCGCGCGGCCGTACACTGCTTTCGGCACGATAACTTGGCGCGCGTAGCGCGCTGTTAATTTTTCTGCAGCGCGTGGAACAGAATGCGCGGAATGCCGAGTGCGGAGTCAATTACGGTGGTGTTGGTGAGCACGAATCCCGATGACCGATATGAGCGCTGCATCTCTCCCTGCGTCTGACACAGAGTGTCGCCAATAAAACCGGGCAATCGTTGACCAGTGGCGACGTACAGCGCGGTGTTGACCAACATACGTGCGCCATAGAATCGCGAACGAAATCCTTCAGGTGGCACCAAAAAATAATGAATGCCGTATCCAGCGCCGTGATAGGTTGCATTCACGGTGCCTCCCGGCTTTAACACTCGTGCCCATTCACGCACGGCTCGGCGCTGATCGGTGTACGGCATCACTACCGAGCAGATGATCGCATCAAACGATGCGTCATCCACTGGCAGCGCCTCAGCCGTTCCTTGCAACACATGCAGTCCAGCTGCGCGATTTGCTGCGACTAATGCTGGATCAATCTCGACGCCGACAGTCTCCATCCCTTCTTGACCGAGCTCGCGTAGATGTGGACCGTCACCACAGCCCACATCCAGCACGCGCATGCCCGGTTTCAGTCCGCGGCGGAGCAATCGTTGCGCGTCGCGATGAACGTCGGGCTGCGGGCGCATTCCAAGCGGCATGATGAACAGGCGTGAGGGTTAGAGTCGTCGAACACTCACAATTCTAACGGTGCTCACCATGCGTTGCGGTGGTGCGGCGGCGCTTGGCATGCGCTGAATGCGGCGCACGACGTCCATGCCAGACACGACGCGCCCAAAGGCAGCAAATCCCTGCCCATCGGGATTTCTGCGCCCGCCAAAATCGAGCGACGGTTGCGCATTGATCACGAAGAAAAACTCACTCGACGCGGAGCCCGGCGCGCCGCGCGCCATACTGATGACGCCATCGAGATGTTTTAACCCAGACCGATCGTTGGTCTCGTGTACAATTGGCGGTAAGCGTTTCGCAGTGTCACCATCGATCCCGCCTTGAATCACTTCGATCTGCGGTTGTTGCGCGGCCGGCAGTTGATTTTGCAATGTGACCGCGCGATAAAAAGAGCCGCCATCGTAGCGCTTCTCGTCCACATACCGGAGAAAATTTGCCACCGTGACTGGGACTTTCTGCGGCTCAAGCGCGACGATAATTACGCCCGAATCCGTTTCGATGCGCACGCGCTGCGCTTCCGCTGTTCCGACGGTGATCGCGACAGCTAGTGTCGCGATCACCGCACGGCCGTTGCGACCGATC
Source organism: Gemmatimonadaceae bacterium (assembly GCA_031408755.1). GTDB lineage: Bacteria > Gemmatimonadota > Gemmatimonadetes > Gemmatimonadales > Gemmatimonadaceae > JACMLX01. The sequence goes on along the minus strand of JANNWU010000401.1, from coordinate 5,283 downwards.
ACTTGTCGAACCATGTGGCCGCATCCTGCTGCGGTACGGGGTTTGGCGTATTCGGATTTGCCGTGATTTCCTCGCTGCGGTAGAGCAATCGGCGCACGAGTCCCGCGACGAGCGCACCTTGCGGCACTTGCAACGTGGGGTATTCCTGTCCGCGTACGCCGCTACGCCGCCACTGCACCCACGCTTCGACGGGCCGCATAAACAGATCGAGATACTGCTGGCGATTCAACTCGCGTCGGTAGTTCGCTGTGGTCAGCGTTGGCAACGACGTGATGAACGCATCGATCTGCAGTGTTGTTACGCCGAGTGCGCTCATCGATTCACGAACGCCAGCACGATAGCGTGGGTCGGCGGCGGACAATCCACCAGTCCAGAAGCCACGGCCCATCGCTTCAGCTTCCAGCAACTGCTGCTCAGAGAAAGAGAATGAAATTTCGGGCAGGTCAGCTTTCAGCAGGCCAAGATTCACCAGCGACGCCGTTGCGTTGAATGGCTCGACGGTGTTGAGCGCAACAAACTGATTGGGTCCGGCACCTGGGCCTAGCTGATAGAAAATCGCCAATCGCGGGTCGTTGAACGGCAGCAGTTCACCGAACACCACGTTCGACGCATACCAGTCTTGCTGCACGCCACCACGGAAGATTTGTGTAAACGAGAAACGCGGATTCTGACGGCCGGCTGTGGCCGCGTACTGGACCTTCATTTCATCGGTGCGCGCTGCAATCATCGGCAGCCCCTGCATCGCGGTGATTGCGGCGACCTTGGTGGGGTCTGCGTCAACCATCGTCATCAGAATGCGGAACTTGAGCGAGTTCGCAAATCGACGCCATTTCGCCATGTCGCCGCCGTAGTACAGATCGTTCGGCGCACCGATCTTTCGTGATGTCGCATCGATCGCAGCGATTCCTTCGTCCAACAGTCGAAGCGTGCCGTTGAGCACAACTTCTTGGCTGTCAAACTTCGGCTGATCGACGTTACCTGTTGCTGCTTCGGTAAACGGAATGTCGCCCCACAGGTACGTGGTCTGTGAGTACACGAACGCCGTATAAATCTTCAGCTGCGCGATGGTGTTCGCTGGCTTTGGCGTTGCCGCTTCGGCCTCTTTCGTTGCAATCAGCAAGTTCTTCAGCACATCCGTATAGATCGAACCCCATGCACTACGCACGCGCGTCTGATCGTACTGCGCCTGCGCGAGCCCCCATCGTGCGCCGGACGCCCACATCTGCGTTGACAACGCAACTGGCCACGTGAGTTCGCCGACGCGCAGCAGAGAGAACTTGAGCGATGCGCCTGAGAAGAGTTGCGCCGCGTCGGCGGTTGTTGATCGATTGGGATCGACATTCAACCCACCGTCTTTGAAACAGCCGCTCGCGACAAGTGCGACCAGCACGGCCGCTGAGTTGCGTCGAAACGTCGAAGAGAATCGTGTCATTGTCTATTGCCTCAGAAGACGAGCCGAAGATTAAAGCCGAATGTGCGCGTTGACGGCAGCACGTTGCGCTCAATGCCTTCACCAATCAGGCCGGTTCCCAACACGTTGGCCTCTGGATCGACATGCGGAACCTTGCTCGAAATCAACCAGAGATTCCGACCCTCAACCGACCAGGTTGCGGATGCGGCGCCCATCTTCGCTACCCAGCGATCTGGCAGACGGAATGAGAGCGATGCTTCGCGCAGCTTTGCAAATGAGGCATCAAAAATATTGTTCTCAGGGCTGATGGAGTTATCCAGATTGCCCCAGTACTGCTGGACTGATGCGACCTGCACATCGTTGGGGCGCGTGGTGCCATCGGTGTTGCGAATCACACCGTCTTGGACAAACCGTTCACGATTCGCCGTTTCGATTGCCAATCCACTGGAGCGCAGCTGCGATGTGGTTTGCGACAGGAAGACGCCGCCCTTCCGCACATCCACAAGGAATGACAGGCCCAGTCGCTTGTAGCTGATGCTGTTGGTGACGCCGCCGGTCCAGTCGGGGAAAATGTTACCGAACAATTTGCGACCGCCCTGAATACGCAGCCCGTTGGCCGGGTTAATCAGATACTTGCCCGACACACTGTCGCGCGCGAAGCCTACGCCCTGGATATTGAATGTCGTACCTGGACGCGCCGCCACGAAAATACCAAACCCGTCGCCAGAGGTTACAACAAACTCACTCAATCCGGGTGCCAGTCTGTCGACAACGTTGCGATTGCGATTGTAGTTCATGCCAACGTCCCAGCGCAGTCCGTCGCCACCGCGAGCAATCGGCGCGCCACTCACCTGCAGTTCAACACCTTTGTTTGAGATCTGACCGACGTTCAAGCGCCGCGCAGAGAATCCACTCGTCTGCGGAATCGCAATCGAGACGATCTGATCGTAGTTGCGCGTCTGATAGTACGTCGCATCAAGACTCAAGCGATCGTTGAAGAAGCGTGTTTCCGTGCCGAACTCCACCGAGTTCTGTCGCTGCGGCCGCAAGTTTGATGGCGGAATCACGTTGGTTGCCGCGAACGCGGACGCACCGTTAAACGGGAACTGCTGATTGAAGGTGTAGATGTCGGTCTGTTGCGTGAGCGGCGCGTAGGTAAACGCTAACTGGTATGGTTCTTCGTCCGAGCCAACATTGGCCCAGTTTGCGCGGAGCTTCAGGAAACTCACACGTCCATTCTTGAACACGCCAGCGCTACGGAATGCATCTGACACGACAAAGCCGCTTGAAACCGACGGATAGAAGTAGGAGTTGTTGTTCGTCGGTAACGTTGAGCTCCAATCATTACGACCGGTCACGTTCACGAACAGATACTCGCGCCATGCCAACCCGACGTCGCCGTAAACGCCATACAACTGACGCTCGCTACGGAAGTTGGTAGCGGCGTTAACCAGCGCGTTGGCTTGCGTGTACAACTGATCGATGTTCAAGCCTTGGCTGAACACACGCTGTCTGCGGAAGGTGCGCTTGTTGAAATTGTGCCCGACAATTGACTTCATCGCCAAACTGCCGGTGAGCTGACGTTGCACCGTGGCAAGCAGATCGGTGTTCAGTTCACGCTCATCCAGATCTTGCGTGTCAAACTCACCGTCGAGTCGCCCACGAGTGCCTTTCCGTGTGATGAAACGGCGCGCTTCTGACGCCAGATCAGTACCAGCGCGGAACGTGACGTTCAACCACGGCGTGGCATCATACGACAGATTCGCGTTGCCAAAGAGGCGATCAACCGAGTTATCGAGGCCGTTGTTGTCTGTTACCCAATACGGATTGTTTGACGTACCGGTGCCATCGATCGATCCGGCGATTCCCGCTGACGTGACACGATTATCGCGAAGAAACGATGTCGACAGCGTGCGGGGCAAGCTTGACAGCAGCTGGATTGGAATGCTGGCGGTGTTCTGCCCTTGCTGGGCGCGACCGTCAGAAGTGGTACGCACATAATTTGCAGCCAACCGGGCACTAAAACGCGAATTGAATCGCTGACCCGCGTTGATCGCGACGGTATACCGCGACAGTTCTGATCCGGGAACGATGCCAGTCTGGCCAAGCCACGTGCCACTCAAGCGATAGTCGCTGACATCACTTCCGCCGGCGACTGCCAACGACTGCACGTTCGTGGCGCCAGCGCGGAAGAAGTCAGCGACGTTATTCGGATCCGCCTGCAGTGATACTGTATCACCGAGCAGATTTGCAACGCGCTGCCCTTCGATGCGCGGCCCCCATCCGTTCGCGAGATCGCGGTTGTAGACGCCCAGGTTGCCCTGCGCATACTCATTCTGCAGATCGAACAGGCGGAACACCTGATCGGTGCGCAGCGACGCGTTGTACGTAAACGTCGGCTTCCGACCACCACGACCGCGCTTCGTCGTCACGACGATCACGCCATTTCGTGCGCGTGATCCGTACAGCGCTGATGCCGCAGCACCTTTCAGAATCGACATACTTTCGATGTCGTCTGGGTTCAAATCTTGTGCGCGGTTTCCAACATCGACGCCACCCGTGACAATCTCAGTTTCGGTGCCAGCGAACGAAGAATTTGAAATCGGTACACCATCAACAACGAACAGTGGTTCACTGGCACTCGCAATTGAGTTCACACCGCGAATGACAACTTTACTCGATCCACCAATAGTTCCCGACTGCTGCGTGACACGCACACCAGACACCTTGCCGGCCAAGGCGTTCAGCACATTCGTGCTGCGCGCCACTGCAAGTTCCTCGGTCTGGATGTTCGCCGTGGAATACCCGAGCTCTTTCGTTTCACGCACGATCGCATTCGCTGTCACCACGACATCGGTCAGCGCTGTGGGACTTTGCTCCATTGTCATGTCAACAGTAGTGCGACCTTGAAACGCGATATCCATTGGCTTGTAGCCAATCAGACGAAACGTCAGCATTCCTTGCGTTGCCGAAGCGGGGAGTTGCAGTCGATACGTGCCTGCCGCCCCGGTCACGGCGCCAAATCGCGTGCCCTTGAGCAGCACGGTGACTCCTTGCAACGGTCGCGCGCCTTCGGTCGCAATAACACGACCAGTTATGACGCGGGGAGGCGATGCTGCTTGCGCGTGTAGCCTACGGGGCGAGAGTGCCGATAGCGCGGCGACTCCGAGAAACGCGGCGAACCGCGCACTGCGTTGGAGAGTCATATGCTGCCCGAGCGAACGATGGTGAAACTCGTCGACGGAGAGCGCGACGAGCCCTGCGGTTCCGTGGGCGGCGGCGCACCACGGTGATCTTGACTGCAGCCCTGAGCTCGACGCGCACGACGCAGACTTCTCGTCTGCGCACACCGATCTCGACATCGCACAACCCACCGCCGCGCGCATCGCCTGCGCGCCGCGTCCTACCAAACTCGATTAATCGACTAAGCGACCGAGTTGAGCCGTTGTCAAGCGAAACATTCTGACACAGCGCGCTGAACGTGGCACGAACAACCAGTGCTCAACCAAGTGACCGCGTAAAACGCAGCGGCTGGCTCGAGCGTTGACACGAAAAACGAACTCAGCGTTTCAGTTATGGATGTGTTCGTCGTCTGCGCAAAATCGTGTACGTGTGGACGCATACCACGAACTGGCCTCTGTTACACATCGGCGACTTTCGCGTCCATCCTTTTCGCGGTTAGGTCAAGTACCACGCAGGCAGATCGCAATAATTTCGGATTGTCTTCAGCACAATACGAATAGAATGCAAATCGCCACCAAAGCATCTCGTGGCGATTTGCACTGCGACGTACGCAGCGACGTCAGAATCCAGCGAACGATTTTCTCTTCACCTGCATCGTGTCGCCAGCGTACACAAACCGAATGTCCTTG
>JANNWU010000400.1:0-3420 GCA_031408755.1 Gemmatimonadaceae bacterium | reverse complement strand
GGCAGAGAAAGTGGGTCGACAACTGTGACCGCGAAGTTGGCCAGTTGGAATCCCTTTTGTCAAAGCGTCATCGACGGACTAATGTGCAGGTGTGATGCCACTCCCGTGCTACATCCTGTCGGATTGCCATGTGGGCGCCGCGCCTGCCGCCAACACCGAGGCGCTGCTGCGGTTTCTTCGTCGCTTGCGAGGCCAACCGGGATCTCTCGTCCTGAATGGCGACATTCTCGATTTTTGGTTTGAGTGGCGGCGATCAATCCCAACATTTGCGCTTCCCGTATTGGGTGCGCTTGGCGAACTGCGCGCGGCAGGAATGCCGATTACGTGGATCGCAGGAAATCATGATTGCTGGGGCGGAGACGTTCTGCGACACGAACTCGGCATCACGTACCAGACCGCACCGATCCGCACGACACTGGGCAGTTGGGATATTGAGATTGAGCATGGCGACGGGTTGCGAGGGCATGCTGATCGAGGGTATCTGCGTGTGAAGCCAATCCTTCGGCATCCGCTATCGGTGTGGGCATTCAAGTTGCTTCACCCAGACTTTGGCACACGATTGGCGCTCGGCACGTCGACGGCCAGTCGCGTACACAGCGCCGAGGATGATGGGATTGGTTTGCGCGATGTTGCTCTCGAACGAATCGCGGCACAGCAGGGTCCGAATCTCGTGGTGTTTGGGCACTCACATGTGGCTGGGATAACGCGCGCTCCAAATGGCGGAGTGTACGCCAATCCTGGTGCGTGGGGTCACGTAGCACGCTACCTCTGTATCACGGAGATGCGAGTGGAGCTCCGCGAGCTTGCCGATTCAGGCGAAGATCGTTGTATCGACATGGTCGAGCGCGGGGCCGATGAAGCGCTGGCCGACGCGTCGGAACGTCTCGGGAGCATCGGTAGCGACGAAGCGATGCGCGAGCGTTTGCCGAGTCGGTGACGCGCTCAGGTGGAACTCACGCAGTGTCGTGTCGAGCGCGCGTGCGGTTTCAGCGGCAGAATCGACGAGCGTCACGCTCGGCCCCATCACTGAACTGATCACCTTTGCCAGTAAAGGATAGTGCGTGCAGCCAAGCACCAGCGTATCGATTTCGGCAGCGCGGAGCGGCGCCAAATAGTGTTCGGCAATCAGCGCAGTGGCAGCGTGGTCGAGCCACCCTTCTTCTTCGACAAGCGGTACGAAAAGTGGGCACGCACGACTGCTGACGGTGGCGTGTGCATTCAACGCGTGAATCGCACGGAGGTACGCCTGAGAGCCGATGGTTCCGGTGGTGCCGATTACGCCGACGTGATTGTTTCGCGTCGCGCGTACGGCTGCCTGAGCGCCTGGCTGTACGACTCCGATTACGGGAACTGCACATTCCGCGCGCAACGTGTCGAGTGCATGTGCGGTCGCGGTATTGCACGCAATTACAATTGCCTTCACTCCTTGATCCAACAGCCAAGCTGCGATCTGCCGACTATATCGCACCACAGTTTCTGGGCTTTTGGGTCCATACGGCACGCGCGCGGTATCGCCTAAGTACACTACGCGCTCATTTGGCAGCGCGCGCATGATCGCAGCGACCACGGTGAGCCCGCCAATTCCGGAATCAAAAACGCCGATTGATGCGTCGTTCACCAGCGAAACTGTGCCGCGATGCCGGTGCCTGCAGGAGTATGCCGAATAGATACCCGCGCGGGTAGATCCCACAGATTGGCAGCGACGTACGCATCGGCGCCGGCAAGCAGGTGATTGAATAGCAACGCGGCGACCCAATCCTCCAGGTGCAATTTCCGCGCATTTACCAATCCATCAGGCACAGAGGGAATTCGCGTCGGAGTTTGCCCGAGGCTTGGATCGCCGACGATTAATGAATCCAATCTGCCGCTGGCACGTGCACGACGCAGGTCAGCGCGCGACTTTCCCACCATGTACAACGATCCCAACTCTGCGACCGCGAAGAGCGTGCTCGCCGTAGATCGGCGCAACGAACTCTGACCCCACCCTGGCACGAACAACGAGCGCAAGAATGCGGATCGCGGTGTAATCGGCGGGCGCAGCAGAGAATCGGGAATGCTTGAAGGCAAGCGGCGCGGAGGACGTTTCAGTGTATCACTGACCGTGGAATCTCTCCCAGCGCCTGCCGGAGCTCGCTGCTGTGCGCGGGCGCTCACTGGCATGACGTATATGAAGAAGCACAAGAAAAGCGCAGCACGCCACGCCCGCCGGGCAGTGCGAACACTGGCGATGGGCGCGCGAGTTGTCACTCAGGCGTTTGGCAAACGCACGATGGCTTCGATCTCAACACGGACGTCGCGCGGGAGCCCACGAACCGCCACCGTACTGCGCGCTGGCCGATTGTCGCCGAAGTGCTTGGCATACACCTCATTCATCGACTGGAAATCACTCATCTCCTGAAGAAACACTGTTGTCTTGACGACGTCTTGGAGCGTTGCACCAGCGGCGTCGCAGACGGCTGCGAGATTGTGCATCACTTGTTCAGTCTGCGCGGCGACATCCCCCGCGACGACCGTCATCGTGACCGGATCGAGTGCGATCTGTCCGGCGGTGAAGAGCAAGTTGTCGATCGCGATGGCCTGCGAGTACGGACCGATTGCGGCCGGAGCCTTGGGAGTGCTGATGACGCGCTTTGACACGACAATTCCTCGAAGAATGAGCCTCTAGAACAATCCGATGGCACGACCCGCGCCATCAACACCAATTCTGACAGCAGCGGGCGCAACCGGCAGACCCGGCATAGTCATGATATCACCTGCCTGCGCTACAACAAACCCGGCCCCAGCGGCTGGATAGACATCTGAAATGTGTACACGAAATCCGTGGGGCGCACCGAGTAACGTCGGATCGTCGCTGAAGGACGACTGCGTCTTCGCGATGCAGACGGGAGTCATACCGAGACCTTGCCGCTCAATCTCGCGTATTGCGCGCTCGGCCTTGGGAGAGAAATCGACACCATCACCGCCGTAAACGCGGGCCACGATTGTTCCGATCTTCTCGCGAATTCCGTGACCGAGATCATAGAGCGGTTTGAAGTCCGCGAGATTCTCTCCAAGCAACGCCTGGACCGCGGTCGCCAGCGCCTCACCGCCTTTGCCACCCTGTGCCCAGACTTCGCACAGTGATGCCTTCGCGCCGGTGCGCGCGACGGCACGCATGACACACGCGAGTTCGTCGTCGCTATCAGTCGTGAATCGATTGAGCGAGACGATGACTGGCACTCCGAACTGACGAACATTGGCGATGTGCCGCTCAAGGTTTGCGAGACCACGCTCAACCGCTGCGACGTCAGGTTGCGCGAGCGACGACTTGAGCGCACCACCATGCAGTTTCAATGCGCGAACTGTCGCGACAATGACCGCGGCCGCCGGCTTCAGCCCGCCCACTCTCGCCTTGATATCAAAAAACTTCTCGGCACCGAG
>JANNWU010000399.1:0-8236 GCA_031408755.1 Gemmatimonadaceae bacterium | reverse complement strand
AACCTGATCAATGTGCATCCGACCGTCGAGTTTCTCATTCATCCGCGTGTCACATTGCTGCTCGACGATGACCACTTCTGGCGCACTCGCACCACCGACGGACTCTACGATGCCGCAGGGACGCCGGTCCGTGGTCCCGGTCTGTCTGCGTCGCGCTATTATGGGCACCAACTCTGGGCGCAACTTGACGTCGCCGCGACGCGGCATCTGCGCATCGGTCTGTCCGTCGGACGGTTTCTCACCGGTCCTGCGTTGCGTGAACGGCTTCCGGCACGCAACGTCTCGGTCGCGTTAGCCACGAGCAGTTACACGTTCTGAAACGTGCTGACTCACTCCAAGTCCGTCAGCTTGCGAAGCGCAGGCACCAAGGAACGATGCATCGCCATCGCAGCAACCGCACCTCCCGAAGCCGCCCTGATTGCCAACTGCGGACCTGGTGTGATATCACCGGCGGCGAACACCCCAGAGACTGACGTCGCATAATACTCGCTGACGACAACGTGTCCGCCGCGATCGCGATCGCACCCCAGCTGTACGCCAAGATCGTCAGCCGGAAACTGCGCTATGGTGAAGAACAGCTTGTCGATATCCAACGCCTCGCCGTTCTCGAGGTACAAGCAGGTGATCTGATTCTCGACGTGTCCAAGCCGCGTGACTCGGTCGGTGCGAATAGGAATGCCGCAGCCTTCGAGTTTTTCTTGCAGCTCTGCGTCATCTTCGATATCAACCGAGGTGCCATTCGTGACGATCGTGATGTCAGACGTCCATGCGGTCAGTGCGAGCGCCATCGCAACCGCGCGGCGACCGTGTCCAATCACGACCACTCGCTTGTCACGCGCCTCGTACCCATCGCAATCGGGACACACGTGCGCGTTTGCGCCGTACACTTGCGACAGTCCAGGAATGTCAGGCCACGCATCGCGCATTCCGATTGCCAACAGTACGCGTCGCGCACGCACCGACTTTCGCTGATCGAATCTGAGCTCAAATACGGTGTCCGCGTTGCTATCGACAAGCGTCCGTTCGACAACTTCGACGCGCTGCACCAACGCGTCAATCAAACACACGCCGTACGACTTGAGCTCATCTCGCCCCTGACCGCGCAACTCGGCGGGTTTAATCGCAGGCATCCCAAGAAAGCCGTTGATACCGCGAGACTCCCAGTTGCGTGGATCGCCGCTGTCGATCACGACAACACTGCGACCGTATCGTGCACTCCAGATCGCAGCGCTGAGTCCGGCAGGTCCGCCGCCGACGATGCCGATGTCAAAGAGTTGCTCGACGTGCTCCTCGTGATTTGTCATTGCAAGCTATCCGTCACGAATCATTGCGGTGAGGCCGCGCAGAATCGAGCGCATGTGCCTGCCGCGTGAACTTCACAAGGAAGCATATCACGCCGAAAGGTGTACAAGGAAGCCAAGTGCTGCGTTACAGAGTGTATTTGTCGCATGTTTCTCATCACAACTGAGTTAGCCATGAGCGAAGGGAAAAGCACGTATAAGCATGACGCGAGCGATAAGAAGCTGGACCAAGAGGCGGATGATGCGAAGGACAAGGCGAAGTCGACCGAGGAGAAGCATGGCTCAGGTCCTTCGCACGACCCGGAGAAAATTGCGCGACATGATGACGCCGGGAAGGACCGCCTTTTTGAGCACCGAGAGCAGCGTGATGTCGCCGAGCGGGAAAGCGAACGGTCACGACTCGCGAAGGATGTCGCGAAGCATGATCACCCGGCTCTCGATCCCGCAGAGACGGCCTGATTCTGATCGTAGTGCGGTTTGTCAGTCAGCCGGGACAGTAGCTTCTGCGACATGTTAGAAGTCTCGTGTATGCCTCGCAGACTTCGTCGCAGCTAGCGACTGTTTGTCATTCTGAACAGTCCGATGATTCATTGTGCGACTATTGTATTGACTGCGGCGTTGCTCGTCTGATGCGCAGAGCGTGCAAAAGGTTAATTAACGGGTCGCCGTAGTGCCAAATTAAGTGCGGTCAGTCAGACTGCCGACGAAACGATAACGTTCAGTGTGATGGCTCTGACTTCGCCGAGCAACGCCGTGTAGCACACCGTCGCGCAGATGAAGCAGGGTGTGATGCGTTTCGTTAACACGTGCGCAATTTACTCCTCTGCTTCGGCGACTTAATCAATTGCGGGAACGCCTTCACGCTACCGCCAGCTCAACGTCCCCGCCGTACACCTCCCCAAGCCATCCTCGCGCTGTAACGCCGTTCCAGCCAGCCGTCGCGACTCCAGAATGTTCAACATACTGGCGTTCGTTGGAATAACATGAATCAAATCTTCGTCCACGTTGCCCGTGACATACGGATACGAGTCGAAGACGGAGATGCAACCCGACGTCGTGACCATCAGACTTTTCCCGTCGGGCGAGAAGAGAACGTTTGTCTCGCCGCCGTCAGCGGAGGTTGTCACCTGCCGCGTGCCGCTCCCATCGATATTCATGATGTAAATGTGCAGCGGCGATCCGTTCGCCGTCTGCCGCGCGAATGCGATTTGTTTGCCGTCGGGGCTGATGGAGTGGTTGGCGATATTGTCGCTATTCGGAATGAGAACCGGAACGTCGCCAATCACTGCATTCGAGAGATACAAACCGTTTGCGCCTTGCAGTAGGAGTCGTCCGTCCGGCATCCATTGTGGATAGCGATAACTACTGTAAAAGAGCAGCGCCTGTCCACTGCGCGACACAACCTGCAAAAACTTTCGCGTCGGGAGCGACCCAGGATACGAACTCGCATCGAACGCCATTTTGGTGCCGTCGGGTGAAATGACTGGTGGACCGTTGACCATGTACGCCAGTCTGATATCGGCCTCCTGCGATCCGTCGGGCTTCAGAATCACCAGCCACGCGATATTGGAAAGCGCTGCGTCGGTGTTGTAGCTCAACGCGAATTCTCGTGCTGGACCGACAGTTGCGCCTTTAAAAGCTCGGTTACTAGAAAAACTTATCAGATCCGAAAGCTGCTTTGTACGACCATTCGTCATATCAACGGCGAGCAGTTTATTGATGTGCACATAGGTCATTGTGCCCGTTCGCGGAACACTGCTTGAGGGTGGACTACCAGTGCCTAGCGCACTTTCTCCGCCTCCGCAGCCAACCAGCGCGAAAGCAATCGCGATTGGGAGGACGCTGGCGTTCAGTCGGGTCATGACTTGCTCCTCAGATTCTCGGAAAGCGAATGATGTGTGTGGCGACATACAACGGATAATGATGTCGGTTGTATAGCAGTCAATATTGGCACGTTGGTGAGTTCCGGTTTATGCGCTGTTGCCAAGAAAACAGATGGGCTGTTGCAAAGAAAACAAATGAAAGCATCCGAACGCGATATTTTTACTGTTGACTCATCCGCTGCTCTCTCGGAACGTTGCACGTCACTGACTGAGGTCGGGACACGAGACCTGACATACATCGCAACGCGTCTGCAATTTTGACAAACTCCCTGTGCATAACGATCTCGTCCGCAGTGAGATGTCGCTAAACGTGCCCATCTATTTGACGGCATGTTGTGTTTGAAGCGAGCAATATCTGGGCCGTTCGCTACTGCCGGAGTGTACGCGTTGTTCGGGTTGCTTACGCACGCGGTGCACGCAATTGCGTTGCGCAAAGTGCCTCACGCAGCATGCACGCTGTTCGTTCCGCCACGCCGCAGCGTCGTGTTTGTAATCCGTTGCGGCGTTCGTCGCGGCGTGCTCATCATCAATGAGTCCTGTCAACGCGCAGTCGCGGTCTGTGTTGCGAAGTGCCCGTCAACGCTGAAATGTGCGCCTCTGCGAACCACACACTGATCGTCCGGGTGATCGGGGACGGAGTTCGTGAGCTCACGGGGACGGAGTTTCCAAGTGCGCGATGAACCGTAATCGCTGCGCGAGATTGATTGTGCCTGCTCGATTTCGGTGAGCTCACGGGGACGGAGTTCGCGAGCTCACGGGGACGGAGTTCGCAACTGAGTTCTCGCATTTTCCGTGACAGTGCACTAGACGCGGGTATTTCGGTGCCATTATCGGTGACAGTGCAGTCAATCCGATCGTCGGCCTGTTACATCGCCGGATTCGGCTTCTTTGCTGTCCTCCGCGACCGCAATCGGCGACCCATCTGCAGTTCCAGTTGCGCCATGCCATCGACGGAAACCGCCGGTCGGCCAATGGTTTGTGCCTCGCGGAGCCGCTGCAGTCGCTGCGGATTCGGCGCTTCGTCCAAATAGCCAACCACGTCGGGAATCCACGTGAGCATCCGCGACGGACTGGTGACGCCGTCATCCATCAGCGTGAGGTACGTGCGTGCACTCGACCACCGCCACGGCGAGGCGGTGCGCACCAATCTGGCTCGCACTGGATTTAGCAGGACGTACCGCAATGCTTCATACAGGTGCGCGTCGTCCATTGGGACGTAACCGTAGCGGCACTGCCAGAAGTGTCCGGTCACGTTGCGCCTCGCGTTAAGACAGCCGGCGTACGCGCGATGGACCGCGGCCAGACATCGGCGCAGCCCGTTGTTTGACGAGGGTACGAGGATCAGATGCACGTGGTTCGGCATCAGACAGAACGCGAGACAGGTCACGCGTGTCGTTGCACACGCGTTGCGGAGCAGGCGCAGGTACAGCGCGCAATCGGCCGCGGAGAAGAAGACCTGTTGCCGCCCGTTGCCACGTTGCGTGACATGATGGGCCAAGCCGGGAATGACCACGCGGGCAAGTCGAGCCATAGGATGGGCAGTGCGAGGAGGGAACGCCGCAGGGCGGCGGCAGGTGCGACGATCGTACAACGGTCAGCGGAATTGTGCGTACCGTTTTCAGTGTACTGTCACCGTTGTCGTGGGCGTTTTCGTCCGATTGTGTGTACTGTCACCGGTGTCCAGTGCGCGTTTTCATCCGATTGTGTGCACTGTCACCGATGTCTGCACCGGTGTCCAGATTGTGTGCAGTGTCACCGATGTCTGCACCGGTGTCCAGATTGTGTGCACTGTCACCGGTGTCCACCTGACCCCATGACCGGCGCTCGTGTCGTACCACCCATCGCTGCTGACACTCATGACGCTGCTTCGATCCTCGATCCTTGATCGCGATCGCCGCGCTGCTGGCCACAAACACGCTTGTGGCGCAGAAAGACACTAACTCGGCGCTGGTTCGCGCCCGGCGAATACTCATGACATCGCCGCTGATCGACGGACACAACGATCTCGCGTACGTGATCCGGGAAGATAAACAGGCCCCTCGGGACGTCGAGGCGTATGACCTGCGGAAGCGTACCAGCGGCGACACCGATCTCCAGCGCCTCCGGAGCGGTCAGGTGGGCGCGCAATTCTGGTCGGTGTTCATTCCGGGCGACATCAAGGATTCAGGCTATGCGAAAGTACAACTCGAACAGATCGACATCGCGCGACGCATGATCGAACGGTATCCTGACGCCCTGACACTCGCGACCACCGCCAGCGAGGTGACTGCGGCCTTTCGCACTGGCAAAATCGGCTCGCTGCTCGGCATGGAAGGGGGCCACGCGATCGAGAATTCCCTCGGGGCGCTGCGGTCGTATTACCGGCTCGGCGTGCGGTACATGACGCTCACGCACAACGTCACGCTCGATTGGGCGGACGCCGCGATGGACGCACCACGACACAACGGCTTGACGCCGTTCGGCAGAGAAGTGGTGCGCGAGATGAACCGGCTCGGCATGATCGTCGACATCTCGCACGTGACACCGAAGGTCATGCACGACGTCTTGGACGTGGCTGAGGCTCCGGTGATGTTCTCCCACTCCTCAGCCAAGGCGTTAACCGATCGTCCGCGAAATGTCCCTGACGACGTGCTGCGACGGCTCGAGAGGAATGGTGGCGTGGTGATGGTGACATTCATTCCCGCGTTCGTGTCGCAGCCGGTCGCCAATTGGGAATTGAGGCTGGCGGAACTGACGAGGTCCAAGACTCCCGCCGAGGCCACGCGGATCCGCGCCGAGTTTGCCAGTGCGAACCCGAAACCCGTCGCCACGCTGACGGATGTGGCCGACCATATCGACTACGTGCGAAAGACGGCCGGTGTCAATCACGTGGGGATCGGGAGCGATTTCTGGGGAGATCCCGAGATGCCCACCGGACTCGAGGACGCGTCCAGGTTTCCGTATTTGTTTGCGGAGCTGATCCGGCTCGGTTGGTCCGATGCCGATGTGGTGAAGCTGGCGGGCGGGAACATGCTGCGCGTGATGCGGGGGGCTGAGGTCGCAGCGGCGCGGATCCGACGGCAGCGTCCCGCGTCGACCGCGAACTTCGAGAAGCTTCACGGTGAGAGGGGACGGAGTTCGTGAGCTCACGGGGACGGAGTGCTCAACTGAGTTCTCGACGACTCCGATCTACCGCAGGCGCTGCGCGAGATTGATTGTGCCTGCTCGATTCTGGTGATGTACCTCCGGTCATGTGAGCACAATATGCCCGCATGCGACGTTACCGACTTCTCCGAATTATCCGCTGCGCCAGTCTTTTCTGGGCGCCCTGGCTAAGGTACAGCTGATGGCACGCTGGCCACGCGTCGCCGCCGCTGGGATACCGATGCACATTACACAGCGCGGGAACGACCGGATCGACACGTTCCGGTGTGACGAAGATTTCGCGAGGTATCTCGTCTGCCTCCGCGACGCCAACGCGACCGTGGGATGCGCGATCCACGCGTATACCCTCATGACGAATCACATTCACCTGCTCCTGACGCCGGTGACGCGCACAAGTGCGTCCGACCTGATGCGTCGCGTGGGCTGTCGCTACGTCCACTATTTCAACCGGCGGTATCACCGAACCGGCACACTCTGGGAAGGCCGCTTCCGATCAGCGCTCGTCGAGTCGCAGTCGTACTTCCTGCAATGCAGCCGGTACATCGATCTCAATCCGGTCCGTGCCAACATGGTTACCGACGCGGCCGAGTATGAGTGGTCCAGCTTTCGTTGCCTCGCTCATGGTGCGCCGGATGCACTCGTGCGTCTGCACGCCGAATATCTGAATCTGGGTATGACTGCTATTGAACGACAGGCAGCGTATCTGGAGTTCTGCGCTCCAACTGTCACTCCCCGTGAACGCGATGCGATCCGTCGCGCCGCTCGCAGCAATGCCGTGTTTGGTTCCGACACGTTTGCCGAACGGCTCGAAGCGTCGCTGCAGCGTCGCGTCACTCGGGGCTGGACCGGCGGCAATCGGCAGCAGCGCGTCGACCGCCGGGAGATCGATTCGGGACCGATCTCACGTCGCGAGCGAAACGATGCCGTCGGCCACAGCTCGCGACCTCCGTCCCCGTGAACTCAGGACCTCCGTCCCCGTGAGCTCGCAAACTCCGTCCCCGTCAGCTCGCGAACTCCGTCCCCGTCAGCTCGAAAGCAGCCCGAGCGGTATCCTTCCCGATGCCTGACACACGCACGTTCCGTGAGGTTGGTCCCTGATCCCACCTGAGTGACCGACCTTCGCGCCCAACTCCAAACCACGCTCGGCACCGGCTACACCCTCGCCCATGAACTCGGCGGCGGCGGCATGTCACGCGTGTTTGTGGCCCGCGAGAACGCGCTCGGCCGCGACGTGGTGGTGAAGGTCCTCGCCCCCGAACTCTCCGCCAGCGTGAGCGCCGAGCGCTTCACGCGAGAGATCGCGACGGCGGCGCGGTTGCAGCAGGCGAACATCGTGCCGGTGCTGGCCGCCGGGACGTCGGGCGGTGTGCCGTACTACACGATGCCATTCGTCGCGGGTGAATCGCTGCGCGCACAGATGACGAGATTCGCGTCGCTGTCGATGCACGATCGCATCGCCGTGCTGCGCGATGTCGCGCGGGCACTCGCCTACGCCCACGCGCAGGGCGTGATCCATCGCGACATCAAACCGGAAAACATTCTGCTCTCGGGTGGCGCGGCCGTGGTGACGGATTTCGGGATCGCAAAAGCCATCAGCGCCGCGCGCACGGTGGATGGGCCGAGTTCAGCGGCATCGGACGGCACGCTGACGCAAGTGGGCAGCAGCGTGGGCACGCCGGCGTACATGGCGCCAGAGCAGGCGGTGGGTGAAGCGATTGATTCTCGCGCCGATCTGTATGCGTGGGGCGTGGTGGCGTACGAGCTGCTGGCCGGCGCGCATCCCTTTGCGGGAAAAAGTGGCGCATCGCAACTGATCGCGGCGCACATCGCAGAAGTGCCGCGCCCGTTGCGGGACCTCGCGCCGGCGGTGCCAGCCGAGGTCGCGTCAGTCGTCATGCAGTGTCTGGC
>JANNWU010000398.1:0-3309 GCA_031408755.1 Gemmatimonadaceae bacterium | reverse complement strand
TCTCAGAGATCTTGAAACAGCGATCTTGAAACAAACATCTTGAGACACCATAACGCGTCCACATTATCTCGCCGGACACGCCTCAGAGAATCGACTTCGGGATCACGCGCCGCAGCCAGACTTTGAACCGCTTCCGCGCACTCGCCTGCCCGTCCGGATTAAACTCGCGCGTCGTCTCCCAAGCATTGCTGGCGCCGAATTCCTCCTCCAACCGCGCCGTTACTCGCGCCGCGATCGCCGAATCGTAGATCACTGTCACGCACTCGGTATTCAGATTCGCACTCCGCGGATCCATGTTGAAAGTGCCGATCACCGTCACGTGACCGTCGATCACCATCGTCTTCGCATGCAGCCCGAAGATCGGAGGCTTCGTTAACGTGCGTTGCAGCGAACCGGTCATGATCGTGAGCCGAGCACGTGCATCGGGTCGCACCTCAAACACCTTCACGCCTGTCGCCAGCAACGCGCTACGGTCACGCGCATAGCCGCTGAACGCTTCCAGATTATCGGTCGACAAAAGACTATTAGTGAGAATGCGGACACGCACACCGCGTTCAACTGCATTCCGTAGCAATGTGCGACCAATCTCTGTTGTGATGAGATACGGTGACTGAATGTCGATCGACGTGCGAGCGGAGCGCACGAGCTGCGCCAAGGTGTCGAGCGCGGCGCCACCACCGCCCAAACCGGAGCGACCATCGTTCTTGCCGGGGACATCCGAGATGAAGCGCACACTGTCAACCCATGCCAGCTCGCCCGAAGCCTGAATGCGCGCGAACGCAGCTGGAATTGCCGCAACGCGTTCGCGGACTTGTGGCCAGTAGTTTGCGGGATCGCACGCGTACGCATGCAACTGTGCAAAGAAGACTGAGTCTGGAGTCACGGCCGATGTGTGCTGCACCAATGCTGACACGGGGCGACTTAAGTTGTCGGCCCAGAATGATTCAAACGAACGCTTCACATCGCTGGTGATTCCGCCGAGCAGCAACACATCGCGGTCGCGGAAATTGTAGTCGTGATCGTAGTCGAAGTATTCATCGGCGATGTTTCGCCCACCCGTGATCACGATGCGGTCATCCACCGTGAACGTCTTGTTGTGCATGCGCTGATTGGCGCCGCGAAAATCACGCGCAAATGTCGCCGCTTTGCCAGCAAGCGTCTTGCCGATATTGACACCGGGGTTGTAAATCCGCACCTCGATATTGCGATGCGAATCGATCGCCAGCAGCGCATCGGCATCGGCCTCCAGCAATAGATCATCTACCAACACGCGCACCTGCACCCCGCGCTCAGCAGCGCGCACGAGATAGTCGGCGGCGATACGGCCGACGTTGTCGGCGGAGAAGATGAAATACTGGACGTCGATGGTGCGTTCGGCGTATTCGCTCAACCACGCGCGCGTGATGAGTGCGGCGTCCCCTTCCTCAAGCACGTACACGCCGGTGCGCTTGGCCATGAGTGTATCAACCGCGCGCAGTTGCTCGGCGAGATGCATCGCCGTGTCGCGGTGGATGGTGCGACAGAAAGCGGCGTCCGGTTGCGCGACGCGCGGCGCGGGCGGTGGCTCAGCGGGCGAGCAGGCGGTCAGCGCGAGGCACGTGGTGACGAGCGGCAGAGAGAAAGCAGTGCGGCGTGGCATGCGGGAAAGATGCATTGGGTGAGCACGGGGCAAGGCGAAAGGGGAGACTCTCATCCATCGTCACAAAGGCATCCTTCTCGCGCTCGGCCGCGTCAAGCAGCGGTCCATCATCTACGTCGGACCAGCGGCGCGCAGGTGTCGTCACGGTGCAGTTGCTGGGCAAACGCGCCGCAAACGCGCTGGGTCGATTGTTGTCGAGGCGAACCCGTGCCGCGCGTCCGGAGTCACGCGGCCGGCGTCAGCAACCCGTGCTTGGCGAGTTCCAAGACCGCGACCGCGTGCTTACGGGTGACGCTCGGAAACTGCTCGACAAAATGGTCGAGCGGGTGCCCGGCCTCGAGGTAATCGATCAGGCTCTGCGAAGGTACACGCGTGCCGCTAAACACCGGGGTGCCGCCGAGGCGATCGGGTGACGCAGAGATCAACGGACTCGGCAGATTTGGCATGGGCATATGGACCAAGAGTTGCTTGAACTTGCATGACAGCTCGTTGCGTGGTTAGTACCATGATTGGCTGCGCCTTATCGCGCACCGGGAACTCCACCGCGCACGACTGCTAGCGGTAGTGCGCAGCTACATCCGGATGTTATGCGGCGACGGTGTGACGTGCGGGTTATGGTTTCTCGACCGTTCGCTCAAAAGCAGTCGACGGTGAGTGCGAACGTGTCGTCGCCGCAGACAATCGCGCTTGCGTGTTTGTGGGGCGTCCCAGCAACCGACTCCACCGAGTTTGTGCCACGGCGTGGCTGTACTAGTGTTCGCAGTTGAACCTCAGCAAATCTACCTCCGGCTCGAGCATCTTCAGAACAGGAAGTGTTTCATGTATTGCACGCACAGGTTTCTGAATACAGTGGTGACAGCGGCATCGGTCGTCGCAGGGGTCACTGTGCTCGCTGCCACTGCAGCGACGCCAATCCAGGCACAAAACAGTGTCGAACCGCGAGCCAACCTCGTAGCCAGCAGTTGCGCCATCGCAACTGGTGCAACCCCGAGTCTCGGATCAAGCCTCACACTGACCGCGCGGCTCAAAGTGTGGCAACTCATGCAGGGCCAAAATGGTGCGGCGGCGATGCGTTTCACGGTCGGCCCGCCGGTTGACGCGCGACCGTCAACGATCAGCTATCATGCGATCAACACAAAGGGCACAGGTGCTACAAACGGGCGAGGCCTAGCACCCAACCCTTCCCAAACCATTCCCACGTCGCCCAGTCGGTGCGATGTCGCGCCTCCGGGCAGCTTTGCATTGCCAAGCGACGCCGGAAACAGCGCGAGTTTTACTGTGGTCCAAACAAAATCCACTACTCGCCGCAGCAACTCTTCGGTCGCCAACCCGGATACGATCAAAATGGCCTGCTCCATGTCAGGTGACCCAGACAATCCCGCGTTGATCGCGCAGATTTGGTGGAAAGATTTCGACCCTGACGGCCTCCCTGATCTGTATGTTTTCACGTCAAATGGGGTCACAACGCTCTCATTTGATTCCGATGCGCCTGTTGCGGGTCGATCGACCGTGTGCGGGAACACCCGGGGTTTTACTCCGCGTCGTCCGAGCTAGCACTGTGACCGGTTGACCATTGGTTTTTTAAGTTGAACATCCGCCGCGCGTCGCTTCTGGTGAATGGGCAGTTGATCGTGATCTGTCAGCGATTGGCGCGCGCCTTCTGCGCGCGC
>JANNWU010000397.1:0-5504 GCA_031408755.1 Gemmatimonadaceae bacterium | reverse complement strand
GACGCGGATTTTTTGATTGGACCGGAAGCAGCGCATCTGAACATCACCGGTGTCAGCGGTCTCGCGACAAAAACCAGTGCGGTGGAGTGGTTGCTGCAGAGTATTTTTGCGCACTTCCCGGTTGAGAAAGGATCAGTCGCTGCGGTCTGCTTCAACGTGAAAGGTCCTGACCTGTTGTTTCTCGATCAGCCGGTGACGCTTGGTGCAGATGATGCGGCGATGTATGAAAAGTTGGGCGTACCAGCGGAACCGTTCAAAGATGTGACGTACTACGCGCCCTACGATGCTGCGTTGCGCGGCTTGGCAACTATTCGCAGCAACGCGGCGCTGCAAGACAACGTGCAGCCGTTGACGTGGGGATTATTGGAAGTACTGAAGTACGCCGCCGTGTTGCTCGAACGTGAAGACATCGACGCAAAATCCGACGCGTTGATTGACTTCATTACCGATCGCGTGGTGAACCAAAAATTCAGCGATGCCATGATTGGCGGTGAAATGGTGGTGCAGACTTTCGCCGATCTCGAACAGTGGTTCAAGGCGCTGCTGGATGGCATGGAGAAGAAAGAGGCGCAAAGCTGGCGCACGCATCATCCAGCCACCATTCGCAAGGTGCGCAATCGCTTGGTAAATCTCGCAACGCGTTGCGCCGGACTGGTGACAGACGGCGCCGATGTCAGCGATTTGCCGTTTGGAACATTCGCCGATCGATCGGTGCACGTGGTGGACGTCGCGAATCTGGAAGAAGATGCGCAGGGGCTGATCTTTGCGCGTGTCGTGAGCAAGCTGCGCGAACATCTGGAACGGCGTGACTTGGGCGTGAATCACGTCGTCGTCTTCGTCGATGAGTTGAACAAGTACGCGCCCAGCGATGGTCCCGAGACGTATGTGCGCCGCATGTTACTCGACATCGCCGAGCGCGGTCGATATCTGGGATTGGTTCTCTTTTCGGCCCAACAATTTCGCAGTCAGGTACACAAGCGCGTGGTCGGGAACGCCGGCACCGCCCTGTACGGCCGCATGGATGGCGACGAATTGGCGACACCGGGGTATGCCGTGCTGAGCCCCGCCGTCCGAACCAAGTTGTCGACCCTCGATAAAGGGCAGTTGATGGTGCGTCACCCGCATTTCACGCAGCCAGTTTTTGTGCGGTTTCCGCGCCCCAGTGTGCTCTCGGGTCGATTAGGCGTGGAACGGTTTCCTGCGGCGCCAATCGAGGAGTTTGATGCCGCAATGCTTCGTCGCTTACGGCGGTTTGACAGCGCGTTGACGCTCGATTGGTTGCGCAGCGTAGTCGCCTTGGTTGATGAGCCAGATGTAATTCGTGCGGTACGTGCGACGGAGCGTGAGCAACCGCGCGATGCAAAGGCATTTTTCGCTGCGCAATTTCGTCGCAACGTTCCACCGCGCGCGCTCGCGGCGCCGCAAGCTGCCGTGCAACCACTCTCATTCCCCGATGGTGATGATCCGTACGGGTTCTGAATTGTGGCAGCTGCGGCGCACTGCGCTGATGCTCACGATGGCGTGTGTGTCGCTGCAGGCGCAGCGCGCGCGACCAAGTGATGGGCGTGTCTCGCTGGTGATGCGACCGTATCCCGGTGACATGATCCGGCTGCGCGTGGAACATGATGTGGATGAACAGGGCACGATTACCATGCCTACTGGCGATTCGACGGTGCGTGTAAGAACGCGCACAATGGTGGTGCTGCGCTCGCGTGTAGACGCTGCCGATTCCGCTGGCTCGCTGGTGTCGGCGCAGGTGGAAAGTGTGACAGTGACTGCGACTGGCGGCAAAGAAGAAAGTCGGCGCGCGCGGATCAGCACTGGGCTTGCATTGCGTGGGCGCACGTTGAGAATGCGGCTCGCGCCAGATGGCGAAGTAATCGTGTTGGACGACGCCACGCTGCAAACCTTCGTCTCGCTGGAGACGTTGGCCGCGCTGGTCGATCGCGTGCCAGCGGCGTTGCCGACACTTCCGGTACGCGAGCGCGAAAAGTGGTCGCGGCACATGGTGTTGGCGGGCGCACCGGGCGATGGGATTAATGCCGAATTCACGCTCGATTCGCTCACCAAGTACGGCGATCATGCGTGGTTGTCGGTGCGCGGGGTGATGCGCGACGCGGGCGCGGATGCGGGGGCGAGTGTGGTGGGGTGGCTACTGCTGGATCGGCGCCGCGGGTGGATTACGCAATCGCGGATGGTGATGACGATGCGCGCCGTGACAGGAGCGCAGGCGAATATGCCGGCGATGCGGTTTGTGATGCGGGTGGAGCAGCGGGTGGGAGAGGTCTCGGAGTTGCGGGCTCGACGGTAGAGCTTTCCCCGCACGAGGCACGTATGGGGTATGGGTAGCTTGGAAACAGATGGCTTGAGTCATCACCAAGGTTGATTTGTACTGAGTACATCTTTGGGTTGATAGTTACATGGTCAAGCTTTAGGTTGATAGTGTATAAGTCAATCAAAAGGTGGATTATGACGACGGACGTAACGGACTATCGCCGAAAGACCTATCGCGTTGGAGATGGGCCGAATCTCGCGAAGCTTCTCCGCGCGCTTCGTGCAGGTCGCGGCTTTACGCAGACGGAACTTGGCGCGCTGTTGGGCGTGACCAAGTCGCGGGTCAGCGCGATCGAAACGGAGCCCGGTGTTGTGAGTGTCAATCAGTTGCTCGCGATACTCGACAGGCTTGGTGCCAAACTCATGATCGAAGTGGGTGATGGTCCGAGAGGTGCCGTCGCCGAACGACCACTCAACGGCGGTGAGTGGTAATGGCAGTGCGTGAGCGCTCGCTTGACGTATGGATGAATGGCACGCTTGTGGGCAACTGGTCGTCGAGCCGACGCGGTGTGGATGTCTTTCAGTACGCCGACTCCTGGATGGAGTCGGCGTACTCTCGTCCGCTCAGTTTGTCGCTGCGATTTGTGCCAGGGAATGCTGAGCACCGTGGCCCAGCGGTGGCATGGTGGTTTGAAAATTTATTGCCGGACAGCGCCGAAATTCGATCACGTATCGCAAGACGATTTCGCGTTGCGCCTTCTGATTCAGTCGCATTACTCGCGGCAATCGGTCGCGACTGTGTTGGTGCTGTGCAGTTGGTACCAGCAGGGAGTGATCCGGGCAACATTCGTCAGGTAAGTGCGGACCTGCTCACAGACCCTGATGTCGCTGCGATCATTCGTTCGGCGACGAGCGATGCCGGTGTGCTCCGCAGTGTGGATGACGAACGAGAGCCGCTGCGACTTTCGATCGCTGGCGCGCAAGAGAAGACTGCGCTCTTACGCATGCAGAACGCGTGGTATCTGCCGCGCGGATCAACACCGACCACGCACATCATCAAACTTCCGCTCGGCCGCGTCGGAAACATCGGCGCAGATTTGAGTGGCTCGGTGGAGAACGAGTGGTTGTGTTTACGCATACTGTCGGCGTTTGGACTGCCCGTTGCGCATGCGGAGATGGCGCGCTTTGCAGACGATGTTGGCGAGATTCGTGCACTCATTGTCGAGCGATTTGATCGCGCGTGGTGTGATGCGACTTCGACGACACCGGCGTGGATTCAGCGGTTGCCGCAGGAAGACTTCTGCCAAGCCACTGGAATGTCACCAGATCAGAAATACGAGACGGATGGCGGTCCGGGCGTTGGACGTTGTTTGTCGGTGTTGCGGGACGGTGGGAATGCCACTGCGGATTCTTGCACGTTCGCTCTGTCGCAGCTCGCATTCTGGCTGCTGGCTGCACCGGATGGACATGCGAAGAATTTCTCGGTGTTTCTTCGCCGCCGCGATTACGTGATGACGCCATTGTACGATGTGATTTCTGCCTGGCCGATCATCGGGCGTGGCGCGCGCGAGTATCCCATACAGAAGATGCAGCTTGCGATGTCGTTGCGCGGAAAAAGTAAGCCGCGGTTGTTAGACAAGATTCATTTGCGCCACTGGCGACGGTTAGCCGATGACGCAGGTGGCGACGAGGTGTTTGCAGCGATGATCGCAATGGTCGAGCAGGTGCCGCGTGCAATTTCGGTGGTGGAAGGGGAGCTGCCGAGTGATTTTCCGGAGGTGATCTGGGAGCGCATTACAACCGGAATGCGGCGGCAGAGTGAGCGGTTTTTGGCGATGGTGCGCGGGTGAAAGCGCTTGAGAACGACGGCTTCGTTGCGTGCTGTACTGTCATCCGTCACCGCTGCACGCTATCTCTTTATTTCATGATGAGTCTTCGCTGCCACTCGCTGATCGCCTGCGCACTCCTCGCGTGCGCGCCCGTACTCTCGGCCCAACCCGCGCGCTCTGGCAATCCGATTTTGCCAGGCTGGTATGCGGACCCCGAGGTCCACGTCTTCGAAGGGCAGTACTGGATCTATCCCACATACTCGGCGCCGTACACCGCGCAGACGCATATGGATGCGTTCTCGTCGCGCGATTTGGTGACGTGGGTAAAACATTCGCGCATTCTGGATACGGCGAATGTGTCGTGGGCGTGGCGCGCAATGTGGGCGCCATCGGTGGTGAAAAAAGGTGAGTGGTACTATCTGTTTTTCGGCGCGAACGATATCCAGAAAGATTCGGAACGCGGTGGTATTGGTGTGGCGAGGTCGCGTTCACCAGCGGGTCCGTTTGTCGATGTGATCGGGAAGCCGCTGATCGATGCGATTCACAACGGCGCGCAGCCCATTGATCAGATGGTTTTTCAAGACACCGATGGCACGTACTACATCGTGTATGGCGGTTGGCGCCACTGCAACATTGCGAAGTTGAATGACGATTTCACTGCGATTGTCCCACAGACCGATGGCACGTTGTATCGCGAAATTACGCCAACTGGTTTTGTAGAAGGGGCGTACATGCTGCTGAAGGATGGCAAGTACTACTTCATGTGGTCGGAAGGCGGATGGACCGGTCCTCATTACGCGGTGGCGTATGCGGTTGGCGATTCGCCGTTTGGCCCGTTCACGCGCGTCGGCAAAATTTTGCAGCAAGATTCAACTGTTGCGACAGGCGCCGGTCATCACTCAGTGTTGCGCGCGCCGGGTACGGACCGTTGGTACATCGTGTATCATCGGCGCCCGATTGGTGAAACCGATCGGAATCATCGCGTGGTGAGCATTGAGGAGATGCGGTTTGATGCAGCGGGGATGATTCTGCCGGTGCGGATTACTGCGGCGGGGGTGGAGCGGATGCCGTTGCGAGGGAATGTGCGTGGCGCTCGCAGAAGATTGCGGCGGCCGTGATGATCGTTAGCATGGCGCGAAGAACACGGATTTAGGTACAAGGTTTTCGTCGCGCGGCGTCCGCGATACGTTCGGTTTGGGCGCCTTGATCATCGGGTGCGACGAGATCGCGTTCGTGCGTTCAATCACGAGACGCATAAGCGATGGGAGTTTCTCTTTGCTCAGCGGGGCATAATTACTGCCGGCAATCTGTGCCGCGCGCGTGCGCCAATTGCGTAAGTCACTCGTGTCAACGAGCCCCGCGTCGATCGACAGTCTTCACTTCGTCCGGCGTACGTTCCGC
>JANNWU010000396.1:0-13674 GCA_031408755.1 Gemmatimonadaceae bacterium | reverse complement strand
GGCTGGAGCTTTGACGTGAGCGTGCTCGTGTCGGCCGTGATTGTGCTGGCGTATGTGTTTGCCGGCGGATTGACGAGCGCGATCTACAATGAAGTGCTGCAATTCTTCATGATCGCATTTGGCTTCGCGCCGTTGGTGTTCTTAGGCTTGAAGTCGGTTGGTGGATGGGGCGGGCTGACCGCACGCTTAACAGAAGCAGCCGCGACGAAGGGTTTAGCACCGGGCGCGTACACACATGCATGGCAAGGCATGACCAGCGCGGCGACAAACCCATTAGGCGTCGAATGGTTTGGCCTCGTAATGGGACTCGGCTTTGTGTTGTCGTTTGGCTACTGGTGCACGGACTTCCTCGTGGTGCAGCGCGCAATGGCGGCGGATTCAATGATCGCCGCACGTCGTACGCCGCTCATTGCTGCCGTTCCGAAAATGTTCTTTCCGTTCCTCGTCATTCTGCCGGGCATGATCGCTCTGGCGATGACGGGTGTGGCTGGCGGCGTGATTCCGGCGAAGTTGGCGGCCAATGGCCAACCGTTGTTGGACACGGCGGGCAAGGTCGTGATGGATTTCGACTTAGCGACACCAATGCTGTTGATCAAACTTTTTCCAGAAGGAATGCTCGGCCTTGGCCTGACGGCGCTGCTGGCGTCGTTTATGTCCGGTATGGCTGGCAACGTGACCGCGTTCAACACCGTTTGGACGTACGACATTTACCAGAGCCACATCAAGAAGAACGCCTCTGATGCGCACTATCTGTGGATGGGTCGTGCAGCGACAGTTGGTGGCATTCTATTGTCGATCGCGGCGGCGTATGTGGCCGGTGCGTTCAACAACATTATGGAAGTGTTGCAGTTGGTGTTCGCGTTCGTGAATGCCCCGCTGTTTGCGACGTTCGCGCTCGGCATGTTCTGGAAGCGGGCGACCGGGCACGGCGCATTCTGGGGCTTGGCTGCTGGCATGAGCGGAGCGCTGCTTCATCACGGGCTCACGCTTCCGAATGGTTCTGTGTCGGGCATCAAGGGCGGTTTCTTCGGTCTGCTGCACACGTATCCAAGTGAGATGGCGCAGACGTTCTGGACGGCGATTGTGGCGTTTATGACGTGCATCATTATCAGCATCGTCATCAGTCTTGCGACTAAGCCGCGTCCCGATTCAGAGTTGAAGGGGCTGGTTTATTCGCTGACCGACAAACCGAAGGATGATGGCATTCCATTCTTCAAGCGTCCAGTGACGTTCGCCGCTGCGGTGATCGCGATGACGATCCTGCTCAACATCATCTTCCTCTAGGCGCGGAACACAATTATGAGTGCAGAAGGCTCACTCGATCTGCGGCTCCCGATTGGTGGATTGTTCACCGTGCTCGGGATCATGCTGATTGGCTACGGATTGGCAACCGCTGGCAACACGGCGATGTATGAGCGTTCGCTCGGCATCAATATCAACATTTGGTGGGGCGTCGTGATGTTGGCGACGGGTGGAATTTTTTTGTGGCTGGCGAAGCGCGGGGCGGCGCGCGGGTAGTCGGTTGATCTGCCGAAAACGAAGCGGCCCGTGCTCGGATGAATCGAGCACGGGCCGCATTCTTTTGGAGCATTTAGATTCAAGTGCTAATGCGAAGAGCACAGGTATCCGTGTGCTCCACCCGTCTGAGCCGAGTCGACTCTCCATCTTCGATCTGCGGTGCGTTCGACGTAAACAATGCACCGAACGCGCACCACTGGGCTCGTCGCTCCACGACGAGAGATTTCGTGAAACTGAATCGCGCCATGATTTGGGCGATACTCATTCCATCCCATCAGACGGATCACTGTCGTGTCACGACCGTAGGAACGTAGGTCGCCTGAGCGCTGTCGTCCGGTCGCAGCAACCCGGGGCAAACGATCTAGAATGGTTCGCGCATGAACTGTACTAATACCATCTGCCTCGGCCACGCTGCGCACCGACGAATCGACATCCAAGAGCCGAAGTGCGCGCGCTCTGGGAGCGGATGAGAGGACTTCCAATTCAATCAGTGAAGTCATCGACGGATACGAAACCCCAATTGCCCGGGCTTGTGCTTGCAGCGCAATTGAACAGGCGCTGAGCGCGAACACTTTAATTAGCTGCTTCACTTTACATCTCCGGAGCAAATATTCTCGCAAACGATGACTCATCGGCACCACTGACCAACGGCAGATGCGACTCCAAAGGAGTGATCAGGTGGTTCCACTCCGTTGACGTGGACAGTTTCGTGAGCAACGACTTCACGCACGTTGTCTTCTGTTAGCACTTCCTCGTCAAAATAAATCTTGTTGTTCACTCGAACGTATCCCGACCCATTATCCGGGTCTCCTGCTCGCACTCGTCGGGTAATAATCTGGCCGATCGTGCGTCCGGGAGTATTGTCTTCCCGAGGTAATGCCGGAAAATCCCGCTCGAACTGCGTCCGACTGTAAAAACCGACACCCACAGCTTGAGAGTTGTAGAATCCACGAGCGATCTGACCTGCAAGCCGACACTCGCCATCAAGACGCAGGCCGCCTTGGCGATGTTCCAGCTCTTCAATCGCACGATTGATTTGCTCACAAATGGTTTGATTGCTGAAATAACATCCGTTCTCACGACCGACGAGCTTCGCAGATATTTGAGCAGGAGGCTCAAGAACTTCTCTCGTACACGCACCCGCGCTGGCGATCAAGCCAATGCCGAAAAGTAGGTACCGTCCAGTTCTGCTTGATAAATCCTCACAGTCGGTGGGAAAGGCAGGATTCTGCTCTGTCGAGCTTATCCCCCCCCGAGAATACGCAAGTGCAATTGGCAAGGTGCCTACTTTCACTCATCGCGTGCGGATGAGTACTCATACGGTTTGACAGTTAGGCGGCGATGCTCGCTCACAGGTTGCGTGCGGCGTACCTCGCAATCCGGCCGCACGGCAGACTATCGCGAAATCACCGCCGCATCCATCACCGTGATGTGCCCCAGCTTCAACGCTTCAATCCCCGCACGAACTTTCGCCAGATCTCCCACCACCACCACCGTTGCCGTGCTCGTTGGCAGGTAGCGACGCGCTACACGTTGCACATCCGCCGCTGTCACCGCATTTACTCGCGTGATGAACTCGCTCACCGACGACAACGGCAACCCGAACAATCCAACCTCCAACAACTGACCCGCGATGTCTGCGTTGGTCTCAAAATCACCGGGCACCGCCAGCGCCACATACGACTTTGCGCGCGACAACTCCGCTGCATCCACCGGCGTGTCGCGAATAGTACGCATCTCCTTGAAAACTTCGGCCAGCGATGAATCGGTGACATCTGTACGGACCGAACTGCCGATGTTAAACGCACCCGGCACCGGCGCCCAATTGAAGCTCGAGCCGATACCGTACGTGTACCCTTTTGTCTCGCGAAGATTGGCGTTCAATCGCGACGAAAATGAACCACCGAGAATTGTGTTCATCACAACCAGCGCGGCGTAGTCGGGGCTGCGGCGCGAGACGCCCGGACTGCCGATACGAATCACGGATTGCGCGGCACCTGGCTTGTCAACCAAAAAGATGTTGACCGCACTATTAGTCACAGGCGTTGCGGGCGGAATGGCGATCGGCGCTGGTGCGGTGGTCGCGGTCCAGTTGCCGAAACGTGCGCCGAGCAGTGTGATCGCCTCAGCCGCGCTAATGTCGCCGACAATCACGAACTTCGCTCGCGCGGGTTGCATGGCGCGCGCGTAGAAGTTGCGCAGACTTGCAGAGTCGAGCTGCGCTGCCGACGCCGAATCACCGTCGGTGGAGCGGTGATACGGATGACCAGCGGGAAAGAGCAGCGAATTGAATGCAAGCGATGCAACAGCATTCGGTTGGTCGCGACGCTGTAGAATGCTTGCCACGCGCAGATCGCGCTGGCGACGCACATCCGCCGCACTAAATACCGGGCGCTGCACGACATCGGCCATCAGGTCAAGTGCCGCGCCAAGTGAGCGTTTCGGCACATTGAGCGATACGGTGAATGCATCGAACGATGCTGATGACGACAGTGTTGCACCGAGGAACGCCAGTTCGCTCTGCAACGCATTCACATCACGGGCGCCCGCGCTCTCCGTGAGCATGCGTGCCATGAATGTGGCAATGCCCGGTGCTGCGCCGTCAAGTCGCGCGCCGCCAGTAATCGTCAGCGCGACCTGCACCAGTGGCACCTCACGCTGCTCCACCAATTGCAGCGTAATACCGTTGCTAAGGCGCGCGACGCGCACGGTGGGCAGCACCAGCTTTGGCGCCGAAGCGAGTGCGGGTGGGTTGCTTCGGTCAAACGCCGCCTGCGCGCTCACGGAGGCGGGCGCAAGCAGCGCCACTAGCAATAGTCGACGCATCACTGAGCCACCTTCTTCGTTGCGGCCAGCTCACGCTTGCCTTGGGGAACCACAGAAATCATCACGCGCGCACCGTGCAGGTACTTCCGCACCACTCGCTGAATGTCAGCAGCGGTCACGGCGCGCAACGCGTCGAGATCCTTCTGGAAACCATCTGGATTGCCCGTCTGGTAGTAGTACTCGTTGAGCTGATCAGCTTTTCCGCCAACAGTCTGAATTCCGCGCAGGAAAGCGGCTTCAATCACATTGCGCGCCTGTTCGAGTTCACGCGCAGTCGGCGGCTCAACCACGATGCGCTGTAATTCCGCATCAATGACGGTCTGCAAGGTGTCCAGTGCTCGACCGGGCCGCGCAGTCGCCGTCACTTGAAAATCACCGTCGAGACGTTTTGCGTCGCTGTATGCGTTGACGCTTGTTGCAATTTCTCCGCGATACACCAGTGCCTGCGTGAGGCGGCTGGTCCGCGCGCCGGCAAGAATGTATCCAGCAATCTGTAGCGCGGCGGCATCAGCATCGACGCTTTTGACGGTATGCCAATTGAGATACAATCGTGGCAATTGCACGCGATCTTCCAGTGTCGCTACCGTGTCGCGGGTTGCGAATGCTGCGGGCGTTGGACGTTCAATCGCTGGACCACGGGGAATTTCCCCGAAGTATTTGCGGACCATCGCGCGCACGTCGGCAGTATTAACATCACCTGCAACAACAATTGTGGCGTTATTTGGCGCGTAGTATTTGCGAAAGAACTCTTTCACATCGTCAACCGATGCCGCGGAGAGATCGGCCATCGAGCCGATCACCGTCCAGGAGTATGGATGTCCCGCTGGATACATCAACGGCGGCTGAATATCGCCGACCATGCCGTACGGTTGATTCTCGTAACTCTGCCTGCGCTCGTTTTTCACCACGTCGCGCTGCAAGTCAACTTTCGGACCATCCATGCCCGACAACAACCACCCCATTCGATCCGCTTCCAGCCACAGCATCAGCGGCAGCGAGGTGCTCGGCCCTGATTCGAAGTAGTTCGTACGATCTTCAGTGGTCGAACCGTTGTTGTTTGCACCCGCCGCTTCCAGTAATCGATCAAACTGCGGGTTTGGCGCGTGCTCTGATCCCATGAACATCAGATGCTCAAAGAGATGCGCGAAGCCGGTCCGTCCCATTTTTTCGTCGCCAGAACCAACGTGATACCAGACGTTGGTGGTGACGATGGGTACCGAGTGATCCTCGTGAATGATGAGGGTCAGTCCGTTTGGGAGCGTGTCGAGTGTGTACGGCACGCTGACGCGCGTGGCCTGCGCACCGGAGAGCGCGGGGGCGAGGGCGCAGGCGCAGCTCGCAAGGAAGTGTCGAAATGTCATGGGCGGGAAATTAGCTAATTACGGCGAGTTACGTGCCTACGGTTTTGCGAGTTTCGCTGGCTGCGCACCCACCGTGACTTGCGCTCGCGCGCAGCCACCTTGAGCACGGCAACGACAAGTTCATCTCATCAACCAACGGAAACACCCCACGTTCCCCGAAGCGTTGCGTTTGGCTCCAGACGTGTCAGCCCCCACTCTGGATTATTCAACGCATCACTCGCTGACGACATAGGTTCAATAGCGATGCTACCTCGAGCGATGTCAGGCGCAAGGTTGTCGCCGGTGTAAATCACCACGGCGCTGAACGCACGATCCATCCAGACGGTCAGCGCGCGCACCTCGCTCGCGAGCGTGATGCGCACGCATCCGTCCGCATCGCGAACAGGTGCCATGAAGCAATGATTGAAAGCGGTCTGGGCAATCACGCGCGGCAGTCGAAAATTGAGTGCGGTCTGCGCGACATCATCGACACGACCCGTTGGAATGAGCCGCTCGAATTCCAGCACTTGAGTGAATGGGAGCGTTAGCGCGTCACTGTCAACGTGATCGGATCCAACGGTGAAATACGGATGAAAACCCATTGAGACTGGCGCGGCGTGCGGCCCGGTGTTTGTGATCGCGCAATCACACGTCAGCCCATCGGCACCGAGCGTGTACGTCAGACGAATATCAAGCGGGAATGGGTAGCCGTCAGCGCCTTCAAAGCGCAATTCGTATGTCGCCGATGCCGAGTGCCGCTCGACCAACGTCCAATCGGCTTTGCGCACGAATCCGTGAATCGCATTCGGACCATCTTTGTCGGTGAGCGGCATCTGGTACTCGACGCCGTCCCACGTGTACCGCCCTTTCGCCACGCGACCTGGAAACGGAATCAGCACGTCTCCCTGCCCGCCCTGCTTGTTGGGCGTGCCGCGGTAGCCGGTGACGACAGGGTGCGTGCGATACGTGACGCCGCGCAGGCTGGCACCATGGCTGGAGACAACGGCTTCCCAGTCAGCGTGCTGCAATGTGATCTCGGTTTCATCGGGCATACGCAGAAGGGTAGCAGCGGCTGAGCGGTTGCGCCGGTGCCCCGCGCGCGGGAATCTGTCGCTGAGGCGTAGCGGAAACGGCGCGTGGAGGCGACCATTTCCCCATTCGCGTTCACGTCGCCGACTTACCGGCTGTCTGATTCCGACCTCCATCGCACCAATGCCCTTTCCGCGAGCTGCTGGCGTCCTGTTGCATCCGACTTCGCTCCCTGGCGCCAGCGGCATCGGCGATTTGGGTCCTGACGCGTATCGTTTTCTCGATTTCATGTCGCAATCGGGGCTCACCATCTGGCAGATGCTGCCGGTTGGCCCCACCGGCTACGGCGACTCACCGTACCAGTGTTTCTCGGCATTCGCGGGCAATCCGAATCTGATCCATGTGTCAGACGATGACGACGCGACATTCAACGCGCAGGCGGTTGATTTTCAGAACGTCATTCCGCACAAGCGTGCACGACTGACGCGCGTGTTGGAGGCGTACGTTCCTGACGATCGCTATCACAACTTCGTGCGCGCCAACATCGACTGGTTGCCGGACTATGCGCTGTTCATGGCGCTGAAAGAGGCGCATGGTGGCGTTGCGTGGACCGATTGGGATGCAGGCGCGGCGAGACGCGAATCGGCAGCCTTGGATGAATGGCGAACCAAGCTCGCCTTAAGCATTGGCCGCTATCAGATGGAGCAGTTCTTCTTTTTCACGCAGTTCTATGCGTTGAAAGCAGCCGCGAAAGAAAAAGGCATACACCTCATGGGTGATCTGCCAATTTACGTGGCGCATGATAGCGCGGATGTATGGGCAAATCCGGAGTGCTTCAAGCTTGATGCTGATGGACACAAACTTGTGCAAGCCGGCGTGCCGCCTGATTACTTCAGCGCGACCGGCCAGTGTTGGGGGAATCCGATTTATAATTGGGAAGTGTTGCGCGACACCGGGTACGAGTGGTGGATTCGTCGAATGCGTGCAGCATTTCAACTGTTTGACAGTGTGCGCTTGGATCACTTCCGAGGATTTGAAGCGTACTGGGAAGTGCCTGGCGATGCAGTGACTGCGGAGCGCGGGCAGTGGGTGAAAGGCCCGGGTGCCCCATTGTTTGCCGCAATTCAGAATGCGCTTGGCCCACTGCAAATTGTTGCAGAGAATTTGGGATTAATCACACCGGAAGTTGAGTCACTGCGCGAGCAGTTTGACTTTCCCGGTATGAGTATTCTTCAGTTCGCGTTCGGCGGCGATGGACAAGCACATGAGTTCAAGCCGCACAACTTTCCGCGCGAACGCGTGGTGTACACGGGCACGCATGACAACGACACGACAGTTGGGTGGTGGACGTCAACGGGGCTCGCCGACTCTACGCGAAACGCAGACGAAGTAGCACGCGAAAAAGACTACGCGTTGCGGTATTTAGGAACTGATGGTAGCGAGATGCACTGGACACTCATGCGCACTGCGCTCGCGTCGGTGGCAAACACGGTGCTAATCCCGATGCAAGACATTCTTGGGTTAGGCAGCGACACGCGAATGAACAAGCCGGGTGTCTCGTCCGGCAATTGGTCATTTCGATTCACGTGGGAACAGGTAACGCCTGAAATCACCAACCGGCTGCGCACGCTGGTGGATACCTATGACCGGAAACCGAATGATTGAGACACGCGGTGCGTTGACAAAGCAGTGCAGTCTGATGACGGCGATGCGCGGTTTGATATCATTGGGCGCGCTTATCGCGAGCACAGCCGCCGCGCAGGCGCAGGCGCAGGCGCAGGCGCCGATCATCGAAAAAGTGGACCCGCCAAACTGGTGGGGCAGACATTCGATCAATCCGGTGCGCGTGTTGATTCGCGGAAAAAATCTCTCCGGTGCTCGACTGGATTGTCCGCGACTCCGCTGTGCATCGGTGCGCGTGAATGCGACCGGGACGTATGCGTTTGTTGATGTGACGATTCCGAATACGGCGACGCCCGGCAACTATCCTCTCACATTGCGGACTGGCGCAGGCACGGCGCCGGTGCCATTCACGGTGTCAACGCCGCTCTCACGCGTGGGCCGGTTTCAAGGCTTTGGCATCAACGACGCAATGTATCTGTTGATGCCTGATCGATTCGCAAACGGAGACACAACAAACGATTCACCGGCGCAGTCACCGGGATTGCACGATCGCACGAAAGGCCGCTACTACCACGGCGGTGACTTGGCGGGCCTACGCGCGAAACTGCCGTACCTCAAGGCACTCGGTATCACCGCAGTCTGGATGAATCCGTTGTATGACAACAACAACGGATTGAATCGTCGCGAGATGTACAACAATCAGCCGATCACCGACTATCACGGCTACGGCGCGACTGACATGTACGCGGTTGACGAACACCTTGGTGATATGGCGAATTTTAAGTCCTTGGTAGACGATGCACACGC
This sequence comes from Gemmatimonadaceae bacterium, assembly GCA_031408755.1. Classification (GTDB taxonomy): domain Bacteria; phylum Gemmatimonadota; class Gemmatimonadetes; order Gemmatimonadales; family Gemmatimonadaceae; genus JACMLX01. The sequence continues at coordinate 4,531 of JANNWU010000396.1, read as the reverse complement.
CGTCGGTATCAAGATCATTCTCGACATGGTCGCGAACCACACGGGGCCGTATCACCCGTGGGCAACTGAGGCGCCTACGCCAACGTGGTTTCACGGCACGACCGCCGCGCATCCCAACAACACGTGGCAGACGTGGACACTCGCAGATCCATACGCAACGCCTGCGATGCGCCAAGCGACTCTCGACGGATGGTTTATTGATATCCTTCCCGATCTCAATCAGGACGATCCCGACGTAGCGCGCTACATCATCCAGAACACACTCTGGTGGGTTGGCATGAGCGGCATGGACGGCATTCGCCAAGACACATGGCCGTACGTGCCGCGCACCTTCTGGCGCGATTGGATGCGTGCGATCAAGCGCGAGTATCCGGCACTACGCGTGGTGGGTGAAGTGTTCGATGGTGATCCATCAATGATCAGTTTCTTCAGCGGTGGCAAGGCGCAGTGGGACGGCCTTGATACGAAAGTTGATGCGCTGTTTGACTTTCCGCTGTATTACGCAATTCGAAGCGCGTTTGGCCGCGGCCGCAATGTGCGCGACGTGGCACAAGCATTGTCGCGCGATCATCTCTACCCAGATCCAAATTCACTGGTCACGTTCCTCGGCCTGCACGACGTGGATCGCTTTATGAATGAGCCGGGTGCAACCACAGCTGGCTTGAAGCTGGCCTACACGTTCATGATTACCGCACGCGGTACACCGCTCGTTTACTACGGCGACGAAATCGCGTTGCCGGGAGGCAGTGATCCAGATAACCGTCGCGATTTTCCTGGCGGTTGGGCAAACGATCCACACAATGCATTTGAGGCGGCGGGCCGCACGGAGAGTGAGCAGTCTGTGTTTGCGCATGTGCAGACACTGCTCGCGTTGCGCGCGGCGCGCACCGACCTTCGCAGCGCACGTACCGAGAATCTGCTCGTGACAGACCAGACCTACGCATACCGTCGTGGTCGCACGATGGTGGTGATCAACAATGGCACGACTGCGGCCGAAATAAAATTACCGAGTATGCAGCTTGGAGCAGATGTGTTGAAAGTGTGTGGAACGCCTGCGCGGAACGGTTCTGAGATCACGCTGAGTGTTCCCGCGCGGTCGAGCTGCGTGTTCTAGCAGGTTCGTACGCGCTCCAACCTGTCGCCGTTCATTGAACGCGACGGAACGAGACCTCATCGGGTGGGATGATCGAGAGCGGAACGAACGCGTACGGTTGGACGGCAACCTGAGAACCAATTGGCCCGCTTCGCAGAAAGAGACTGCGCAGCGGGCCAAGTTTTCTTTCAGGCACAACGTCATCACACCTGCGTTACTGCGCGCGATCGCTCTGCGCAAAGCGAATCGTGAATGCCGCCACGCGCGCGCCGTGCGACTTTCCCGCTGTGATGTCATTCATATAATGGATTCCGCCGTACAACCGCGAAATTCCTGCCTCGTCAGACATCACTTTGAACTCCGCCGCGCTCGCCGGAAAGAGGTATCCAAGAACGTCGGCGGCTGCCGAAGAGAACGTCGAATGCCCTGATGGATACGCCGGAAAATTCGGCAATCCAATGTCGGTGCGAATGTTCACATCAAGCTGCGATGGACGCGGATTGAAGTAGCGGAACTTCGCGTCCCAGCACGCCACCGACGCATCGTGCATCGACATGTTCAGCAGCGCAAACGCACGCGCCGCACGCACTTCACTCATCTTCGCGTCGCGGATAAACTCGGCAGCGATGTCGTTCCAGTGTCCGGGCGGCGTGTAGGTGCCGGCGCCGTCGTTCCACTTTTGCGCAATCGCTCGCTGCGCAGTGGTCAACCCATCCACCGTGCGACGCACCTCTGCCACCTCGGCCTTCATTTGCGCCGACGCAGTGGGAAACGGCGCGACTGGGCGCGCAGCAGATAACTCAGCCGACGTCATCGACCATGTCTGCACAAATCCAAAGTTGGGCAACATCGGCGGACGTGCAGGCGTCTCAAGACTTAACCACGGCGTCTCACCCTTGGCGCGCGCAGAATCTGCAAGCGCGGCCCAGAGCGTTGCGTTTCCAACGGCGTTGCTGGTGCCATCAGTGCTCGCGCGCGCGAGTACAAGCGCAGCAACCGATCGTCCCAGCGCCAAACCAGCAGCCAAGTCGCTACTCGTTGCTTTGCCCGCCAACAGCGCCGCCTCGCGCTGATCGGCACCACGACGCGTGATCTCTTCAACAGACGCGGGAAAGAGCGCCTGCAGCATCGCAACCGTCACACCTGCCAGCACCGCGTCTTCAGACGGATACGACGGCAGATCCGAAATAGGTACCAGTTGCCGAACGTCGGCGTCCGTCTTGGCCGGTGACGGACGATTGTACTGGTACTTCCAATACCACGCCGCCTTCAACGCCTCATACTGCGCCACTGCGACGTAACTGTAGGCGCGCGCTGCATACGGCGGGTTGGCGAAAGGAAATGCTGGATCACCAAATGGATTATTAACATCTGGGCCTGGATACGTACCGTCGGCACGCGGTGCAGGCGGCAGATTGTATCGCGCAACAAGGCCGCGCAGCAACTGATTCCATCGCAGCACACCACCACCACTCCAATACGCCACGCGCTCTTGCTGCACTGGTGTGATCACGCGTTGCGCGGACTTGATCGCGGCCAACTCCGCCTTGTACGCATCACTCGTAACAGCGGTTGGCGCGGCAACGGCGATCTGGCTTGTTGATGTGAGCACAATCGGTCGCCATGTGCCTGCCGCTGCATCCGTGCTCGTCGCAATTAGCGGCTCAAGCGATTCCGTCTGCGTGATCGCCTTGTCGCAACTCGTCGCGCCGATCGACAACAGCAACAGCGCAGCGATTCGTGGCGCGCGCGATCGTCGATCAACAACAAATCCGAAAGTATCCCGCAATCCAATCATAGTCAGCATTAGAGTTTACCCACGAGCAACAGTCCGCCCATGAGCGTTGTCCCCTGCCCGACATTCCGGCCGGCAATGATTTGCGACACGCCAGCGTGCACGGTCACAGCACGCAGTTTTGGCAACACGTACTGCACGCGAGTATCGACGCGCGTGAAGTTCATCCGATTCGAAACAAACGGCATATCCTGTCGGCGAATATCACCGCCGCCGAGCGTTGTCTGACGCGTAATCACAACTGGAATTACGAGACCCTTCCGTTGATACCCCACCGTCAACGCCGCTTCACTCACATCCGGCATTGCGACTTCGTTGGTCAGGAAAAGCTGGTTTTGCGTGTAGTACGCAACGCGATCGAGCGTAACGTTGCCGCGACGCGTGTACGCCGCAGAGCCATTCACGTACACACCATTTCGGCCCTCGTACGAAAGCGTGCCTCGGGCGGTGACGCGCTTGCTTGATGAGCCAATAGAGAGCGGCAAGAAATCAGGCGTGTAGTCTGATGTCGGTGCAGACGCGCTCAGCCCAACAATGCCACTCAATGATCCAGCGCTCGTGAGCGGCGTGCGGAACGCCCGATACTTGACGCCCACTGTCAAATCTTGCGCACCGCGCTGGCCGCCCAGCACACCTTGGCTGGCGTTCGTCCACACGTATGGAAGTGATGCAATGATGTTGAGCTTATCTGTCACACCATACGCACCCATCCAGGCAGCCGCTTGCGTCGTCACGGTGCCAACGTTGCCGTTGTCGCGCTTCAGACCGCCTTCCCAATAGTTGCTCCACTGGTCACGCGTGTACAGCAGGCCAGCGCAGAGCACTCGACGATCCATGAAGATGGCGTCTTCCATGCTCTGTGCAGCGACTGGCGCAGCCCACGTTAACGCGACAGCAACGAACCCACCTACCAACGCTCGCGCCGACGCGTGAACCGTTCCACGACTATCGCGCGACAACACACATCGCAAATCCATCACACACTCCACAGTTAAAACGCCTAGTCGTGCGTCAATGACCCGCTGCTGCAACTGGCTTTAACACTCGTGCAGCACCAGGAATCTCGTCGGCGAGCGCATCCGGCTCGCCAACGTCGTGCACGAACTGAACAGAGAATGCCGCCATCAGCATGCACGCTCCACCAATCATGACCACGTACAACGGCGAGTTCGGGTTATCCGCACCAAACAGCGCGCGCGTCAGTGGACCAAAGCTCAGCGCGGCGGCAATTTCTGGCAACACGATAAAGAAATTGAACACGCCCATATACACACCCATTCGCTCGGTAGGTAACGCATTCGAGAGAATCGCATACGGCATCGATAAAATTGACGCCCACGCAATGCCTACACCTACCATCGAGAGCAGCAGTAGATATTGATTCTTGATCACGTACACCGACAATAGCCCAAGTGCGCCGCAAATCAGTGCGCCAGCGTGCACAGTTTTTCGACTGGTGGCGGCGGTGAGCCTGGGCAGAATCAGCGCAAACAAGAAACAGGTGATCGAGTAGAACGCAAATGCAAAGCCGCCCCACTCGGCACCCTTCGCATATAGCTCTGATTTCGGATCGACGGCACCAAACACATGACGCGCAACGGCTGGCACAAAGAACAGCCACATGCAGAACAGGCCGAGCCAGG
>JANNWU010000395.1:0-3452 GCA_031408755.1 Gemmatimonadaceae bacterium | reverse complement strand
ATCCTGTGGCAAATTCTGGCGGCGTTGGGGAAGCCGCTCAGCTTGCGCTCTGGCCCTCGTACGGGATTCGGGCGCCAGACACCCGCAAACTCCAGTTTCATTTATGCTTAGACGAATTCTTCTGATCTCGCACCGGAGCAGACCAGCCAAGCCCAGATCCGCGGCAGTCCAACGCAGGTTGCTGCTGACACTGCGACTGAGAAACCGTGAGCAGGAGAACTTTTTGTACGGTCGCATTACGGCAGAACCCGGTTTCGCTGGGCAGAAACCATCTGCGTCGCGGCCACCGTTACCATGACAGTCGCTGCAGTCGCGGCGCGTCAGGGCTGTGAGACAGGTTGCGCGGCCAGAGCGGCCGCGGCATCGGTGCGGCGCAGTAACTTCTCCACACCGTGATCGGCCCGCTGCCGACGCGACCGTCAACTTTCCCGGATGAATTCGTCATGAATAGTGGCGTAGTGGTCAGCAATTCCCTCACCGGAATCATCGCACACCTCAGCTACCTCGGCATCGCCGTCGCAGCGGTCCTCGCGTTCGTGACCATCTACGTCACGATGACCCCACACAAGGAATTCCGCCTCATCCGCCAGGGGAACTCCGCCGCCGCCATCTCCCTCGGCGGCGCGATCCTTGGCTACACCATCCCGCTGGCCAAGGCCGTGTCACAGAGCGAAAGCATCATCGAGATGCTGCTCTGGAGCGGCGTCGCACTCCTCGCGCAGCTAATGGCCTACGGCCTCAGTCGTGTCATCCTGCCGGGACTGTCCGCGCACGTGGACGAGGGTAAGACGGCATCCTCGATCTTCATGGCTGCCATCGCTGTCGCGATCGGGCTCCTCAATTCGGCAGCCATGACCGCGTAGCGCAACACGGCTGCGCGCGTTCGCGTTAGCCAGCATCCTCCGGTCAGCTCCGCATCGCGTCCACAAACTGGCGCGGAGACTTCACCGCGATACCGAGCGTCCCGCGGCGAGGAACGAAGTGCTTCACGTTGCCGGTGACGATCGCGTCAGCCCGTCCGGCGAGCGCCACTTCGACGAACACGCGGTCGTCCGGATCAGGAAGCGCCAGTCGCAGTGGCTTGGCAACCACCGGCTCTGCGATGCTTTCGAGAACGTCGAGCAAGGCACGACGCTCTTCCTCTGCGAAACCAAATCGCGCGCGTGACGTGACCTCATCATACTCGGCGAGAATGCGCGAGTCGACCAGCAGCGTCGCCGCACCCTGCAGAATGAGCTGGACAGCCATATCCGCTGTGCCGCCGCCGGTGAGCAACGCTGAAACTAGAACGTTGGTGTCGAGAACGACGCGCACCGCCGCACGCTACCCGTGCGATTCGCGAGCGCGTCGAGACCGCCTGACGTCCCGAATCTCCTTGGCTATCTCGGCAGCGTCGAGTGCTGCAGTGCCGGACCGTCGCGCACCCGTTTGCAGTCGTGCCAACGCCAGCAGCGCGCGGCCGCGCCGCCACGCGTCGAGCGCCGTCGCGGCGTCACCGTCGGTGATCGGAATGAGGAGCGCCTTGCCGGTGCCGTCGGCCATCAGCGTCAAGGGCTCGCCCGCGGCGAGGCGCTCGAACACGCGGCCTGGCGTGTTCCGTAGGTCTCGGTACGTGATCGAAGGCTGTGTCACGTGTCCTCCAAATTTCGACATTGGCTACAGATTCGCTACTTTCAAGCTACACGGCGTGTTCGCGCTGCGCCAGCAACAAAAGTTTCGAGGCATGGGGCGACATCTTCAGCGACGACGCCAAAGCCAGCGCCTTGATCGACCGGCTCCTGCATCACTGCCACATCATCAACATCCGGGGCAACAGCTATCGGGTCCGACATCGCCGGGATCTCCGCCCGCGCGCCGTCGAGCCAACCCCTTCCGCCCCCTGGATAGGTTCTCGCGACCGTCCACTCGTGCCCCTCCAGACAATAGCCCGCTCCATGCGCACACTTGGCAGGCTCCTTGGACTTCCGCTTTTGGCCGCCTTAGTGTTGAACGCAGGTGGGTGCGACCGCGCACGAGCGGAGGCGGCACCTACGCATACGATCGTCGGCACCTAGCTGGTGCGGGACCCGAACGCACCGTTTCCGTACCACCTGTATGTGTTCAGCGGCGACGGCACCATGCATCAGGCGAATCCCGATGCGGGCAATCCGCGAACGAGCGCTAGCGACGGCAAGGGAATCTGGGTGGCCCGTGGCGACCACGTTGAGACCAAATGGGTCGAGCTTTCGGCCGACCGACTGACGCGACGGTAAATAGGGCGCTTGGAGCTCACGATGCAGATCACGGTGAGCGGGGATTCCCTCACCGCAACCGAGACCGTTTTGGTGTTCGACGCGACGGGCGCACCGGCTCCTGCGCCGGCGACTCTGAAGCCGCTGCAAGGTGCACGGGTCACACTGCCGTAGGGCGATCGCGCGCAGGGATCACGTGCGGCCGACCTGGACGAAGCCCGGCGCAGAGCAGTTGACTACTGCGGTCGCCGCGGCGGGCTGGCAGAGAGGGCACTGGCACCGTCGCGCGGCTTGGCCAACAGGTGACCATCCATGAGGCAACGACCCTGCACATCGACGTCGAACTGATCCAGATTCTTCCGAGTTGACGGCCAGGGTGGCCATTGCGGTGCGAGCGGAGCACACTTCCTCGGGTCTCGACGCGGGGCTCTCCAGCCCGCGTCTCTGCGCCCGAACAATGCGGCGCGGCCTGCCGAAACGTCTCGCCTCACCGGGGATCCAGATGACACTCGCGTCGAATATCGCAATCAGCATCGTCGCGCTGATTCACGTCTACATTCTCGTGCTCGAAATGTTTCTGTGGGACAAACCGCCTGGATTGCGGGCATTCGGCCAGACGCAGGCAGCCGCGACGGCGTCAAAAGTACTGGCGGCCAATCAGGGCTTGTACAACGGATTTCTTGCGGCGGGGCTGTTTCTCAGTCTGACACAGGGTGCGGATGGGTTCCATACCGCAGTCTTTTTCCTGACGTGTGTGGCGATCGCCGGGATTTACGGCGCGATCACCGCCAGCAGAAAGATTCTTTTCGTGCAAACGGTTCCGGCGGTGATTGCGCTGATACTCGTGCATTTTCCGAAGTAGCAGAGGCGGGACTTTTTCGCGGTCGCCGCGTTGCATCTGTACGACAGACCACGGACATACTCCCTCCCCTGTCCCGCTCATGCGCCAGCCCGCTCGCATTCACGTCCGCGGCGCGTCAGGCACGGGGACGTCCACATTCGGTCGTTTCGTCGCGAATAAGCTCCAGGCGCCGTTTCTCGACACGGATGCCTTCTATTGGTTGCCGATCGATCCGCAATTCCGGGAGAAGCGCGCGATTCCTGAGCGCGTGGCACGGTTACGCGCCGCGATGGCACAGTCCGCGGACTGGGTCCTGTCCGGGTCGATGGTGAGCACGCGCGTGGGGACGGAGTTCGTGAGCTCACGAACTCCGTCCCCAC
>JANNWU010000394.1:0-10411 GCA_031408755.1 Gemmatimonadaceae bacterium | reverse complement strand
CACTCTGCAACGACTGCGACACTATCTCTGGAACCGCACCAACCGGCGCCGCGAGCATGAGCCTCGCGAGTTGAGCCTCTGCACGCTCAAACGACGCTAGCGAGAAGAGCGTGGGCCAGTGGACATCGTGCCACGGCAATGTTGCGGCGCGAGATACGCCGCCATCACGACAGGCCGCAGCGACCAACACCTGCGCTGACGGCGACAACAACGCACGTGCTGTACGGGGAGTAAGCGCGCCGAGCATCGTGTGCGCTCAGTACTGCGTGAGTGTTCCAGCACGACGCGCATTTTGTAGCGCGACATGAAAACAGAGCCCGCCAATGACTGCGCCGCCGAGCGCCCAGCCCGCGAGCTGCAATACATCGGGCAGCACAGTCATGAATGATTGATCGCGCAGAAGCACTTGCCGCGCCGCACGCAATGCTGGAGTCGTTGGCACGAAATTCGAAAACGGGACAAACGCCGGCGGCAGCACATTGGTGGGGAAATACACCGTGCCCAAAAGTGTCGATATGGCGCCCACCGCCTGCGGAATAAAGAGTGGCGAGCGCACACTGAGCACCACTGCGCCAGCAACCAGTCCGACACCAATGTACGCGACCGCCAGCAGCATCATGATGCCAGTAAACTCCAACATGCGCGGCCAAGCGATCGTGGACGTTGCCCAGATCCACGCCGTTAACAACAACACCAGTGCGCGGATCGCGACCCAACCGAATCCGTACGCCGACAGTCCCGCCATCAGCGACGGCCATCGTATTGGTGTAGTAAGTAACTGCTCCAATGTGCCTGACGTGATGTAGCTGTTAATCAATGACGGAATGGCACCCACCGCTTCCGCAACCACAAACGCCGCGACTGAGCCAACAATCAGATACGTAAAGTACTCCGTTGATTCGCCAGCAATTGCCTTCGCCGCAATAGGCTGCAGAGCACCGGCAACGAAGTACACCGGAATCACCGCGATCAACACGGACAGCAAACTCACCACGGTGCGCGTGCGATACGTGAGCATACTGAGCGCATACGCGCGCGAAACGGCGAGCATACTACGCATGTCGCACCTCCACGCTCGGCTCACCCTGTGAGATTGCGGTTTCTAAGAGATCTGCCAGCGCGAGCGGCACCGGTGCGAATTCCGTCACACGTACACCAGCTCGCACGAGCGCTTCAACGACAACGGGGCCGAAATTCTGATCCGGCAATGTCGCTTCGAGCGTGACGATGCCATCGACAACGGTCGAAATTACATCGACTGGCAGATGCAACAGTGCGCGTGCTCGCGCTTCGTGTGCGGCGTCAACGCGTACGCGAACCCGCGCGCCGCCGACCGCACGCTGCAGGCCAAGTAAAGTGTCTGTCGCGACAACTTTCCCGCTAACCATCAGCGCAGCGCGATCGCACAGCTGCATCGCTTCTTCTGTACTGTGCGTGGCAAGTACAATTGTGCAACCCAACTGTGTGCAGAGCACATCGCGAATGAAGCGGCGGAGTTCGCGTGCCGTCACTGGATCAAGACTGCGCGTTGGCTCATCAAGAATCAGCACCGGCGGCTGCGTGACCAATGCGCGCGCAATCAGCGTGCGCTGGCGCATGCCCGTCGAGAATGTCCCGACGTGCTGCTTGCCCGCGCCGGCTAATCCCACCAGCGAGAGTGCTCGTTCCACCGCTTTATCGCGTTCCGCGCCAGCAAGCCCGTACAACGAAGCAAACAGCCGCACGTTTTCTCGCGCACTGATGCGCCAGAATAGCGCGCGCTCATCGGCAGGGACCACCGCTAACTGCGTTCGCACCTTCGCTGCATTCGCGATCGCATCAATTCCGTTCACATGTACGCTACCGTGATCTGGTAGCAGCACCGTCGAGAGAATTTTCAGCAGCGTGGTTTTACCAGCGCCATTTGCACCAACGAGGCCGAATATCTCACCGCGCGACACGGAGAGCGTCACGTTATCAAGCACCGCGCGCGGTTTCGTTGACGCCGCACCACGCACTCGTCGCCAGATGCTTCGATCGGCGCGAAATGACTTGGTGACATCGCGCATCGTGATTGCGACGTTTGGCGAATTGCTCATGCCGAACCTGATGCAGAAAACGATGGGTGCGCGTGCCACGTGAGCAGCGTCTCCACGACCGCCGACAACTGCGCGAGGTCGCGTGGCACTGCAAGATCGTAGCTCGGCACACTCTTCGCGAGCGACACGCAACGCGTCAGCGCCTCACCCGCCGCCTCTGGTCCAAGTAGTTCGGTGATCTTTCCGTTCGCGAGCAACGCTAGCGCCGAAGCGCGCGGCGAACGCTGCACCCGTTCTACAGTCGCCGTCGACAACATAGGCTGCAGCACATAGATCGCCGCGAGCGCACGTGGTGTCTGAGCGAGCGCGCTTTGTACGCGCACCTTGCCCCACTCATCGGCGACGTCAACCGACAGGCCCACGGCGCGCGCTGTCGACTCACGCAGACGCAGCGGCACTCCGGCCGGAACGACGGTTGCGCCGGTTTCGTGACCGCGAATGACCACGACGTCATCAGCGACCAGCGCACAGCCGGCACGAACGCATCCCGCGGCGAGTGTCGATTTGCCAGTTCCCCGCGCGGCAACGAACACGATCACACCTGCCGGCGTCTCGACCGCGCTTGCATGGAGGCACCACGCGCCTGTTCGATGTAGCGCATACGGCAAGACAACACCGATAAGATCGAGCGCCACTGCGGCGCGATCGACTTCCGATGGTGCGACATGCGTGATTGTGCGCGTGTCGTCGCTCAATACGAAACGACCAGTGTCACTGATTGCGATTTCCTCGCCGGCTGCGCCCACAGCAAGTGTCACTTCGATACCATTCGAGTACGCGAGGGTGCCGTGGCGCTGGGCACCTGCAGAATGACCGGGGCGCGTCCCGTCAAAATCTGTACTGTGCAACTCCCACAACGGAAACTGCCCGTCGGCGCTGTGAGGCACGACAGGCAGACCAGGGAGCGGGCGGTCAGTTAGGAGCAAACCGCCAAAAATCAAAACCCGCTCCGACGTCACCTGCGCGTCGCGAGCGGGTGGGGTCTCATTAGGAACGCGTCGGAATTGGGCCGCCGTTGTCCGGCAGACAATCGCATGACGCGACGGTTCCACCGACGACATTCTGATTCAACGCAAATGCCCCGAAGTTGACCGACACTTGGGTCAGCTCGCGGAAGGTGCCGTAGCGCTCGAGGCGCGGCCGCTCATACATCGATTTATCCCCCGTCATACATAAAAAGTGTCGGATCTTCGCCACAGAGACAAGCCCTAGGGCAGACATCGTCCGCCGAGAGAGACGCCGAAACTACCGTAAGGTCACGCCATCCAACGAGTTAAAGGCTCCCTGTAACCCAACAGGCTCAGCAATTGGTATGCCAACAAGCTCGACCCACGCGTGGGCCTCAAATCCGTTAGCTCCACGTCGCACACCGATTCGGACCGTCGCCAGTTGAAGTCCGCGTCGCACCACTAAGTCGCGCAATGCTGAGGCCCTGACGAGGCATGCAGAGTCGCCCGGGATCCAGCGTAGAGCTCGGTCAGTCGCTGCTCCCCAGCGTGCTCCTACAGCTTCCTCCGTCACGCTCAGTGGACGGCGCTCGGTAGGCACAATCGCCGAAGATACCTCATCACGTTCGACCAACGTACCAATCGGCCGCCGCGCAACCGAACGACGTGCTCGCAAGACGGCCACTGTCGCGACCGCCACATCAGAGGCCGCCCGCAGCTTCCTGAAAATCACCCAGGCTGCGGCGCCGCAGTGTCGACCACCAGACCTTCAATCGAGAGATCGGCGAGCAGCTCACGCACGTGCGAGTAGACCGCGACGGAGGGCGCATCGGGCCAGCGCTCAAGAACGGCGCCGACCAGCGCTTCCTCCGAGGCGGCACCATTGAGCAGCGCTTGCCAAATCACCGTGCCAGTGTCGTTGAGGCCGAAATAGACCTCGGTCTGCGGGTGAAAGAGCACGCTGCCATCGGGAAGCGCGCGCGCAATCACCGCGGGATGCGGCACCGGGAGCACAGTCAACAGAGAATTAGAATTCGTCATCAGTGGGGGGACGAATGAGCCTGCCCCGACGATACGCCAAGCGCGGGTCCTATTCTCAATCCTTTGCCATTTCCGTACCAGCGGATGTGGACGTCTCGTGCAGAGCGACAGTCGGCGGGTCAGAATTCGTGCCGTCGCAGCGTCTACGCTCGCCAAAATCATCGCAGTTGAGGCGTGGGCGCGCCGGCTGGCCACATCACGGGCTTCCCATCTTTCATCACGAAGCGAACGCGCTGGACCACAGTGATGTCGCGAGTGGGATCGCCGTCGACCGCGACGAGGTCGGCCAGCAGGCCAGGGCGGACCGTCCCAATCTGCTCGGCCATGTCCAGGACGCGTGCCGCCGTCGATGTGGCCGACACCAGCGCCTGCGTTGGCGTCATGCCGTAATCGACCATCAACAGCAACTCGCGCGCATTGGCGCCGTGACTGAACACGCCGACATCGCTGCCATTCGCGATGGTGACGCCAGCATCCATCGCCGCACGGACACTGGCGCGCTTGGAGAGTACGCGAGCCGGCTCCGGGTCTGTGCCTTTTTTCCAACCGCGATACTGCAACACTGCATCGCCTGCAGCGACAGTCGGTACGAGCACCACACCACGTTCCTTCATGAGGCGAAAGATCTCTGGCGTGCCGTCATCGCCGTGATCGATAGTCTTTACGCCACCGAGAATTGCGCGGCGCATTCCTTCGGGCGTCGACGCGTGCGCAACGACATGACGTCCACTTGATTCGGCAATTTCTACAACCAGCGCGATCTCGGCCTGTGTAAACGTGGCGCGCGCGCTGCCGTTCGCACCCCACCGATAATCGGCGTAAATTTTAATCCAGTCTGCGCCACGACGAAGCTGATCGCGCACGACGCGTTCTAATTCTTCCGGTCCGCTCGCTTCTTGCGCACCCTGCGGCACATCTACTTCTGGGGCAAAACCGCTGGGACCGTAACTGCCTCGCATCACAATTGCACGCGTGGTCACGACGAGCCGCGGTCCTTCAACAATTCCCAGTTCGACAGCGCGCTTCAGGCCAACATCGGTGTCGCCCGCGCCTTCAGTTCCGAGATCGCGCAGCGTCGTGAATCCCGCGCGCAATGTTCGCGACAGATGCACGGTGGCACGCGCTACGCGCAAGCCAAGCGATTCTTTCAGGACCTGATCATCCCACGACGTTTCATCGTACGGATGCAACAATACGTGCGAGTGCAAATCGATCATGCCCGGCATCAGCGTTTGACCTGGGAGATCAATGGTCGTTGCATCACTCGGCGCACGCACTGTGCCGGGTGCGCCAATGGCGGTGATACGTCCGTTTTGCACTAGCACGACAACGCCAGTTTGCGGCGCGCTACCCGTGCCGTCAAAGACACGCGCCGGGCGCAGCAGAAATGATCCCGAGGTAGCTGGTGTTACAGGCGTTTGCGCTCTGACCGATTGGGTGACGGCGACACTCGATGCGATCAGCGCGATGGTCAGCGCGAGTGTTGTGCGCGTTTCGCGTTGCATGATTCGGATGGTGGTGATCACGATTCTGCTCGTATGTATCGGACTCAGTAATTTACAGCGCCGAAGTGCTGCGAGTACTGTCATTGTGTGCACGGCGCCGCCACCTCACGCACCGCACTGGTGCTGACACCGGTCGAATCGGCCAGCCATCGATTGTCCTCGGCCTTGCTATCGGGAAATCGGCAGTGCGGATCGAGAACTATCTCTCGAATTTTACGGCTGCCGAAGTTGAATACGGCGTCAAATGTTCTGCTTCCAGCGAACCACACGTCTACCGGCCAAGTCACGACCGCCTCGTCATCACCACGCATCACGGCATTGGGCATCGACTTGATCGCGGCGCCAGTCGACTCGAACCGCACACGCAAGACGACTGGCGACGGCATCTGTCCATCTTGTCGAATCGTGACGACAGTACGAGCGCCGGCAGTACGCACACGCGCGATTGAGCCATCCACGCGCTCTGTGGTAAAGAGCCAAGCGTACCAGAACCATCCCAGATCGCGTTTGAGCGCCCGGTTCATAAAGAACATGTAGTCCCACGGCGACGGGTGCTTGAACATCCACGCCTGCGCCCATTCGCGATGTGCGCGTTGCACTGCACTGTCACCAACAACGCCGCCGAGCATCGACAGCATAAGCGGCGTCTTGCTGTATGTAGTGAAGCCGTACGACGGGCCAGCGAAGTTCGCATTCCACATCATCGGTGGTTCCGATTCGCTGCCGCTGATTTGGCCGTACGACATCCCGAGTTTATCGAGATCAGCCGGTACTTTTTTCACATCGGCAGCCGAGAGAATGTTCATGTACTGATTAAACCCTTCGTCCATCCAGCCGTACCACGTTTCATTGTTACTCACCACCATCGGCCACCACTGATGCGCCGCTTCATGATCTGCGGCACCGATGTTGGAATTAATGACCATCGGATACTCCATGCCAGCGCTAGGCCCATCCTGCAAGGTGAGTTGCGGAAATTGATATGGAAACCAGAGTGCAGAGTAAAACTCGAGTGCGTGACGCGTTGCCGCAGCAGCCGGCGTAAACAGCGATTGACGTCCGGGCAAAAAGACCATGTGAATTGGTACGCGTCCTTTGCCCGGAATCGTTGCACGCGTCGCTTGCCACACAAATTTTTTCGCCGTGGCCCATGCGAAATCATTGATGCTATCACCAACAAAATGCCACACCAATCGCTCGCCGAGCGCGGTGGCTTGTCCCGGTCCAACTTCGGTGGGGCCGACGATAGTAGTGGTGCTGTCGCTTTCGAGCACATGCGAGAGCCGTTCGCGCGCTGCAGCGGTGAGCACGGCATTCGGATTCTGCAACACACCAGTGCCGCTGACAATCCATCCACCAGGCACGTCGAGCTTCACGTCGAAGCGCCCGAAATTGTTGTAGAACTCCGATGGACCGAGATACTGTTCTGGGTCCCAGCCGCGCAGATCGTCGTAGACTGCAACGCGCGGATACCATTGCGTGGGTTGATAGAGCGTGTCGGCCCAGCGCTGTGTCATTCGGTGGCCGGAGCCGGGTCCACCGGGCAATTTATGATTCCATTCGATGGCCAGTACAACGGAATCACCGGACTCAATTGGTGTCGGCAGCAGAATGCGCGCGAGCGTAGACTTGAGTGCTACTGCAGTTGGTTCCGTAGCGGGCGCAGCACGTGTTGGTATTCGCGTTGGGTTCAACACCACCGTGCGATTGTTCAGCGTCATCGCCGTGATCACCATGCCATCGGTGATTTCCGCGGGCACCCACGGTAGCGCGCGCGGATTCGTGGAGATGAAATGATTTGCGTCTAAGCGCAGTGCGATCTGCGTGAGCGGTGCTGGGCTGCGATTGTGCAACGTAATTTTTTCGCGACCCGTGATCCGTGATGTTGCCACGTCGAGTCGTGCTTCGATGGCGTAATCAGTTCGGAGTTGCCAGTACTTCGCGCCCGGCTTGCCCGAAGAATCACGCGTACCGGCAGCGAGCGCGGCGCGGATCATATTCGTGAGCGGTATGTCGCGACGGATGGCGCGTGCTGGCCATGCGTTTGTGGCTTGCGCCGTCAGGTGCGGTGCGAAGGTGAATAGCAGTGCGGCACAGCACAACCTGCGCGTGCAGATAAAAAACGTCATGCGGCTCCATCGTGTACGACTGGTTGAACTACGAAATTGGCAATGCGCACCTACGGCTTGCGCGACAGTTGCTTGAAGTACTCGTTGACCATCTCTTGGTAACGTGCCGGAACACGCGCGCTCCCGCCAATCGCTGGGCCACCCGACTCGGCTGGGCTGAGCCTACGCCGGAGTGCGAACTCGTACGCTTTCAGCGCCTCTATGACGCCGCTGCGCAATTGCGCCAACGCGTCCGCATTTCCGAGCACCTTTTCGCCATCAAGTGACCCAAGGCGCGCGATCACGCGATCGAGATCTTTGGTGTCAGCGCCAGTGCCCTGCAGTGCGCGCCGGAGCTGCTGCGCTGCCTCTCGTCGCGCGCTGAGTTCACGAGAGAGTTGCCGAGCCTCTTCGACGGTGAACGACGCGCCACTGCCGCCGCCAGCCGGAGCGCCCTGCCCCCGCGACGAACTTGAACCGCCAGCGCGATTTCTACCTTCGCCTTCCTGCTGACCGGCTTGTCCTTGGCCTTGGACGCTACTGCCGGCATTCTGCTGACCTTCGCGAACTGGCGAACCGCCCGCTTCACGCTCGCGCAGCCTGTCGTCCAGCGAGCTCAGTCCACGCACCAGATCACGCGCCTGCGTCAGCGCGCGCGCCGTCCGCTGCGACGAATCGCTACCGGCGACTGCGGCACCCGCGGCGCCGGCCACTCGGCGTTCGAGACTGTCGAGATCCTGTTGAATGGAGCGTTCCAGGTTGCGCGCATACTCGCGCGAGCCGCCAGTTCGGAGCACGTCGCGAGAGTAGCGAATTTTGTCGCTGAGCCGAGACTCTCGAATCGACGAAGCTGCGTCCTGTGCAGCGCGCGCCGCACGCGGATTGGTGCGCCTATTCTCGCGCGCAAGGCGATCGAGATCGCTGGCGAGCGCCTTCACGCGCTCTTCCATTCCTTGCTTGCGCTCGTCTACCCGTTGTTGCCGGTCCGTTGGATCAGCGCCGCCTTTTGCGATCACGTCGAGATCACGCTGCACGCCACGCTGTTCTTCAGCCAACTCGCGTGCGCGCGACGTTGCTTCACCAAGTCCGTTGCCAGCCGACTGCTCGCGCGCATTCTCAAGCGCGCGTCGCGCCGATTCGAGCCGGTCAGCTGCAGCCTGCGCTGCGCCCGCGCCACCAGCAGCCGCCGAGCGTCGCATTGCCTCTGCCGCGCGCTTCATTTCTTGCGCGGTTGATTCCATCTGCGGCGACTGTTGCTCACGCGCCAAGCGCTCAAGCTGACGGGCGGCCGCTTCAGTTTCGTCAGCTAATTGGCGCTGTGCACCACCACCCGCTGCGCCTCCTTGCTGCTGCGTGCGCTGCTGCGTGCGCTGCCGCGCGAGTTCCTGCTGTTGTCGTGCCGCGAGCTGTTTCAATCGATCGAGTGTCGCGTCAGTTTGCCGTGCACCGCTCTGCTCGCGACTTCGCTGCACTTGGTCGTACTGATTGCGCATTTTGTCTGTCTCGAGCTCCAGCAAGTCAGCCAAGTCGGACGCGTTCGAACCACCTCCGCCACCACCGCCGCCGCCTTGTTGCTGCATGCTCACCTGCACTTCTCGGAACGCAGCTTCGGCCTTCTCCAACCATTGCAGCGCGCGCTGTTCTGGACCCAGTGCGTCACTCGTCTTTCCCTGCACCAACAGTTCCTCAGCGACCTTCATTTCATCGCCCGCTTTGGGCAACACTTCCGCAAGGATACGGAAACTGGAATCGGCAGCCTGCGCAGCCGGTCGTTCGACACGCTTGAGCAGCGACGTCAATTCTTCGCGCAATCGCCCCTGCGCGAGATGCAGCGTGCTGATGTCGCCACGCAGTGTCGCAACCGGTGTGCGCGTGCGATCGCGTTCAGTCTTAAAGGTGCCGGCGACGATTTCGCGTTGACGTTGCACGAGCGACCCTGGATTCATTTCTTGCGGTGCACCGGCAGCCTCACCGCCGCCCTGCTGATTCTGTTTGTACTCGCGACTGAAAGGCCGAATGGTGAGAAATTGGATATCGCTCGCACCTGACTTTGGGCGTGGTCGCTGATCGTTGTCATGCGCACGCGCGTAGTAGCTCACGACATCGCCAGCGGTGAGCGCCATCTCTTCCAGAAAGAGTGTGTGCGCCGCAATTGTCTCACGCGGTCGTGCGCCTGAGCCTTGCGCGAGTATGATCGTCTTTTCTTCGCCGCCATTCACGCGATAGATCAGTTCAAGCTTTCCAACGCCGTAATCATCAGTGGCTTCTGCTTCGATCAACACTTCATCAACATTCGTTGGGCGCAGATCGCGACCGGGTTGCTTGATCCGCACCGATGGAGGCGCATCCTCCAGCGCGTCGACCGCGTACTCGACGGTTCCGCGCACCAACGTGCCGTCAGTCGCAGTCAACTCGACGCGATAGAAGCCGTCGCGACGCACATTCAGTCGCGTTGTCACGGTCGAATCATCAAGCCGATCAAGCGTGAGCTTCGCACCATCGTCGAACACAATCGTGCCGCCCGAGACTGGACGCGTGGTGTGCACGCGCAGCAGCGCCGTCGTCCCACCCGGCGCCGCAATATCACCGCCGTCTTCGATCACCTCAGTCGACAGATTCATGTATGATGGAAAGCGCAACTCAACGCCGATGCGTGCAACACCAGGAAGATCCTTCACCGTCAGCTGGCCCATCGCCGAGCGGACTCCGGCCGCTTCCACGTAGTACTCGGC
>JANNWU010000393.1:0-4401 GCA_031408755.1 Gemmatimonadaceae bacterium | reverse complement strand
TGGAAATCCTGGATGTCGAGCTGCTCAACCAAGTTTCTATTCCGCGTATACGTAATCGTCGATTCCCAACGCAGATTCTTCCGATCGACGGGAGTAATACGTGCCAACAGTTCAATGCCCTTGTTGGACATTTTTCCGATTGGTGCGAACTGACGCGAGAAACCCGTGCTCGTTGGCAGCGGCTTGAAGAACAAGAGATCGGAGACGAGGCGATCGTAGTACGTCGCTTCGAGACCCACACGCCCGTTCAGGAAGCCCACATCGATACCACCCTCTGCTTCACGAGCGCGCTCATTCTTCAGATCAGGGTTACCGAAAGTGACGTCATTCACGAAACCGGGACGACCACCGAATGCCGAGTTCGAGTACGCGACATACTGCGAATACGCGTTCAGTGCGCCTGGCTGACTTCCTGCCCAACCGAGTGCGCTGCGGAGTCGAACGCTGTTCAACAGGCCTGCGCGATTATCCAACGCGACAAACGACGCCGAGAACTTCGGGAACGCCTGCCAACGCTCAGCAGGAGCGAATGTTGACGAAGCGTCAAAGCGCACCGCCGCGGTCAGATACAAACGATTGTAGACCGCGACATCCTGATTCGCAAAGAAGCCTAACGTGCGAAGTTGCGTGGAGCGCTGAGTACCAAACGGCACAGAGCCAGCATTTACCAACTGACCAACCGGCGCCAACCCGTTCGCGCCTGACTGCGTGATGTTGATCGTCTGCTGTGTGTAGTTCAGTCCACCGGTCGTCTTCAACTCCAGAGGCGACCCTGGATTCCATGAGTAACTCGCAATTGCGTCTTGGTTCAAGACGCGCGTGCCTTGCGTCACCGACTGCGCTTGTCCAGTTGATAATGGACCAGTGCCGAGCACCGCACCACGAGGGATAAACTGGCCTTGCTCGAAGGTGGCGTTATCAAGGCCAACGGTGTAATCGATAAGCAGCTTCGGCACCGGCGTCCACGTCAACTTGGCGGATCCGATGAAGCGGTTGATCGTCTGCGGATTCCGGATGCGCGCGATCGCGAGCAACGGATTCGTACCAAGCGCAGGCGGCAATGGATAGACGCCATTCACCGGACGGAAATCGGTCTGCGTTGGTGCAAAAAACAGCGAGCCCAAAATTCCATAGTCGTTCTGTTCGCCAAACGCTTGGAACTGATTGCGCGTCGTCACGAAGTTCGAAGAGACGTTCGCGATCAGGGTTGGCGTGATCTGTTGTTGCAAGTTGATACGCGCACCCTGACGACGTGATTCCGTCGAACGAATGATGCCCTGATCTTCGAGCGAATTGGCGCTCACGAAGTAACGCGTCGCTTCGTTGCCGCCTTCAATCGTCAGGTTCTGCTCAAACGTCGGCGCTTTACGGAAGATGTCATCCTGCAGATTGTACCGGGCAATTGGATTGCCGTTGACATCGTTCGGGTAAAAGTTGAACGGCTGCTGTTCGCGCAGTTCGTTCACGCCATACCGACTGGTGAACGACACGCGCGGCTTGCCGATCACGCCTCGCTTCGTAAAGATCTGCACGACACCGTTGTTTGCACGCGATCCGTACAACGCGGCCGCAGCCGCACCGCGCAAGATCTCAATGCGATCGATGTCAGCGGGGTTGATGTCAGCCAGACGATTCTGCGGATTCGAGCGACCGCCGAGGTCTGTCAACTGCGCCGAACCGTTATCGACGATCACCCCGTCGATGATGTACAGCGGGTCCGATCCAGCGATGAAACTGTTGGTTCCGCGCAGACGGATGGAAATACCGCCGCCGCCCGGACCGCCGGAATTCTGCGTGATCTGCGCGCCGGCGATTTTCCCTTGTAGTGCTTGATCAACCGTCACAGACTGCGCCTTCGCAATGATCGTCGAGTCGACCGTCGCGATGCTCGTACCGACGCGACGCTTTTCCGTCGTAGAACCAGTTCCAGTCACAATGACTTCGGAGAGGTTCACGGCGCTTACGGTCAGCCCGGCATCAACCGTCGCGGTCGCGCCAGCCACCACCTGCACCGTCTTGTTGACCGGCTGAAACCCGATCCGACGGATCTGCACAACGCGCGCGCCAGTTGGCACGTTAGACAGTGTGTATTCACCTGAAGCGAGCGTCAGCCCACCAATACGAGTACCAACCGCTTGGATTTGCGCGTCTGCCAGGCCGCGCCCTGACGACGCCTCCGTGACTTTCCCGCGAATGGTTCCAGTGGGAGCTTGCGCGATCAGAGCAAACGGTGCAGCCAAGAGCAGCACCGCGCCAAGACACGCGCGGCGAACAGAGTAGAAGGTCATGCACGTCCTCCGGACGGACAGAGCAAACAACGCCCGACCCACGGCGACGGAAATTGCCGCCCGGGGGCACTGAGCGACACAACGTTACGTGTCATTGGCGAACCGGGCAATGAGAACCGACCACGCCACATCTTGTTGGACCGACAGTCCTACGAAACCGCGCGGCGCGTGACGCTGCATCGGCTGCCTGCAAGCGGTTCGCGCGTGGTCACTGGCGATCACTTCGGGGTTACGCTTACGCTGCGTATCGCGTCCACGCATAACCTCTTTGGGGGTTACTCCAGCATCTCGCTTTCGACTTCTCGTCACACCATGAACTCACGCCGCTGGCGACGCTCGACTCTGACGGCGACCCTGATGTTGGCAGCCAGCGTCTCCGTGCAGCAGACGGTTTTTACACGGTACGACACCAACTTCGTGATCTTCCGGAACGCTGCGCAGCATTTGCGTGCGGGGCTCGACCTGTACGCCTCGTATCCACTGCAACACGCTGACATCTACAAATACAGTCCGACGTTCGCACTCGCCTTTGTGCCGTTTGCGCTGTTACCGATTGCGGTCGCGCACGCGCTGTGGATGCTGCTCTGTAGTGTGTGCGTCTGGGCGGCTCTCGCTTCTCTGTACGACGATAAGCGTCTTGGTATTGCATGGGTAATCGTCGCTGGAAGCCTCTTGCTCGACTTGCAGCGCGCGCAGACTAACGCACTCGTCGCCGCCCTGATGATTTTTTCGATGGCTGCGAGCCAACGCGGTCAGGTGTGGCGCGCATCGTTTCAGGTGGCAGCAGGTACGGCGGTGAAACTGTTTCCATTGGTGGCCGCAATCGGTTGGATCTGGCAGCCCGCCAAGCTGCGCGCGCTCCTCGTCGGCGGTATTGCTGGTGGGGTACTGATTGCCGCACCGCTTTTCGTCACACCGTTCGACACGCTGGTTGCGCAATACCACTCGTGGTTCGCGCGCGAAACGCTCGACGCGGCAGAAGGCGTGGGCGCATGCTGGCACTGCGCGACTGGCAGCGTTTCTGGCTCAGATTTGTACGGCGGTATCATGTTCCACGCACGATTGCTCGCACCAACCTTACCGCATTGGCCGGTGCAGCTCGCAGGACTGGCCATACTACTGCTGCCGGCTGCGCTCTGTCGAGCAGACTGGAGCGCTCCAACGTTCCATCGGCGCATGTTGGCATCCACGCTGCTTTTCACCGTGCTATTTAATCATCAAGCGGAGTCGCCTTCGTTCATTCTCGCGCTGTGCGGCATCGCTATCTGGTACTGTGAAGGGACACGTACACGCTGGCACACACTCACGCTGCTGGTCACCGTTGCGATTGTTTCATATGGAACGAGTGATCTCATTCCGCATGACATGCGCACGTCGCTCATGATTCCGTATCGCCTGCGAACGCTGCCTTGCTTCGCAATTTGGTTGCTACTGCAATCGGAAATGCTCGGCGTGAGGCGCGGCACTGCCTTGCAGCGCAGCGAAGTTGATCAATCGCACGCCAGCGGAGGCCCAGTGCGCGCGTAATTGGGGGTCAGCGAGCGCACGCAACTCCGTTTCGCGATACGCCGTAAAACCATCCAGTCTCCGAAGCTCATCGTCCACGTAGCCCGGATGAACCATCAGCTCTGTGATTCCCGCGCGCAACAATCGCGGAAGTACAGCCAATTTCGCGCGATAGTCCGTGCCCTGCCACGCGGCACCAAGAAAGGCCGGTGACATTGTGCGCAGGCTGCAGCGATCTCGTGTCGCGAGGAGCTGCAGCGCACACGTGCGGGCAAAGGCACTGGCACCGTTTCGAAAATCCGGGCTTTCGCGCGGTCGGCGCACAATATCGATATGTGCTGCGCGTGCCGACTCCCGCACGGCGCGAGCGATGATCGGAAGCATGTGTGTATGTCGATGCGAGTCGAGGTGCGTTACGTCGCTACCCCGCGCACGAAGAGCAATTCTCAGTCGCGCGATCTGCGCGTCGCACTCGCGCACCACGTCAGCGTGTGCAATTCGGCCCGCGATCGCTCGACGCACAAGCTTACTAAATGTCAGGAACCGTCCAGAACGCACATCCGTCAGCGAGCTACCGGGACACATCGGCTCACCAGCAAGAATATCG
>JANNWU010000392.1:0-14365 GCA_031408755.1 Gemmatimonadaceae bacterium | reverse complement strand
GTGCTCGCGAGCGCCAGCATCACACGCGACAACTCACCACCGCTTGCAACTCGAGACAACGGTCGCGTCTCGTGACCGGCGTTGAGCGTTACTCGGAACTCAACTTCTTCGTTTCCAGTCGGCCCAGGTTCATCACGCGGCTGCAGCGCAACTTGAAAGACACCGTCCGCCAAACCCAGAGCGGGCAATTGTGCAGTCACAGTCTTCGCAAGCTTCTCCGCCATTCTACGCCGCGTGATCGTCAAAGCCGACGCCTCGCCAACGAAGGCATCTTGCGCACTCTTGAGCGCCTCATGCAACGTGATCAAGTCGCTGTCAGCGTCATCAACAAGGCGCAGATCTTCACGCGCAGATTTCAGTGCCAGCAACACATCGTCAGCGGTTGGTCCGTACTTCTTCAGAAGCTTGAACACCACATCACGCCGGCGCTGCGCTTCATCCAGTCGTACGGGGTCCAATTCGACGCCGCTACTGTACGCACTCGCGTCGCGCGACAGCTCATCCAACGCGTACGCGGCATCATCTGCAAGTTGCACGAGACGATCCGCGCCGCCATCAATTCGTCGCAACTGCGCGAGCACGCGTTGTACCGCACCAAGCTGCTGCACCAATCCGGACGCATCATCTTCGCCACCATCTAGCCGCGACACAACTTGGTCAGCCAAGGCACGCAATTCGTCAGCGTGCTCCAGCCGCTGCAATTCCTCTTGAAGTTGCGCATCTTCACCCACTTGCAACTGCGCACGCTCGATCTCGTCGACAACATGGCGTAGATAGTCAGCGCGTAACGCGGCCTCTCGCTGCTGCACGCGTCGATCTGCAACGTTTTGCCGCGCGCTCACAACGGCTGCGTACGCAACGGCAACTCGCTTCGCGGTGCCCAATGCGCCTGCGGTCGCATCAAGCCACCGGCGTTGCGATGCACCGTCCAACAGTGTTTGTGCTTCGTGTTGGCCATGCACCGTCACGAGTCGACTGCCAATCTCGGCAAGCACACTAGCGGTGACTGGCGTTCCGTTGATCCAGCCGCGTGCTCGGCCCGGTGCAATTTCGCGTTTCAGCACCAACGTGCCGTCATCATGCTCAAGCCCGCGCGCGTCCAGTGCCTCTAGAACATCAGGTCGGGTGGCAACATCAAACACACCCTCAACCGTCGCGCGCGCCGCACCCGTGCGCACCATGTCAGCACTTGTGCGGTCGCCAAGCAATACAGTCAGCGCGCCAACAACAATTGATTTACCCGCGCCGGTTTCTCCGCTGAGCACATTGAATGCGGGAGCCAACGGAAGCGTCACCTGACGAATGATCGCAAGATCGCGAATTCGCAATTCGATCAGCACGTCAGTCCCGGTCCGCCAATCCGCCCCAGCTCAGCTTCTCACGTAAACGCGAGAAGAATCCTTCTGAGTCTACTCGCGCTACGAGAATCGAATTTGGTGAACGGCGCACGTGCAACGTTTCGCCAGCACTAAAACTTGAACCAACTTGCCCGTCGACCGTGATCAGAAGATCTGTCGCATCGCGCATCACTTCTACCGTCAGTTGCGCAGAGGGCGGCAGTACCAGCGGCCGCATCACGAGCGTGTGCGGTGACACAGGCGTGAGCAAGATTGAGTCAAGCGTAGGTACCACCACCGGACCACCAGCCGACAACGAGTATGCCGTTGAACCTGTCGGCGTTGCGGCAATCACACCATCGGCCGAGTATCGCGCGACCTCTTCACCATCAACCGTCATGCGTAGTTGCAGCACGCGCGCGAAGCCACCTTTGTGCAGCACTACATCATTCATCGCGCGCCACCGATAGTGCTCGCGTCCTGCGCTATCGGTCACGAACGCTTCCAACACCATCCGTTGCTCAACCGTAAAATTACGCGCAGCAATGCGATGCAGACTTTCCGAGAGATGCTCTCGTGTTCCCGATGTCAGAAATCCCAAGCGCCCCAGATTTAAACCCGCAATCGGAATCGGACGGCCGGCCAGAAAGCGCGCACCACGCAAAAATGTGCCGTCGCCACCAAGGGTCAGTAACACATCCAACGGCGTATCGTCAGCGAGCGGTGTCGCGTCGCGTGCGTCATCAAGCAGTCCACGCTCCACGAACAACGCGAGGCCGAGTTGCGGCGCCAGGCGCTGCAACTCGGCGAGCACGTCTTGTAAACCCTCGTAACCGCGGTGTCCGAGGACGCCGAGTCGAGTACTCACCCGGCGAGTGCTTCGGACTCGTGCAGTGCACGCACCTTGTCAGCGATACCAGCAGCGTCTAGACCACACATCGCCATCTGCCGCGCACGCGATGCAGCGTAGATGAAGCGGTCAGGAATACCATGCGCAGTCACACGAACTGACGGATCGATCTTGGAGACAACTTGCGCCATGTACGCACCAAAACCATTTACGACAGTGCCCTCTTCCACCACCAGCAATTGCTTGTGATCGGCGAGCAATGCGGAGAGTGTCAATGAATCATACGGCTTCAGGTAGCGACAGTTCACGACCGTCACATTCAATCCCTCCGTCGCCAATGCCTCAGCCGACTGCAACGCCTGATTCACCATTGTGCCGACGGCGAGAATTGCGAAGTCGGTGCCCCGACGCAGCACCTCCCACGTGCCATGCGGAACCGCGGGAATCTCGGCGATGGGCGGTGCAGTGTCAGGCGACGCATCGCGCGGATACCGCAGACAGAACGGACCGTCATTCTGCTCAACACCAGCACGCAGCAATCCCAACATCTCTGTCGAATTCTTTGGCGCGGTGATAGTCATGTACGGAATGGTGAGCATGTACGCAATGTCGTAGAGACCCATGTGCGTCTCACCATCCTCACCCACAAAGCCTGCGCGATCCATCGCAAACACAACCGGCAAGTGCTGCACGGCGACATCGTGAATAACGTTGTCGTACGCGCGCTGCAGGAACGTTGAGTAGATCGCAACGACTGGCTTCACGCCGCGTGTTGCCAAACCAGCGGCGAATGTCACCGCGTGGCCTTCCGCGATTCCGACGTCAAACGTGCGACCGGGATGTGCCTTCGCGACGGTGCCGATTCCAGTTCCGCCGGGCATCGCCGCAGTGATCGCCGCAACTTCCGGCTTCTCTTTCATCAAGTCAGCGAGGCCCTGACCAAACACCGCCGTGTACGCCGGATTTGCTGTCGACGTTTTGAGCTGCTTTCCAGTTGCGGGATCGTGGCCGGGCGGCAGCGCGTGCCACTTCTCACCATGCTCGCCAGCAGGAAAGCCTTTACCCTTCTGTGTTATCACATGTACCAAACGCGGCGTCTTCAAATCGCGCACGGCCGTCAACGTGTCCATCAATGCGTCAATGTCGTGGCCGTCAATTGGGCCGAAGTATCGGAAACCAAGTTCCTCGAACAGTACGCCCGGCGTGAGAAACGTTTTGACACTCTCTTCCCACTTCCGCACCAACGATCCAATCGGACCCGGCGCATGGTCCACCAGTTCACCAACCGCGCTGCGTATGCGATTGTACAGCGGATTGCGCTGCACGCTTACTAAGTATTTGTGCATTGCACCAACATTTGGCGCAATCGACATCTCGTTGTCATTCAAGATGATGATGATATCGCGGTCAGAACTACCAGCGTTGTTCAAACCTTCGTACGCCAGACCGCACGACAACGCACCATCGCCAAGCACCGCAGCGACCTTAAAGTTCTCGCCCTGTAAGTCTCGGCCCACGGCCATACCGTATGCCGCGGAAACCGCAGTTGCGGCGTGCCCTGCACCAAAACTGTCGTACTCACTTTCGCTGCGCTTCAAAAAGCCCGAGAGCCCATCTTCCTGGCGCAAAGTGTCAAAGCGATCACCGCGACCGGTGAGCAGTTTGTGCGGATACCCCTGATGCCCCACATCCCAAACCAACTGATCGCGCGGCGCGTCGAGCACCGCGTGAAGCGCTACTGTCAACTCGACCACACCAAGTCCAGCGCCAATGTGGCCGCCAGTGCGCGAACAGTTGTCAATCAGAAACGCCCGCATCTCAGCGGACAACGCCCGCAGTTCGTCACGCGACAACCCCTTCAGGTCTGCCGGCGATTTCACTCGGTCGAGGATGGACATTTCACAACTCCAAAAAAATGGTGTACCCGTCACTCTCGTCACGATCGACAACGAATCACGGTCGAACAGAAAATCGTACGAAGCTTACGACTGCCTGGTCACAAAATATCGTGCCAGATGCTCAAGTTGCGGCGTTAGCAATCCCGCCGCGTGCAACGCATTGCACCCCTCCTCCACCAACGCCTCGGCACGGGCACGTGCTCCCTCAATACCAAGTAGCGCCGGATACGTCGATTTGGCGAGGGCAATGTCGCGTCCAGCCGTCTTGCCCAATTGGTCGGTGGTCGCCGTCACGTCCAGCACGTCGTCCGCGATCTGGAATGCCAACCCAATCGCGTCGCCGTAGCGTGTAAAGGCGCGCAGCTGCGCGTCGGTGGCACTCGCGGCCAATCCGCCCAGTCTGACCGACGCAGTGATCAAGGCGCCCGTCTTCAACCGGTGGATCCGCTCAAGGTCGGCGAGCGCCAATGGTCGCCTTTCGCCCTCAAGGTCCAGCAGCTGTCCTCCGATCATCCCGGCTCCCCCCGCCGCGGCCATCAGCTCGCGGACAATCGCTCCACACGCTTCCGCATCCAGCCCCAATTCCCGCGCTGCAGCCGCCGCAGTACGAGCCGCAAGCGGCACCATCGCGAGACCTGCCGCCGTTGCAACCGGCACGCCGAAGACGATGTGCGTTGTCGGACGACCGCGACGCATGTCGTCGTCATCCATGCACGGCAAATCATCGTGCACAAGCGAGTACGCATGCACCACTTCAACCGCCGCTGCCAACTCGCTCACATCGCTCGCTCCGCCGGCCGCACGATACGCGGCGCTCACCAGCACCGCGCGCAATCGCTTGCCCTCGCCCAACAGGCTGTACCGAATCGCTTCGCCAACAGCTCCTGGCGCATCAATGAGGTACCGATCGCAGAAGCCGAGTAGCGCCGACGCGATCGCGGCGCGCTCGGCGCGAAAGGTCAGATCCGGCGCTTCAGCTTCGCTGATCGGCAACGCTCAGGCTCCCATCAATGGATTCGACGAGCTGCTGCACGCGGGTGTCGGCGTCCTGCAGCGACGCGGTTGCTTCACGCAGTCGCGCGACACCTTCCTCGAACAGTGCCAGTGCCTGCGCGAGCGGCAGTCGGTCGCCCTCAAGTTCGCTGACGATGGCTTGCAGTCGCTGCACCGATTCTTCGTACGTCATTCTGCTGCCCCCTCACGCAATGCTGTCACGGCGTCTAACGGTGCGCCAGACCGACGCGCCGTGGCGTTGGCCCGAACGGCCCCATCGGCAAGTAATACGTCGAACGAGAGCCCCGGAGGAAAGTCGACGACGCTCGCGAGCGCCTGCCCCTCCAGTGACCGCGCGACCGCGTAGCCACGGCCAAGGGTCGCCAGCGGGCTCAGCGCATCAAGGCGACCGGCCAACGCCGCAACCGACGCGTGGCGCGCGGATAGCTGCGTGAGACCAAAACCGGTGAGCATCGGCAGCACTGTTCCAAGTTGCGATTGGCGACGCTGCAAAGCGCGGCGCGAGTGTGTTGCCATTGCGGTGCCGAACGCCCGCAACCGCGCGCGCTCCAATGCCGCTAAACCCCGTGCGCCAGCGGCAAATCGACCGCCAACACCGGCCACTAACTGCCGACGGCGTTGCAATGCGCGCGTCGTCGCCGATTGTAGTCTGCCCTGCAGCGATAGCACCTCACTCACCAACGCGTCGCGATCAGGCACCGCAGCCTCCGCCGCCGCCGATGGAGTTGCGGCGCGCAGATCAGCCACCAGATCGACGACGGTGGTGTCAATTTCATGTCCAACTGCGGAAATCACTGGCACTGAACACGCCGCCACCGCGCGCGCGACTCGTTCGTCGTTGAAAGCCCACAGATCCTCGCGCGCACCACCACCGCGACCAATGATGACGACGTCAGCACCGCCCCATCGTTCAATTTTCTCCATCGCACTTACCAATTCATCGGCGGTGCCATCGCCTTGCACTTTCGCTGGCACCAGCACCAGTTGCACACCAGCGAATCGTCGTGCAGCGACGGCGCGAATGTCGTGCAAAGCAGCACCATCGGGGCTCGTGACTACCGCAACCACACGCGGCAATCGCGGAATAGGACGCTTCCGTGCTTCATCAAGCAGACCGTCATTGCGAAGCCGCGCTAGTGTTTCCTCAAGTGCCTTGCGCCACAAACCATCGCCCTCGGCACCAAGTCGCAGCACGCGCAATTGCAAATCGCCGCCAGACGTGTACACCGTCATCTGACCGTACGCGGTCACCAGCATACCGTCGCTCGGACGCGTGGGTGCGCGCTGCACATCACCACGCCACATCACACACCGCACGCGAGATTCCGCGTCGCGTAACGAGAAATACCAATGCCCGTTCCGGTGCGACTTAAAGTCGCTGATCTCACCACGCACCCACAGCGGTGAGAACGCCCCTTCAATCACATCTTTGGCAGCGCGCGTGAGTGTCGTGATCGCCAACGCAGACTCTGGCGATTCACCCGGATACGCTGCCGGCGCCGCGTCATCAAACAATCCACCCTGCACCCCAGTCACGCGACCGCGACCCGCGACGCCGCAATGACGGTGCTTCGCAATAGCATTGCAATTGTGAGCGGCCCAACACCACCGGGCACCGGCGTAATACGACCTGCAACTTCACGCACGGCTGCGAAATCCACATCGCCAGCAAGGACGTAGCCATTTTTTGCACGCGGCTCGTCAACGCGATTGATACCAACATCAATCACCGTCGCACCGGCCTTCACCATGTCAGCGGTCACAAACTTGGGGCGACCAATTGCGGCGATCAGAATGTCAGCGCGACGCGTGTGCGCGGGCAGATCGCGCGTGCGACTGTGACAAATCGTCACCGTCGCGTCTACGCCCGGTTGCACGAGCAAACTTGCCATCGGCTTGCCAACAATGTTGGATCGTCCCACAATCACAACTTCCGCACCTGCAGTCTTCACGTCGTAGCGTCGCAGCAACTCCATAACGCCAGCCGGTGTGCACGGCGCGAAGCCATCTTTCGCACCAATGATCAACTTTCCCGCGTTGATTGGGTGAAACCCATCTACATCTTTCGCCGGATTGATGCGACGAATGACTTCATCAGCGTTGCACTGTTTCGGCAACGGCATCTGCACCAGCATACCGTGAATGGTTGGATCGGCGTTCAGTCGATCGACAATTGCAAGTAGGTCCGCCTGCGTTGTTGTATCAGGCATGCGAATTGTCACCGAGTGCATGCCGGCTTCTTCACACGCTTTCCCTTTGTTGCGCACATACACCGTGCTCGCCGGATCATCGCCAACGAGCACCACCGCGAGGCCTGGCACAACACCGCGCGCAACTTGCTTCGCGACATTGACTGCCACTTCATCACGAATTGCGCGCGCAACAGCGACACCATCCATCAACTCAGCGGGCATAGTCCACCGTGCGTGTTTCGCGAATTGCGACGACGCGAATCTGACCGGGATACTGAAGCTCAGCTTCGATGCGTCGCGCAATTTCCTCCGTCAGCGTCTGCATGCGCACATCGTCAATTTGATCAGGCGTCACTATCACACGCACTTCGCGACCCGCTTGAATCGCAAACACACGCTCAACGCCACGGTAACTCGACGCAATTTTCTCAATCCCTTCCAAGCGCTTCACATACGTCTCAAACGCTTCACGACGCGCGCCAGGTCGCGAACCGCTGATAGCATCGGCAGCCTGCACCAACACGCTCATCTCAGTCTCATGCGGCACATCGTCGTGATGCGCGGCAATCGCGTTCACGACCAACGGATTCTCACCGTAACGGGTCGCGACTTCTACGCCGAGCTGAACGTGCGTGCCCTCGTGCTCATGCGTGAGCACCTTGCCAATGTCATGCAGCAACGCGGCGCGCTTGGTCATCACAACATCCAAGCCCAACTCCGCTGCCATGATACCGGCCAACCAAGCCACTTCAACAGAGTGCGACAGGATGTTTTGACCGTAGCTGGTCCGCCACTTCATGCGGCCGATCAGCTTGATGATCTCCGGATGCAGTCCCACGACGCCTGCCTCGTACGCCGCCGTTTCGCCCGTTTCGACAATCGCGACTTCCACCTCTTTCTTCGACTTCGCGACTACCTCTTCGATGCGGCCCGGATGGATGCGACCATCGGCTACCAGCTTCTCCAATGCGAGCCGTCCAACCTCGCGACGCACCGGATCGAAGCAGCTGACCACGACCGTATCCGGCGTGTCGTCAATGATCACGTCGACACCAGTCGCGAGTTCGAACGCGCGGATGTTACGCCCCTCGCGGCCAATAATCCGTCCCTTCATCTCGTCGTTCGGCAGCGACACAGCAGACACCGTCGTCTCCGCGGTGTGCTCTGCGGCGATGCGTTGGATAGCGAGCGCGACAATTTTCTTCGCCTCACGGTCAGCGTTACGGCGCGCCGACTCTCGGATTTCGCGCAGCCGATTGGCGGCGTCTGCGTGCGCCTCTTCCTCGAGCCGCCGAGTGAGCTCAAGCTTCGCTTCCGCTGCTGTCAGACCCGCGAGTGATTCCAGTCGGGACCGCTCGCTAGCGAGCAACTGCTCCAATTCTGTTTGTCTGTCGGCGACCAACTTTTCGCGACGCCCCATTTCGCTTGCGCGCTTGCCGAGCTCGCGATCGCGGCTGTCAACCGCCTCAGTCTTCCGTTCGAGGCCAGTCTCGCGCTCGACCACGCGGCGTTCCTCGGCGACAACCTCATCGCGACGCGTGCGCGATTCCGCCTCCCACGTTTCGCGGAGCTTCATCACCTCTTCCTTCCCAGAGAGCACTGACGCTTTCCGCAGCGATTCTGCTTCTCGCTCTCCTTCGCCAATCAGTCGGCGCCGCTCATCCTCAGCGGTCGACTTGGCGGCTTTCTGTCTATCATGTTCAGCGCTGACGCCTCTATTCCGGCCCAACACGAACGACACAACGGCCGCGACGAGCGCTAACGCGCCCAGTGCGGCCGAGAGAATTGTCTGCGACACGATCTATATCTCCAGCGCGGACGAGCCGCGGTCTTTGGGAGCCCCGGCGATGCAGCACAGCAGGTTCGTCCACGGTAGATCGGCGGCGTTGTGCCACAGGCCAACTGGCGTGCGGTGAAAACGGCTAACCCAAGCGGGGACACGCACCTACGTGCGCATCGGGTGACCCCTCGAAAGTACCGGGCCGATCAGCGTGTGGCAACGGACGCGTCACGCGGTACCGGACTCAACGGCCGATGCTGCGTTTCGCCGGAGGCAGCCATCGGCGGACATCTTCCATGGTTTGCTCCATCTTCTCCGAGCCTCGTTCGGCGTCTCCCCTCGTGCGGAACAGCTCGTCGGCAATTTGCAGCGCAGCCAAAAGAGACGCTTTACCCACATCGACGGTTGGCGCTGCCTCGCGAATTCTGCGGATCGCCTCGTCAACGTGCTGGGCTACGGCGCGCGAGTGCTCTGCCGGCTGCTCCGAACGGATAGTGACTTCTTCGCCGGCCACCACCACCTTTACCGGCACAAATCCATTGGTCATCGCGGCTCTCCAGTCTGTTCTTGCTGCTGACGCGTGAAGCGCACGCGATCCAGCAGCCCTTCGGTTCGCGTCGAGGCCACGTCGATCTTGGCAAGCAGCGACTGGTTCTCCGTCTCGAGCTGCCCGATGCGTGCGCTCAGATCCACAAGATCTGCACCGCCCGCCGACTCCAGCTCCTTGACTCGCGCCTCGGCTTTCAACGCACGCTGCCTGAAAGTCGTCAGCTCGTCGCCAAGCGCTTTCACCAACGCTGACAGCTCTTCAGCCGCGTCAACGACCATTCCTCTCACTTCAGCCACGGACCGTTACCCCCAATTCTCGCTGCAAAGCGGAAACGAGCTTCCCGCGCCGACCTTCTAATTCTTTGTCCTTTAACGTGCGCTCGGGATGCCGGAACCGGAGGCGCCACGCAACGCTCCGCGTATCTGCCGCCACCTGATCACCACGATACTCGTCAAAGATACTGACAGACTCCAGCAGCTCACCACCTTCACGTCGTAGAACGGTTTCCACGTCTGCCGCGCTGATTGCGAACGGTAAGAGCAGCGCCAGATCCAACTCCGCCGCTGGCGTCACCGGAATGCTACGATACTGCACGTGCGCTGCCGAGTGCTGACGCGGCGCCCCCGCGACCTGGTGCGCGTGCGCGCCATGCGCGGCAACATCCGCAGAGTGCATCACGCCCAGCGTCAGCTCAACGCCAAACGCATCCGACGCCCAAACTGGCCGGTCGAGCGCCACACGCCCGGCAGAACCTATGTCCCGCCCATCGACGAGCACACGCCAATAGGCGTCACCGTCTGCCGACACGAGCGTGATGACTTGGTGCGGAAATGCGACTTGCGCCAACGATTCCGCCAACGCTTTGGCATCCCACGCATCGAATGACGGTGGTTCGGGCTCCGAGAAATGCGGCGGGCGGCGGCGGCCAAGCAACAGCGCACCAACGTGCACCTGTTCCAGTGGCAACCGATCCGACGACGGCAAAAAGACATGTCCAACTTCAAACAGTCGCACATCGCCCTGCATGCGCGAAAGGTTGTACTCCGCTCGCGGTGCTAGCGAGTCGAGAATTGACGCGCGCAAATACGGTTCATCGTCGGCCAATGGATTCTGGACGCGCGCACCAGACGCATTGTTCTTGGTGAATGGCATCGGACGCGTTTCTGCCAACCCCAGCGCCACCAGATGCGCACGCACTTTCCGCTCAAGAACGTGCATCGGATGATCGGGAACCGTGCCGGGACGGAACGCGCGCAACTCGTCCGGTAAGACGTTGAAGCCACGCATCCGCGCAACTTCCTCGATGATATCCACTTCAAGCAACAAGTCTTGGCGCCAGGTTGGCGGAGTGACGTGTAGCGTGTCACCGTCGCTGCTTACAACTGTACATCCCAGCGACTCGAGAATACTCACAACCATCGCTTGCGGCACCGGATCGCCAAGCAATTTCGCAATGCGTGACACGCGCGCAACCACTGTAGCGCGCGCAGGCGCTGGAGTGCCCACGTCCAGACGCGCAGTCACCGTACCGCCGGCTACCCGCGTGATCAACGCGGCACAATGCAACGCCGCATCAGGAGACGCCGCGTTGTCGATACCGCGCTCGTATCGATAGCTCGCGTCCGTCGTAAGATTCATAGCGCGACGCACGCGGCGCACAAATCGCGCATCGAAGTTCGCAACCTCAAGCAGAATATCAGTCGTGCTCTCGGTAACTTCGCTATCGCGCCCACCCATCACACCAGCGAGTGCAATGGGACGTTCGCCATCACAAATCACCGTGGTTCCAGCCGGCACTTCGCGTTTGGTTCCGTCCAGCGTAACCAGTGATTCGCCGGTGACCGTTGGGCGTACCACAATGCTCTGCTGCGCAAGTTTTGCAAGATCGAACGCGTGCACCGGTTGTCCGAGGCCGAGCAATGTATAGTTGGTCGCGTCGACAATATTATTGATCGATCGCGAACCCACTGATTCCAGTCGCTCGCGCAACCAGTCTGGGCTCGGTCCCACCGTTACTCCGCGAATCACCAACGCCAGATAGCGCGGGCAACTCGTTCTGTCTTCAATGCGCAGCGTGACACCGTCAGCGGCGGCGTGCGTCGGATGCGCTACAACCGGTATCAGCGCTACAGCATCGTGCTCCGCCAACGACAAATCCGCGAGCGTCAGCGACGATCCAAGCAGTGCAGAAACTTCTCGCGCCATACCGCGGTGCGAGAGCAAATCGGGACGATTTGGCAACACATCCAAATTCAGTTGCATGTCACCAACGTCACTTAGTACGCGGAGAATCGGCGTGCCGGGAACGGCGTCGGTTGTCAGCGCGAGAATGCCGTCGTGTTCAAAGCCGAGTTTCAATTCGCGCGCCGAGCAGAGCATACCGTTCGATGTCTGTCCGCGAATTTTCCGCTTCTCGATTTTGAGTCCGTCTGGCATCGTCGTTCCCGATCGCGCGAACGGATACTTCACACCAGCAGTCACATTCGGTGCGCCGCACACCACGTCAAGCAGCGTGCCACTCCCGTCATCGACTTTGGTGATCGACAAGTGATCGGAGTCAGGGTGCTTCCCCGCCTCGACCACTAAGCCAACCACGATAAGTTCGAGATCGGTGCGTAAGGCAGTCAGTCCATCCAACGTGACGACGTGGTCGTTGAGCAACTCGCCGATTTCGTGGGCCGACTTCTCGTGTGGTGTGAAACTGCGTAACCACGAATGTGAAATAATCATCGGGCGAACTGCTCCAGAAAACGAACGTCAGAGTCGTATAGCAGTCGAATGTCCGGCAGCTTGTGACGCGACATCGCAATACGCGCTGGGCCCATACCGAATGCCCAGCCGCTGTACTTCTCGCTGTCAATTCCCGCCGCGTCAAGCACGCTCGGATGCACCATTCCACAACCGAGAATCTCGACCCACCGTGGCCCTTTTCCATCGCCCAAATCGACTTCCACATCCATCTCGGCGCCGGGTTCCACGAACGGGAAATAGCTGGGTCGCAGGCGTACTCTGCTCGTGCCAGCGTAGAAGCGCCGCGCGAACTCGCTTAACGTCGCCTTCAGATCGACAAAACTGACACCTTCATCAATGCACAATCCTTCGATCTGCATGAAGCTTGGCGCGTGCGTCGCATCGAAAAAATCACGACGATAGACGTTGCCCGGACACAAAACGCGCACCGGCGGCGTGTACGTCTGCAACGTGCGCACTTGCACAGGTGACGTGTGTGTGCGCAGCACCGTGTGTTCGCCGAGATACAACGTGTCGTGCGCTTCCATTGCCGGATGATCTGGCGGAAAATTCAGCGCGCCGAAGTTGTACCAATCCGTTTCCGCTTCTGGGCCCAGCGCAATCGTGAAACCGAGTTCACGAAAGATTTCGGAGATCTCGTCGATGACGAGCGTTACCGGATGCACTGAGCCGCGCCAGAGTGGTCGCCCGGGCATTGTTAAATCTGCTGGGCGCGATGTATCCGGCGCGGGACCAATCGCGGCTTCTGCGCTGGAAAATGCTTGTTCCAATTGCACTTTTGCCGCATTGACAGCAGCACCAACGGCGCGTCGATCTTCTGGTGCGACGGCGGTCAACTGCGACATCAGTGCGGTGAGTTGGCCCTGCTTACGACCAAGCAGCGATACGCGCGCCTCGTCGAGCGCCGTCCGAGTTGCAGCGGCATTGATGAGCGCTGTGCCATCACGCGCAATCGCTTCAGCGCTCAAAAGTAAGGCAGCGAGAGTGGTCACAGTGATCGTGTAGGAGTCAGAGGCACGCTTGAAAAGTTGCGCACACGTGAGATAGCAGTGCGAATGCACGAACGGCGGCAGCGGACGCAAAGGTCGCACTGCCGCCGAACATAAAAGCGGATCAGGATGCCGGGTGCAAACCCGGCGAACCGTTACGCCGCGGCGAGCGCGGTGCGAACCTGCTCGGCGATCGCAGCAAAGGCAGCCGGATCGTTGACGGCGAGCTCGGCGAGGATCTTGCGATCAATCTCGATGCCCGACTTTTCGAGTCCGCAGATGAACACGCTGTACGACATGTCGTGCATGCGCGCCGCAGCGTTGATACGCATGATCCAGAGGCGACGGAACTCGCGCTTCTTGTTCTTGCGATCGCGGTAGGCGTAACGCCAGCCACGCTCCACGGTTTCTTTCGCGGCCTTCCACGTCTTGCTACGCGCGCCGAAAGCACCGCGCGCGGCCTTCATGATCTGCTTTTTCCGCTTCAGGCGGACCGGATTACTGCGTACGCGAGGCATCTCGGTTCCTCCTTAGGCTTGGATGAGACGACGCAAACGCTTCGCCTCCCCGTTGGTTTCGACAATGGTGCCCTTCCGCAGATTACGCTTCCGCTTCTGGGACTTCTTGGTCAAGATATGGCTCTTGTAAGCCTTCCGGCGCTTCACCTTTCCCGTCCCTGTGACGGAGAAACGCTTCGCAGCGCCGGTATGGGTCTTCATTTTCGGCATTTAGTCTCCCTGCGTGCCTATCGTGGCGCCAGGATCATGGTGAGCGCTTTGCCTTCCAGCTTGGCGTCCGTCTCAATCTTGGCGATATCGGTCAACTGCTGCGCCACACGATCGACGACTGCTTTCCCAAGTTCTGGGTGAGCGATCTGTCGGCCACGGAACATCAGCGTGACTTTCACTTTGTTGCCTTCTTCTAAGAACCGGCGAGCGTGGCGCGTCTTCGTTTCGAAGTCGTGCTCCTCGATCCCCGGCCGGTACTTCACTTCCTTCAGCAGG
>JANNWU010000391.1:0-3586 GCA_031408755.1 Gemmatimonadaceae bacterium | reverse complement strand
ACGGGCGCGATCGAATGGACCAAGCCGGCGCTGTCGAAGACCACGGCACGTTTGGAATGGCGCACCAGCCCAACCGGCGACAATCTGCTTGGATCGTTTGGCTACGCACGCAAGCTGTCGCGTGATTGGTCGCTACTCAGCCGCACGCTGTGGGATCAGGTCATGAGCAGCGCAATGCGTGGTCGCTCGCAGGTTGGGCTGGCATGGCGCCAGACTGATCGGAACCGTGTGAATGCATTGTTCCGCATCGAGAATCGTCTCGATCAGACCGATGCGCTTGGACAGCCGACGTCACGCACCATGTCGAATGTGGCCGCTGCGGTGGTGAACATTCAGAGCACGCCACGCTTGACGTTCTCCACGCGCTACGCTGCGAAGTTGGCGAGCGATCGCCTGGATGCGGTGACCACGAAGAGCAGCGCGCACTTGCTGATGGCGCGCACCATCTACGATGTCTCGAAGCGTCTTGATGTGGGCTTCATTGGCTCGGTGCTTGGTAACGGTGGCTTCAACAGCCGACGCTACGGAGCGGGTGCAGAGTTAGGTGTGATTGTGATGCGCAATCTGCGCTTGGCTGGTGGATACAATCTCTTCGGATTCACAGATCGTGACTTTGCTTCGCTTGGTTACACGCAGCGCGGCGCCTATCTCGAATTCGGATTCAAGTTTGACGAGTCGCTCTTTGGAAAGGGCGGCGCTGCACAGGGAGCGTCACGATGAAGGTCGGATATCTCGGGCGCGCGACGCTCACGGTACTCACGCTGACTGGTTGCGTGTCTATGGCTCCGCTATCATCTGCATTAATGGCGCCTCGTGCGCTGCGGATGTCGGATGAGGTGGTGGCGCGTGACGAAGCGCGTTTTGATTCGCTGATGATGAGCGCGGAAGGCGATGCTCGCCGACAGGCGTACGTGAGTTTGGCGCGGGAAGCGTATGAGCGGAATGATGACGGTGCATTGACAACACTGCTATTGGCGGCATCGTCGAATACGTCGCCAATGCCGCGCACTCGCGCGCCGCAGCTCTGGGCCGTGGTCGATGTGGCTCGACGTTCTGGCGATGCGCAACAGGGCGTGATCGATTTGGAGATGGCGTTGGTGCGCGCCGAACATTCGTTACTGGGTGCGCCGACGTGTGCGGCGTGGGAGGCGAAGGCGAGTGTGATCGCCTCTGCGTTACGTCCCGCAGCAAGCCCACCGCAAGTTGTGGCAGTTGCGCCACCCGCGTTACCACAAATTCCTGCGCCTCGTGCAGTGCCCCCGACAATTGCGCCGCCGGTAGCAATTGCGGCCGCGCCGGTGTTGCGTGGGATTCCGAGCATGGTGCACTTCGGATTGAATTTGCACAATTTGTCAGCGGCGTCGCAACGAGTCTTGAATGTTTTGGTGGATTCGCTCCAACGCTTCCCTGATGTTCGGATTGTGCTTGAAGGGCACACCGATCCACGTGCGAGTGTCGCGTACAACAATGCACTTTCACGTCGGCGGTCAACGTCAGTGATGACGTATCTATTGGGGAAGGGAATTGCGGCGTCACGCGTCGAGATTGTAGCCCGTGGCAAGTCGCAATTAGCAAGCGAACAGATGGACGTTGTTTCGCTGGCAACAAACCGTCGTGTGCAGCTTCGCTACTTCTTGCCCGATGGGCGTGAAGTGGTAGCAACGCAGTTGCTTGATGACTTGCAGTTGGAGACGCGTCGGCGCCGCTAGCGGAATTGGTGCACGGACAGTGTGGCAGGCCAGTCGTGTTGTGACGAACGCGACTGGCCTGCGTCATATCGAATACATCGGCAGTTTGGCGCAGCGTGCCAAGCGACTTCGTGGCGTGCCATGTGGCGGCTGGCGTGCGGCGAAGGTTAACTTCACTGCAGGTGGGCACTGAATGTTGGTTGCCCGAAAGTCGACCCTCCGCATCTGGACCGTCAACCTGTCGCGCTTCAGCCGTCGTCGGTACTAAGAACTCATGCACGGCACTCGCGCAGACGAACCGAGCGACGATCAACGCTGGATCAGCGCGTCGTACGTTTTTGTTGCGCTGGCGGTTCTCGGATTTATTGCGTCGCAAGTAATTCCGCGCGCAACCTTTGATCCGTATTACGCGTGCGGCGGCTTGGTCGTACCGTTGCTCCCAATTGCGGCCGCGTGGCGGGTTTGGCAACGGCGCGGAACACCGCGCGGACGGGCTGGCTGGGGCTTGATCGCGATTGGATTGGCTGGATACCTCGCATACGAAGTGCTCTGGTTTGTCGATTGGCTGGTGGACAGCCCGCTGGCTGTGCGTGTCGCCGATGTTTCTAACCTGGTATTCGCGCCCTTCGTACTGCTCGGCGTGCTCAAGGGTTCGACGCAGCCCGACACCGAACTTCATCGGCAACGTCAGTATCTCGATGCGGCAATCATCGCGATCAGCATCGTGTCGGTAATTCAGGCGATCATCTCATTTCAGGGCGGTAGTGTTCGTGCGCTGAATAGTGGCCAGGATTTCGTGCTGATTCTGCAACCGCTCATCGATTTGGTGACGCTGGCCGGGATCGCACTGCTTTGGACACGCATGGATCGCGGGTCGTTGCCGGTGTGGGCGATCGCGATGTGTGTGTCGTTGATGTTCGGCTTCTTGGCGGATATCTGGTTCGCGCTCCCGGTCAGTGTTGGCCGCGAGTCACCGTGGTTTGTTGTCGCGGCGTGGTTCGGTACGTGGTCGGCGCTTGCGGTCGGAACAACCAGCGCGTTGCAGCCTGACCCGCCGCGCGCTTCCAGCAATACCGCGCTATCAAAGGTGCCGTATCTGTTTGTCGGCATCTGCTTTGTCGTACTGCTGGTAGCGGTAACACTTGACGACCATGTGGTTATTGTGACGTCGACAATTGCGGCGGTGGCAGTCACGTGCCTCGTCATGGCGCGCCAGTATCTCACGGTGCGTAACGTGACGTCAACCGAAGTTGATCGCGCGCGAGCGGAGGCGGATGCGCGCCTCGCGGCGCTGGTGCGGCACGGCAGCGATATGTTGTCGATAATCAACGCTGATTTAGTTATCACGTACGCCAGCCCGTCGCATCAGTGGATCATTGGCGCGCCGCCAGAAGCGATTGTTGGGCTGTCAATTATCACGAATATCCACCGCGATGATCTGTCGCTCGCGAAGCGGTGCTTTGATCGCTTGTTGCACGGCGACTCGCAACGCGAATCGATGGTGGTGCGCTTGCGTGATGCTGAGAAGCGCTGGCGGTGGCTGGAGGTTATTGCGAGCAACCTCCTCGCGGAACCGAGCATCAATGGCATTGTCTGTACCAGTCACGACATCACCAACCGTAAAGAACTGGAAGAGCAACTTGCCGATCAGGCGTTGCGCGATCCGCTCACTGGTCTTGGAAATCGCCGTCTGTTCAGCGACCGCGTTGCTCACGCACTTCATCGCCTGCAGCGAGCACCATCCAGCGTTGCTGTTTTGCTGTTGGATCTCGATCACTTTAAATTTGTGAATGACACGTTGGGCCATGCGAAAGGCGATGCATTGCTGATCGCCGTGGCCGATCGCGTGCGACAGGTGGTTCGAGCAGGTGATACAGTTGCGCGTCTCGGTGGAGACG
>JANNWU010000390.1:0-8061 GCA_031408755.1 Gemmatimonadaceae bacterium | reverse complement strand
ATCGTCCCGCTCAAAGAGCAAGTACGTGCGCCGCAATTGCAGCAACTGCGGAATTTCGATCGGCGCGATCTCGCGATCAACACTCTGAT
This sequence comes from Gemmatimonadaceae bacterium, assembly GCA_031408755.1. Taxonomy (GTDB): domain Bacteria; phylum Gemmatimonadota; class Gemmatimonadetes; order Gemmatimonadales; family Gemmatimonadaceae; genus JACMLX01. The sequence goes on along the minus strand of JANNWU010000390.1, from coordinate 7,972 downwards.
CTAGAACCGGAGCGACGGCGGGGCCATCCGACTTCTCGGGTGCGAAAAGCGGCGCCGGATCCGGCACGGCGCGCAAGATTGCAACGTCGACGGTTGTGGCGCCGGGAGACCACACTCGTTCACCGCCAAAGCGTGATACGGCCAACGGTTGCTGTGCGGCAACGCCAAGTGCCCTGCGTACCGCGCCTTCGACCACGCGCTCAATACCCCAGCGGTCATGAAAGCGAACCTCAGCTTTCGCCGGGTGCACATTGACGTCGACGACGTCACCCGGAACGCGCACATCCAGCGCCAGGGATGGGCGCGCACCGGCTGGAATAGTGGAGTGATACGCCGACTCGGCCGCGCGAATCAATCCCGTATCGCGAATCGCGCGACCGTTCACCATCACGAACGTCCGTCGTGTGCTGAGGCCCACGTTGGACGGTGATTCGACTAAGCCGCGAACGTGAATCGGGCCTTGCACGTCATCAACGTCGAGCATGCTCGATGGCGTTGTGCCCGGCCACACCGCAGCCAGCCGTTCGCGAAGCGCCTTTGCCGGAACGGCGCTGAACGCGGTCTTCCCGTCATGCGTTGCACTGAGACGAACATCGCGGCGAACAAGCGCAACGCTACCAAGTAGTTCGACGATGGCGCGCCATTCCCCACGCGCGCTGCGAAGAAACTTGCGACGTGCTGGTACCGCGTGGAAAAGTTCCGACACGGTGATTGTCGTTCCGCGACGTCGAGCGATGCGTTCGGTTGACTGCAACACCCCCTGCGATACGACAACTCTCGTGCCTTCACCGTCAGCTTCCGCCGTTTCGAGCACGAGATGCGACACCGATGCAATCGCTGGCAACGCTTCGCCGCGAAATCCAAATGTCGCAACACCAACCAAATCGTCAGCGGAACGAATCTTTGAAGTTGCATGTCGAGCGAGTGCAAGTTCCGCATCAGATGCCGACATCCCGGAGCCGTCATCGCGAATGCGGATCAATCCGCGCCCGCCGTCCTCCACTTCGATGCCAATGTCGGTCGCTCCCGCATCCAACGCATTCTCGATCAATTCTTTCACGATAGACGCCGGCCGTTCGACCACTTCGCCGGCGGCGATTTGGTCTGCAACAGCCGAGGCGAGAATCGCGATGCGTGACATGATGTGCAAGCTACGGCACCGCGCCCTCTCTGGCGATGCGGGACTCGGCTGCAGCGACATCGCGCCCATCGGCCAACGCAATGGATTGGAGCGCATCCGCCTCAACCCAACCAGACCGACCCGTGCTTACTTCGAGAAGGCGCCACGTGCCACGAGACTCGCGCACTATGCCTAATTCACCCGCTTTGGCTCGGGCGGTGGATTCTCCGGCCAGAACTGGCTCGCTGCGCAGCGCAATCTCGCGCCGAATCACCACAACACCCTCAGCGCTTTGTGATGCTTGCGCAACGAGCGAGAGTGCCGCACCTACGCCGATGAGGGCGAGCGCCGCGAGGAGCAGCACGTTGCTGATGCGTTTACGCCTGAATCGCATGTAGGCTCCACACACTGAAATAAACACGGTCAGTGCAAGTAGCATCAACCACGCATCATTTGGTGAAATGGGTGCGATGCGCGCGCGGATACTCGCAACAGTTGAGCGCTCGTCCAACCAAGCCACGGCGCGATTTCCTCGAGGTGCCAGGCGCGCACTTCGTTGCCACGCGAGGATGGCACCGGCTGTATCAGCACGCATCCAGTGCGCAGCGCCAAGATTTGTCCACGCCGCGGTGCTCAGCGGAGCTGACTCTGCGGCTGAAGCAAACGCCGCGGCCGCAGCGGAAAAATCACCTTTCCGATATGCGGCGACGCCCACATTGAACGCCGCTGGTTGCTGCGCTAGCAATGCGCCCGCCGTTAAGAAAACGAGTGGTAGTCCTCGGGCAGCACTCCACAATCGTTGGCGCGCAGTGGGTGAGAGTTCGCGTTGAAGTTGTGCCTGCACCGCGACCGATTCACTCCGTAACGTCGGAAGCAGTTCGGCGAGCTCTGGTATGCTCGAGCCAAATGTCACCTGATCAAGTCGCGACAAGATTGCACCTGCAGCGTCAGCGGCACTCGGTGTCACACCTACGCGTCGCAATCGCTGCACCATTTCTGCCGCCGCGATCGGCTGATCCCGTCGCAGCGCGATCATTGGCGCGACACCAGCGATAAACGCACGTCGAACACCAGCGGCATCTAGCATCGGATACATGGTTCCGCGATGTGTTCGCCGTCGCTCCAGTCGACGGCGCGAACGCATTGCGCGCGCAATTCGCACGCCCCCCAACAGCATCCATGGCGCACCCAGTGCAGGAATGAGCGCGCGGTACCACCATTGGTCAGTTACGTCGGCAGCGGAGTTCTCGCGCCACGCTTGCAGCGGTAGTGATTGGGTCTGCTGGCTTTCCGATTCTGTCGCGACAAGGGAACCAGGCGACACTCGCAGCGCGCCAAGTGGCGACTCCAACTGCGCGTATGCTCCGCGAACCGGATCGAAGTATGTGTAGCGCACCGAACCGAGATCCAGCGTTCCTTGCTGCGTTGGTGTGAGTTGATATTTAAACAGTTTGCTGCCACGAATGACGAGATCGGCGCTGTCAATCACCGCCGATTCTCCAGAGACGCTCGCCGTCACACCAGCGATTTGCACTGTCGGTGCGGGTAGCATCTTGACGTTTCCCACACCATCCACGCGAACGGTAAGCTCCACTGCATCACCAACTCGACTGTCGCTCCGATCAAGCGACGCTGTCATCGTGTACTGGCCAACAGCGCCACTGAACGACAACGGCCGACCTTCTGTTGGAAGTTCGCGCACAAAGACACGCATTGCCGCAGTCGTTGCTGTCTGGCGTTCCGCTTTACCGAACATAGTCCGGCCACCGATCGTGTACCCGAGCCGCGCCGCAGGAATCGCGAGCGTGCCGGCGCGTAGCGGGAAAAGTGCTCGCGCGAAAACAAACGGACGGTAGCGCGCACCATCAACAATACGATTTGCGAGATTGTCGTTTGCCACCGGCAGATCAAAAGCAACTGCACCTTCGACTGCCGACGGAACATACTCGGGATTTCGCTGCAACCGCGCACGCAACTCATCGTCAATGAAAATTCCGATTTCCATCGTCACCTGCTCACCGACCCAAACCGTGTCAGGCGATACGATTGCGTGAAAATTGAATTCTTTCTGGCGTGACACTGGTGCGCGTGCCACAATCGCGGGCACGACTTTGCTCGGCGGCGGGAGCACGACAACCTCCTGCGCTACGCTGACAGCCCGCTCTTGACCGAGCGACGCAACCACTGCCGAGACGGATAATGTTCCAGCGCTTGCTGCGCGGAGCACGTAGCGCACTTCGCGCGTGGCAACAGCTTGCCCAAAGCCACCACCGAGTCGCGTCACTTCACTCACCAGTGAGAGCGACGCTCCGGATACGCTGGGTCGCGACACAGTAGGCGCAGTGTTCCCCGGCGCCGTCGCACGAATCATCAACGGCGCTGGTGTTCGCGCGGCGATTGTGTCGGCTACTTGCACCGACACAGCGACTTGCAGCAAAATACCAAGGCCGATGCTCACCAGTCTCGCCCGTTCGGTGCTTCGCGACGCTGGCCGTCGCGCTGCTTGCGCGTCTGTACGTCGCGTTCATCTCGAGACGCACTTCGTAACACAGCATCTGCGCGTTGCTTATCCAACTGCTGCTGTCCCTTACTTGGCGGTGGAGGTTGCGGTGGTGGCTCACCATTTCCGCCACCACCGCCACCGCTATTGCGCTGCTGCTCTCGCAACGAAAGCTCAAGATTCCATTTCGCGTCGGGATCCTCAGCGCGCGTGCGCAGTGCGCGCTTGTATGCTGCGACGGCCGATGTGAAGTAAGGCGCCGCGTCAGTCGGTGACGCGGCCCGCGCACGGCGCAGATTTGCCAAACCGAGATTGAACAGTGCGCGAAAGCGAAGATCGGCATCTGGTGACATTGACACGACTCGCTCCAACAAATCTGTCGCAGCAGGAATGGAGTCAGCCTGCAGTAGCGCCGTCGCTAAGTTGAACACCGAGCGCACCGAACGGTCACCCTGCGCCACTCGAACGCGGAATGCCTGAGCCGATTCTTGGTAACGATGTTCGCGATACAGCGCGACTGGATCCCCCCGCGCCACGGCAGGTGTCTGTGCGCCAACGGAGGCTACCGTGCTGATGAGCGCAATCGTGACCGTGGCTGCCGAGGAGAGCCCAGTCTTCAGTCGACGCGCCGCACGCTCTGCGAAAATTGCGTCAAAGAACAGCAAGGCAAATGTTGGCCACAGGAAAATTGCATAACGCTGAATTGGCGACGCACCGGCGCTGTACACGCGCTCAGTCTGTCGTAAACGCCGCAAGGCATCCCGAATGCGTCCTGGTCTATCCGGCGCTTTTGCATCAATGAACACGCCCTCCGCGACGCGAGCAATTGCACCAAGCGTGCTAGGACTCGCGCGCGTTATCACAGGTTGTCCGTCAGCATCGCGCTTCACACCACCGCCTGCAACCGGAATGGTTGCACCGGCGGCGGTTCCGTACGCGACGGTGACGACAGCGAGGCGAGATTCTTTCGCACTCAGCGCCGCTGCTGACACAGCGCCGTCATTGTCCCACGTCTCGCCATCGCTCATCACAATCACCGCGCGATCGGCACCGCGCTGACTTGCACCAAGCAGTTGTGTCGCCTGTAGCAGTCCATCACCAATCGCGGTGCCACCTTGGCTCACCATGCCCGGATCCATGCCTTCCAGGAACATTCCGATCGCATCGTGGTCCGCCGTGAGTGGCGTCAGCACGTAACTTCGTCCAGCGACCACGATCAGCGCGATTCGCGCGCTAGGCATGGTTGCGAGGAGACGCTGCACGTCGGACTTCATGCGATCCAGGCGCGACGGTGATTCGTCCTTCGCTAGCATGGACGCCGACACATCAAGTACAAGGGCAACATCCACTCCCGTGTCTCGGCGACGCTCTTCGCGCGTGCCCCATTGCGGCCCAGCGAGTGCGATACCAAGGCAAAGTGTCGCAAGTCCAAGCATGGTTGCCCGCACTCGCGGAGCGAACGAACTGCGCGAGTTTGGTATCAAGCGTTCAAGCACCGGCAGATCACCGAGTTGCGCAAGTCGACGGCGCCTGCGTGCATCCGCGCGCCATCCAATCGCGAGCACGATGAGGCACGCGATCGCGGCAACGGGTAGCATCCACGCTCGCGCAAACATGGCGAGTATCATCGGCATAGAACTGTTCACGGAATGGGTCCTCGGCGCCACAGTAGTAACATTTCGAACATCAACGCCGCGAAGGCGAGTGTTGCGGGAATGACATACCACTCGGAACGCGGTAACGGTTTCCGTGCGAGCGTAGGCGTGCGTTCAAGTCGATCAATCTCACGTGTGACGCGCTCGAGCCCCGCCGCATCCTTCGCGCGAAAGTACCGGCCACCAGTTGCCCGCGCGACTTCGGTCAACAGCACGTCGTCAATCTCGACACGCTGTGTCTCGTATCGCAATCCAAAGACGCCGCGGCCCACAGGGACAGGCGCCATGCCTTCTGTGCCCACACCAATTGCGTACACGCGAATGCCAAACGCTGCCGCCGCGCGCGCAGCGGTGCGAGGATCCACTTGACCGCGGTTGTTGACGCCGTCTGTCAGCAGCACCAACACCTTGGCATTTCCGCGCGCGGAGCGAAGTCGATTTGAAGCCGTAGCAATCGCGGTGCCGATCGCCGTGCCGTCGTCGAGTTGACCTGGCTGCAGCTGGTCAATGCCTGACAAGACAACTTCATGATCCGACGTGAGCGGCACTTGTGTTAACGCCTCGCCAGCAAACGACACGAGCCCAATCCGATCCGATTCACGTAGTCGCACGAACTCTTTGACCTGTGTGCGTGCGACCTCTAACCGGTTCTGCGGCTGAAAGTCTTCCGCGAGCATGGAGCTGGAAATATCGAAAGCGAGCATGATATCGATGCCATCGCGGATCTCACGCCGCTCGCTTCCCACAGCGTACGGGTGCGCCAGTGCAAGAACACAGCCGGCCAGCGCGAGCAGTCGAAGGCGCATCAACCATCGTCGAACGCTGCTCGACTTTGGTTTTGCCGCGGAAACAGTGTCGAGTGATGCGAACGGCATCGCGTGCACTGTCACCTTCCGACGCATCCACCAGACAATCGGCAGCACCAACAGCGCAAGCAGCGCCCACGGCGTTGCAACCGAGAGCGCAAGTTCGGTCCACCAGTCGGACAGCGCTTGCAGCATCAGGCAGCACGCACAGAAACTGTGCTACGAAGCCGATCCGTTTCACGCACAAATTCTCGTGCTAACTCGGCAACCTGCTGCGCCTTCACAGCCGTCACGCGATCACCGCCAAAGCGGCAATCATCAATCGCTGTTGCAACTTCGCGAAGCAACGCATCAGGCACACCATCAACAGCGCGCGCCGCGATCACCGCTTCCGCGTTGGTGAGCGCTAGCGGCAGCACAACGCTAATTTCCGACAGATACTCACGCGCAATTTCACCAGCGAGCGCAACATGCCGAGCTCCTTCGCCAGCAGACGGTAGCTGCCGAGCGTCCAACCTCGCGAAAGCCGCCTCCGCACGAGCCAGCGGAGTTGGCAGGACCGCAGGAGAACGTTTCCGACGGCGGCGCCAGAGCTCGAACAACCACACAAGGCCAATCCCGAGAGCTATTGCGAGCGCCCACGCCCACATCCGATTCCACCATGGTTCTGCCAGCGGAAACAAGTCACGCGCATCTTTCGGTACGCGATTGGCGGTGTCTGCCGGTAGCACGGACGCCACGACCACACGCGCCTCGACCGGCACCGACAGCTCCGCTGAATCGCGGCGCATGAGCACCGGGCCGAGTGGAATGGAGAGTACGCCCGTTTGCCACGCGATCAATCGATAGCGGACAAGCAACGTGTCGCCACGCCGTATCACATTTGCTGGATCAAGTGGCTCCACCATACCGCCTGTATCCGGCACTGCTGGTGCAATTGCTTGACTTAACGCAGGTGGAATTACGCGCAGCGTTACGACAAATGGCTGACCGACCGTGACCGTCTCTGGCTGCACCCGCGCGATCACGCGTCCGGTCAGCTGCGCCGGCACTTGCGATTGCGCAGTTATTGAAACGAACGCTGTCGCGCAAGCATACGCGAGAGCCAGCACGACACGTTGGGTGACGCGCAGCACTGGCACGCTAAGCACCGCGTCGGCGTGGCGCGGCACGACGAAAGAACGCCAGCAATGGTTCGACGATGCTCTCGTCGGTGCGCAGCGCAACGTGTGTCACTCCGCTCGTTGCGAACACGCTCGCGCGCACCGCTGCGGCATTCACCGCCGCAGTGAAATAGCGGTGGCGAAACGCAGCATCGTTGGTGTCGACCTCAACCCGCACGCCAGACTCAGGATCGGCAAGGACCAATACACCAGCCGCTGGCAATGCCAACTCCACCGGATCATCAACCGTGATGACCACAACCTGATGTCGCGCGGCCAGACGACGAAGCGCTGCACCAGCATCCGTATCGCGAAAGTCAGAGATCACGAACACCAGCGAGCGATGCGTGAGATGACGTTGCGCTTGTTCACAGGCAAGTGAGAGGCTGGTTCCTGTTCCAACTGGTTTGAGCGCGAGTAGATCGCGTAGCAGTCGCAACCCGTGGCGCCGCCCCTTGCTCGGTGCCACCGCGTGCTCAATGCGATCGGTAAAGGCCAACAGGCCCACGCGATCGTTGTTGCGAAGTGCGGACAGTCCAAGCACCGCGGCCGCTTCGAGCGCAACATCATCTTTGAATCGCGATTTTGTTCCAAAGTGCGCCGATGCAGAGCAGTCGACCACGAGATACACCGTCAGTTCGCGCTCTTCGACGTAACGCTTCACGAATGGCTTCTGCAGTCGCGCCGTGACATTCCAGTCGATGCTGCGCACTTCGTCACCGGGCTGG
>JANNWU010000389.1:0-2420 GCA_031408755.1 Gemmatimonadaceae bacterium | reverse complement strand
TTGTCGCGCGGTGTCGCGGATGCTCGTGAGATGCTCGAGCTTCTGGAAGTGGAGCCCGACACGACGATGGAGTCAGACCTCGCGCGCGATGCAGACAGCGTCCGCGAGCAGATTGCCGCATACGAGTTGCGCTCGTTGCTGCGCGGTCCAGATGACCATCGCGGCGCGCAACTAGAAATCTCGGCAGGCGCTGGCGGTACCGAAGCGCAGGATTGGGCAGAGATGATCATGCGCATGTACACGCGTTGGGCAGAGCGAAAAGGTTACACGCTGTCGATGCTCGACTTGAGCGAGGGTGAAGAGGCGGGAATAAAGGGCGCCGTGCTCGAGATCACTGGTGAGTACGCGTACGGTTTTTTGCGCCCGGAAGCCGGCGTGCATCGTCTGGTTCGTATCTCGCCATTTGATTCGCAGGCGCGCCGTCACACAAGTTTTGCGTCGGTATTTGTGTATCCGGTTGTGGATGACGAGATCAATATCGAAATTCGCGATGAAGATCTGCGCATTGATGTGTATCGTGCATCCGGCGCAGGCGGTCAGCACGTTAACAAGACATCGTCTGCCGTGAGAATCACGCACATGCCGAGCGGTGTCGTGTGTGCATCGCAGGCCGAACGGTCGCAGTTTAAGAACAAAGCAACGGCGATGAAGCAGTTAAAGAATCGCCTGTATCAGATTGAAGCGGACAAGCAAACCGCGGCGAAAGCGGCGCTCGACGCGGGCAAAGCCGATGTGTCATTCGGGAGTCAGATCCGTAGCTATGTCTTTCAGCCGTACACGATGGTGAACGATCATCGCACGGAGTTAAAGATTCCTGATGTGATGAAGGTGATGGACGGCGCAATTGATCCATTTATCGAAGCCTATTTGAAACAGGCCGGAGAACCCGCGAAGTGAGTTATCACCTGACCTTGGGAATCGCACTGCCGTGAATACCGACGAACTCAGTCAGGTCTTACATGATCGGCGTGCATCGCTTGACCGATTGGTTGCGAGCGGTGTCGCCCCTTTTGCGTACTCGTACAATCGGACACACGTCGCGCTTGATGCGCGCGCGCTACTCGCGGACGACGCCGACACTGGTCCAGCGGTTCGTATTGCCGGTCGATTGGTGTCGTTGCGCTCCAAAGGCAAGACGGCGTTCGCGCATGTCAGCGACAGCAGTGGCAAGCTCCAGACGTACTTTCGCAAAGATGACATGCCCGCAGAGCAGTGGGCGGTCTTCGAAGAACTGCACCTCGGCGACATCGTTGGCGTTGCGGGAACGTTGATGCGCACGCGAACGGGAGAAACGACGGTGCAATGCGCCGAGCTCACGTTACTCGCCAAGACGTTGCGGCCATTACCGTTTGCGAAGGAGCAGGTCGTGGACGGCGAGACGGTGCGCTTCTCGGGATTTACAGACCCGGAGCAGCGGTATCGTCAACGATACGCAGACCTCGCAGTGCATCCGGAAGTACGTGTAAATTTTCTTGCGCGTGCAAAGATGACGTCCGCGATTCGTCGTTTTCTTGACGAATTGGGATATCTGGAAGTTGAAACGCCAGTGTTGCAGCCGTTGTACGGTGGTGCCGCGGCTCGTCCGTTTACGACGCATCACAACGCGTTGGACATGCCGCTGTATTTGCGAATTGCAGACGAACTGTATCTGAAGCGATTGATTGTTGGTGGATTTGATCGGGTGTATGAAATTGGGCATGACTTCCGTAACGAGGGCATCGATCGGACGCATAATCCAGAGTTTACGATGCTCGAGTTTTATGAGTCGTACGCCGATTACACCGTGATGATGGATCGCGTGGAGCAGTTGATTGTGGCGGCGGCAACTGCAGTCCGTGCGACGCCGGGTATTTCTGCTGACACGGTTCCGGCATTCGCAACGCCATTCCGTCGTGTTGAGTGGGTGCCTTCACTCAGTGCGGCGTTGGGTCAGGATGTGCTTGCGATGACTGATGCGGCGTTGGTGCAAGAAGCGATGAAGCACGGCGTAGAGAAGCCGCAGACGTTGAGTCGCCCGAAGTTGATGGACGAGCTCTTCCAAGCGTTGGTTGAGAGCACGATTACGGTACCAACCTTTGTGCTCGACTACCCGGTTGAACTGTCGCCGTTGGCTAAACCGAAACGCGGAAATCCGGCGCTTACGGAACGATTTGAATTGTTTGCCGAAGGACGCGAAATGGCAAACGCGTTCTCCGAGTTAAATGACCCAATTGATCAGCGGCAACGGTTTGAGGCGCAAGCACGCTTGAAAGCCGCTGGTGATGATGAAGCCTCAGGCGTGGACGAAGACTATTTGCGCGCAATGGAATACGGTATGCCGCCGACTGGTGGCGTGGGAATTGGTATTGACCGGTTGTTGATGTATTTGACTGGTACGCAGCATATTCGCGACGTGATTTTGTTTCCTGCGATGCGCGCGG
>JANNWU010000388.1:0-5285 GCA_031408755.1 Gemmatimonadaceae bacterium | reverse complement strand
CGCGCGCGCGGGCTGTCGCTCCAACTTGTCCCATCACGAACCCTGTGTTGGCTGCGCGCGGTGTTGCACAGGCCGCCATCATTGCAGCGGCGCCCAGGGCAATCGGAAGGCGGAGGAGGCTCATCAAGGTTTGACGCGAATCTGGGGTAAATCGTTGCCGCATTCCGTCAGAATGCGACGTAAACCGAAATATACGCCCTCGCGCCGGTTCGCGGCCGCCTCGCGCCCATCGCATGCGGCCAATCGGATTGCGCCCTGTCCTAGTTATCCGTGATGTACGCCGTGTCGCCAATGAAGATCATATCTTGATCGAGAGTCGCCGCGGCGCCAGACGTGCTGAATGCAAAGAAATACGACTTCACCTGGCCGCTGTTGTAGCGCAACTCGATGCTGTAGCCGTTGATGCGATAGCGGCCTGCGTTGGCGTTGCTCGAACCACCGGCCATTGTCACGCCAGAGGTTTGCCCATTTCCAACCGCAGCAAAATCGCTGCCGCTGGTGAATCGCCCATCGGGTAGAAAACGCAGCGTCGATGTGAGCAGTGTCGACATTTCGCCCATCGAACTGCCGGATACCGATTTATAGTTGGCGTTCAGCGTGGTCGATGCTGGAGCAGGCACCGCAGTGTAAAGCCCACCACCACCCAGTTCGTAGTCGCTCGTTGTGCCGTTGCCGCCTGACGTCAGAAAATACGTCGCGCCTTGGTTGCGCCACCGACCCCACTTGTTGGGATCTGCAGCCTTGCTCCGCGCGATGTGCACCTGTTCAATCGGCTCTTCGTCCAGATCAAAGGTCGAACCATCTTTGAAGAGCACGACAGGATGATACTGTAGGTCGCCCCATTGATAAAACACCACACGCTGCACGTCCTGCGCGCGAGCCATTCCCGGTCCACTCGTTGCAGTGGTGCTCGCGGTGCGTGGCTCACTTGGTGTTGTCGTTGATGCGCGTCGTGTGCCGCGCGTCGTCGTCGTCGAACGCGGGCTGGCAGATGCGGTGTTCACCGAATCGAGCATCGCGATTGCGTCATTTACTCCAACGCTGACAGCGGAATCAGCACCAGCAGTCACTGGAACTTCGGTCGTGGTCGCAGGCTGTGCGCCGGATGCTTGCCCCGACGGCGCGCGCAATGACGTGACGGCGCGAGGCGCGAGGGCGACTGTTTCTGCGTTGCGCATGCTTGCCATCGGTGCAATCACGTATGGCATGACGGCTTCGACGCTCGATTTATACACGCGCATGAGCGTCAGCGCGTCGCCAAACGTGGTACGCACCACAATCACTGGCGACCCGTTTGGCACCGACTGCAGCACACTGTATGAAAGATACTTGTTGCCCTCGGCTGTTGTCACAGCATACGCCGCAACCGCGACCTGCTGCCCGCCGATCGCGCTGACCGCAACAGTGTCCTTCGCCGGCATGACCACACTGCCTATCGTCGCCGCATTCCTCTGCGCGAAGTCGCGAAGCCAATCGTTTAACGGCGTCGCATCACGATCGACAGGACCAAGTAGTTCGACGCGCGTGTCAGTGCTCATCATGCCGCCACGACGTATGCCAACCGGTTTACCAGCCGTCGTGTCAATGGTCCAACTTTTCGGTGGGGCAGGGCGTTGCGCAGTGAGCGGTGCCGCGATGCACATCATCGCAGCGAAGCGCGGTGCAGCCCGAAGCATCTGCCGCCGCACGGAGATGCGCGTGGAGAACGCTCGTTTCGCGTGCATCATCGTCCCGTGTCGAAGTTGATCACTTTCCCATCCCAGTAAATCGCATCTTTCTCACTGTCAAGAAAGAAGAACGGTTGCCGTACTACGCGCCCGTTGCCAAATCGCATTTCAATGTTCCAGCCATTTACGCGATACGTTCCGGTTCGCGCTGCATTCGCATTGGTCGACGTGCTGCTGACTACCGCACTTGGTGTCGACGCGCTGGTGACCGATCCATTATCGTCGCGAGTAGTCTGGATGCTCGTGCCTGACGTAGTTTGCGTGAACGATCCCGTGCCAGTGCCACCGCGCGAGTCGAGCTCGAACCGATTATTCGCACCGAACGTCACGCCGTAAAGCGAGTAGCTACCCACATCACCAGAGGCTCGTGATTCGCCGCCGCTGAACCGACCGCGCAACACATCAGTGCTCCGCGACTTCACCATTTGCTCCCCTTCAAGCTTCTTCCATTGAGTCGGTGCAACGCTCCACGCAACGAAAACGTCGTTTCCTTGTCGACGCCAACGACCCCACGTCTGCGGTTCGCGGCGACGGCTGGTAATCACATCCATCTCGTCGGGTGCGACGGGCATCCCATCGTGAATTGTTCCGTCGTTCAGTAGCACGTATAGCGACAGCGTTGACCAGACACCCATCTGCATGCTTAGACCTACCGTCCGATGCATTTCCGAATGCATATACACAGCGGCAATCTGCGCATCCTGGATGCCTTGCCCGGCCGGCACGACATGCTTGTATCGCTCTGCCTCGGCCTCTGCCGCCGCGACCATCGCCTTCTGCGCGGATGGTGATGGTATCTGGTTTGGTCCCACGTACTTCATCACCGTAATGACCGTGCGGAATCCGCGATCATTCTCCGCGTAGAGCATCGGCGTGCCGTCGGCACCAACGCCCATGATCGCAAAATCTGTATCAGGATCGATGCGACTATTCACAATGTCCATCAACGAGCCCCAGCTCAGATCAATCCGGCCGGTTGCGGGATCATAGCCAAAATCATCTTCGCGAGGGTCTTGCTTGCTGCGCGTCCATGTTTGGCGAAACTCAGCGTTGGCATAGAGCGAGATTGTCAGCTCACCAACCACTTCTCGCGTATCACTCGAGACTTGCTGCCCAGCGTACGTACCAACGCGTAACCGCCCACCTGCACGGATAAATGATCGACGCGGGGCGGCGGTTCTGACTTGCAGCGCGCTTGGGATTTGCGAAACATCATCGTCGACCGTCGCAACAGGTCGAGACACTGGCGCCGACGTTGCCTCGCGTGGCGTGGTCTGCGCGGGCGTTGTCGACTGTGACCCACCCACCGCGACCGGCGCACTCACGCGCGTGCGGGTCGGGAGATTCTCACTGCCAGCGCCGCGAAGAATTTCGGACGTTGGAACTTGATACCGTCGTAGCACCTCTGCCGAGCTCGCGAGCACGCGCACCAGTCTGATTTGTCCCGGCGACGACTCTACACCGAAATACAGCGCGACAAACTGCGCGCCGTTCGCGTTCCGTATCATACGTGATGTCGACAGTAGCGTCGGCGTCGACGCGCGTATTTCGCCGCGTTGCTGAACTCGCGCACCCGTCGACGCGACATCCGCATCAACCTGTGCGCTCATCCACGTCTCTCGATTGTTCACATCGGCTGTTCGCGACGGAAGCACGACAACCACATATGACTGCCCGGACGGCACATCGCTCGGCATGTACGTACTCGCGCCGCGCTCGTTGCGCGAAGTCCAACCAATGGGTGCCGATTGCGCGTGTGCCGCACACGATAAGATCAAGAGGCCGGTAAGACCGCGCGCGAGCTGAGCAAAACGACGTGACATAAACGTTCAGGTGAGAGGACCTGAGACACCGACCCCTACTGAACTACACCAACATGGCGTCCCAGTTCAAGTACGGACCGGCATCGTCCGTGGATCTCGCCTTCTTCATTCGCACCCGTCCCGCTCGGCTCAACCCGGCGCGATCATGAGCTCCGGTCGGACAATCGCATCAAAGTCCTCGGCCGGAATCCCGTCCTTGATTGCTTCTTCACGCAATGTCGTGCCGTGCTTGTGCGCAGTCTTGGCAATCTTCGCCGCGCGATCGTATCCATACTTTTCTTTCAACGGCGTCACCAACATCAGTGAGTTCGCTAAACCGCGTGCGATGTTGTCGAGTCGCGGTTCGATACCCACAACACAATTGTCCGTAAAGCTCACCGCTGCATCGCCCAGCAACTGTACTGATTGCAAAAAATTGTACGCCATCATCGGGTTGAACACGTTCAATTCAAAGTGACCCTGCGAGCCGGCAAATGCGATGGCGGCGTTGTTGCCGAGGATGTGTGCAGCCACCTGTGTGATCGCTTCGCACTGTGTCGGATTCACCTTGCCTGGCATAATCGAACTGCCAGGTTCGTTCTCTGGCAGCGCCAACTCACCCAAGCCTGAACGCGGGCCAGAACCCAGAAAGCGGATATCGTTCGCAATCTTGAAGCAGCTCATTGCAACTGTGGTAATCGCACCATGCGTAAACACCATCGCATCGTGTGCGGCCAGCGCCTCAAACTTGTTTGGCGCGCTGGTGAATGGCAGGCCAGTGAGCGTGGCAATTTGCGCTGCGACGGCGTCGGCAAATCCCACCGGCGATGCGAGGCCAGTGCCCACTGCGGTTCCGCCTTGCGCCAATTCCATCAACGCTGGCAGCGTCAGCTTCAATCGCTGAATGCCATTCGCGATTTGTTGCGCGTATCCCGAGAATTCCTGACCGAGCGTGACGGGCGTCGCGTCTTGCGTGTGTGTACGACCAATCTTGATAATGTCAGCCCACGCAATCGCTTTCGCGTGCAACGCCGCGTGCAAATGCTCGAGCGCAGGAATGAGCTTCACGACCACCTGTTCCGCACATGCGATATGCATCGCAGTCGGGAAGGTGTCGTTTGAGCTTTGGCTCATGTTCACATGGTCGTTTGGATGCACCGGCTTCTTTGAACCCATCACGCCACCGAGCATTTCAATCGCGCGATTTGAAATGACTTCGTTCGCGTTCATGTTCGATTGCGTGCCTGACCCAGTTTGCCATACCACCAATGGAAAATGGCCGTCGAGCTTTCCGTCAATCACTTCCTGCGACGCCTCGACGATCACCTTGCCAATCGTCGCATCAAGCTTTCCAAGCTGCATATTTGTAAGAGCTGCGGCCTGCTTCACGATGCCGAGCGCGCGCACGATTGATGCTGGCTGCTTTTCCCAACCGATTTTGAAGTTGCCACGCGACCGTTCGGCTTGCGCGCCCCAGTACCGGTCTGATGCAACTTCGAGCGGGCCAAACGTATCGGTTTCTGTGCGTGTTGACATAAGCAGTCAGCGGGGCAAGTAGGGTCGGGAATAACGTGACGGACTCACTCGTCGCACGGCTGTGCACGGGTGACGGCGTCGCCGGGTCTCACACCGGAAGTCTAGTGCCATCCTCGCGGGCCGCACTGAGAGACGAGCGTCCGAGCAGACGCGTCGAGTGCAGGCAGCGATCGAGTCGACTCGTCGGTAGATCTGCAGCCCGCTACATCGCGACGCGCTT
>JANNWU010000387.1:0-5404 GCA_031408755.1 Gemmatimonadaceae bacterium | reverse complement strand
AATTTCCTTCAAGCGTTCATATCGACCGCTGCTGCCACCATGGCCCGCGCCCATGTTCATGCGCAACAGCAACGGATTGTTGTCCGTGCGCAGCTCGCGCAATCGCGCGACCCACTTCGTCGGCTCCCAGTACGGCACGCGACTGTCGTTCAAACCACTCGTCACGAGCATTGCAGGATACGCTTTCCGTTCGACGTTTTCGTAGGGCGAATAGCTGCGCATGTATGCGTATTCATCAGCCTTGGCGGGGTTACCCCACTGCTCCCACTCCTGCGCCGTTAGCGGAATACTGGCATCAGACATTGTATTTATCACATCTACGAACGGAACGGCCGCAATGATCGCCTTGTACAATTCAGGACGCATGTTTGCGATTGCGCCCATCAGCAGACCGCCGGCGCTTCCGCCATTTGCCAGCATCCGGTCGCGCGACGTGTAGCCCTCCGCCACAAGAAAATCACCAACATCGACGAAATCTTGAAAGGTGTTCTTCTTCTTCATCATTTTGCCGTCGTCGTACCACGCCCGACCCATCTCCTGTCCGCCGCGGATGTGCGCGATTGCATACACAACGCCACGATCCAGCAATGAGACGCGGTTGGCGCTGAACGTTGGCTCTGTATTGGCACCGTACGAACCGTACGCGTACTCCAAGAGCGGACGTTGTCCGTCACGCACGAGTGGCAGTCGATAGACAATCGACACCGGCACCATCGCTCCATCACGCGCGCGTGCCATCCGTCGCTCGACGCCATACTTGGAAGCGTCGTAGCCGCCCAGGACATCTTGTTGCTTCTTGATCGTTCGTTCCTTCGTGCCCATGTCGTAATCAATTACGGTACTCGGCGTGACCAGCGACGAGTAATTGAAGCGCAGCAAGCGCGTGTCAAACATGGGGTTTTGCGATAGCGACACGCCATACGCCGCTTCAGGGAAACTAACGTCGTGCGCCGAGGTGTTCGAGGCGACATCGGTGACGCGTAAGCGGCGCAGTCCATCGCGGCGTTCGCTAACCACAACAAAGTTTTTGAACACAGTCACCCCTTCAACAAATGCATCCGTACGCGTTGGCAGCCAGTCGTCCCACCGCGAGAGGTCTGCTGCGTCGTCTCGCACTCGCGCGATCTTGAAGTTTGGCGCGCCTGCATTGGTAGTAATCCAAAAATGTCCGTTGCCGTGATCTACGTCATACTCCAGATCTGGTTTGCGCGCTGCAATCACTCGTGCCGGACGCGACGGATTCGCCGCGTCTATCGCGCGAAATTCGCTTGACGTGAAGCTCCCCGCCGAAATCAGAATGAACTGCCCACTGCGCGTGCGCTGCAATCCAACGTTGAAGAGCAGATTGGGTTCGTGAAACACAGCCACGTCAGTGCGTACCGACGTCCCGACCGTGTGGCGCCACACGCGATCGTTGCGCTTGGCACTATCAGTGCTGGAGTAAAACAGTGTTCGGTTATCGCTGGCCCACGCGAGTCCGCCACCGAGCTTTTCTTTGCGGTCGCGGAGAAATCGATTGGTGCGCAAATCTTTGATGCGCAGTGTGAAATCTTCGTAGCCGGTCGTATCAACCAGCACGGCCAGCAGTGCGTGATTGGGACTGACTTCAAACCCACCGAGACTAAAAAACTTTCGTCCCTTTGCTTCCGCATTCTGATCGAAGATCACTTCCTCTGCCGCGTCTAACGAGCGAAGCTTGCGACAGTAGATCGGATATGGCTGGCCCTGCTGCGTGCGCGTGTAGTAGAAGTACGGCGCATCGTAAGTTGGCACGCTCAAGTCTGTTTCTTTGATACGCCCAACCATTTCCGCATACAGCGCGTCGCGTAACGATGCCGTTCCGGCTGTCATCCCGTCGGTGTACGCGTTTTCGGCCTCCAAATGCGCAATCACTTTCGGATTATTCTTATCCCGAAACCACGCGTAGTTGTCGGTGACCACGTCACCATGCAACGTGTCAACTTTGGGAATTTTGGCGGCAACAGGTGGTGTCATGCGTTGGGCGTGAATCAAGAGGGGGGCGGCCGTCGACAGCGCCAGCACTGCGGTGTACAGCCGGATCAGACGACTGGGCATGCAACGGCTCCAAACTCGAGAGTGGGTCATAAAATCGATCGGTCAAGATATCTGCCTGCGCGTCTGCCGCAGAAGGTTGTGGGTAGCTTGTCGTATCCTGCATCTCTCGTTTCTTGAATTCACGACTCCGTTCGCCCCATGATTGACGCTGCCGCAGAACCGCCGGGCTTGACCACCGCGAACGCCCCTTTCATTGAGGCAGCGCAACAGCGCGGTGACCTGTACATCGAGCAGCCATACGAGCTGTACAGTCAGGCCAATCATGACACGTGGTCGCGTCTCTATGCACGCATGCAGCCGCGGTGGGAGCGGTATGCGAACGCGAGATTTCTGGAAGGACTCGCAACGCTGAAACTAGACCCCGCGAGAGTGCCACGGCTTGAGGATGTGAACCAATTCATGTCGCCACGCACTGGCTTTCGTGCGCGCCCGGTAAGCGGGTACGTGCCGGCGTTTCGGTTTTTCGACTGCCTCCGGAATCGCGAGTTCCCAACCACCATCACCATCCGTGACGGCGCGGTGCTCGACTACCTGCCCGAGCCCGACATTTTTCACGATATCGCGGGGCATGTGCCTATGCACACTGACCGCGCCTTTGCCGACACACTGGTGAGCTTTGGCGAATGCGCCCACCTTGCAGCGGAGATCGTCCGCGGCATCACGGACCGGGATGAACAGCTCCGCACGCTGACGTCCATCCAGCAGGCGATGGCGCGCTTCTTCTGGTTCACCATCGAGTTCGGTTTAATGCAGGACAGCGCCGGCGACACCAAGGTGTACGGTAGCGGGCTGCTGAGTAGCTTTGGGGAGATGTCGCACTCGATAGAGAGCCCAATGGTGCAGCGCGTTCCGTTGCAGATGGAGTGGATGATCAACCAATCGTTCGAGATTGATCGCTATCAGCCTTTGCTGTTTGTGGTGCGAGATTTCGAGCAGTTGTTTGCCGAGATTGGTCGGTTGGCTGAATGGATGAAGCAGGGCAAACTGAGTAACGTCGCGCCAGGCGAGCCCGCGATTAGCGAGGCCGACTTGCGCAGCTTTCTGGAGGCACAGCACTAATGGCTACGCAGACTCGTCCCGATAGCACGGAAACGCATGACACGTTTCCGATCAATGGCACCGATTATGTCGAGTTTTTAGTTGGCAACGCGAAACAAGCGGCGCACTATTACCGGACAACCTTCGGCTATCAGCTTGTCGCGTATCGCGGCCCCGAAACCGGCGAGCGAGCGACCTGCTCATACGTGCTGCAGCAGAACAAAATTCGTTTGATTCTCACCAGCGCGTTCGATCCTGATCACTGGATCAATCAGCATGTGCGCCTTCATGGCGACGGCGTCAAAGACATTGCCTTGTGGGTTGATGATGCGCGCGAGGCGTTCCGGTTGGCCGTCGAGCGCGGTGCTAAGGTGTGGCGCGAGCCGCAAGTGCACGAGGATGCACATGGCCGCGTGATTACGGCCAGCTTCTGCACTTACGGTGATACCGTGCACACGCTCGTCGAGCGCAGTGACTACACCGGTGTGTTCATGCCTGGCTACGAGCCACGCACGTCAGAGTTGATCACGGAACCGGTCGGCATTCAGTACGTCGATCACTGTGTGGGCAACGTTGAGTTGGGCAAGATGAACGTCTGGTGCAAGTTCTACGAAGACGTAATGGGATTCCGGAATCTCATCAGCTTCGATGACTCTGATATCAGCACCGAGTACACATCGTTGATGTCGAAAGTGGTCGCGAGTGGGAATGATCGCATCAAGTTCCCGATCAATGAGCCTGCGGCGGGTAAAAAGCGGAGCCAGATTGACGAGTATCTGGACTTCTACCGCGGCGCCGGTGTGCAACATTTGGCGCTCGCAACTGACGACATCATTCGGACTGTCACCGAACTCAAAACACGCGGTGTTGAGTTCCTTCGTGTACCAACGACGTACTACGATACGCTGCTCGACAGAGTCGGTCATATCGATGAAGATCTCGAGCCGCTGAAAGAGTTGGGGATACTCGTCGATCGTGACGACGAAGGCTATCTACTCCAGATTTTCACCAAGCCGGTGCAAGATCGCCCGACAGTGTTCTACGAAATCATTCAACGCAAAGGCGCTCGCAGTTTCGGCAAGGGAAATTTCAAGGCGCTGTTCGAAGCGATTGAGCGCGAGCAGGGATTGCGCGGAAACCTTTGAGCGCGTCGCTTGAAATTGGTGTACTGTGAACGGTTCGGCCGAACGCTCTCACACCGCACTAAGCGCGTTGCGCCTCGTATCTTTCGTGACGCATGAGCGCGACGCAGTGCACGTTGGCCTGCTGACGCCCAATGCCGAGCAGGTGATCGATCTGTCGCCCCTCGGCATTACAGATGCGCATGAAGCGCTCGAGCAGATCGACCTGCTTCGCCGAACCGCTGGTGCGATAGTTCACGGTGCTGCGCGGACCGCGTTCGATGTGAAACGCGTGCACCTTGTCGCACCGGTTCCGCTCGCACGCAGTGTGGTGCAGGATGCGCACAGCGGCGCACTCGAATTCGCTGATCCGGCCACGTTGCACGGTCCGGGAGATCATCTGGGTCGAGCAGAGTCGGCGCATGCCCGTGCGGGGCTCGCTGCCGTGGTGGGCGCAACCATCCAGGCGACAGAAACGTGCTCCGATAACACGCTTGCACTCGCGCTGATCGGCACGCTTCTGGTGCTCGGCTGGCCGCAGCCGGGATCAGACGGCGATTCGATCCTGCGTCCCGGCGCGGTGGGGCCATTCGTGGCCGTGCCGCGCCGCGCGCCAGCCACGCTTGAACTGCGTCGCGTCACGCCGGTGATCGATCCCGTCCAGTCCGAGCGTGCGACATCATGTGCCGCACCAACGCAGGCCAATTTCTTCGCGCTCGCCCGCGCGGCGCTCCGCAGTCACACACTGCGCCCGGGCGATCTTCTCACCATCTTTCCGGTCATCGACATGGCGACAGAACATTCGCCAATGCTTCCCGGCAGTTGGGTGCGCGTAAGTGCACCAGGGCAGGGAACGCTGTCGCTCGCCGTACGGTAACGCTCTCCATCTGACGCGCGCTCGCGCATTATTGCCATCGTTCTCAAGCAGAGGTTTCTGTGCCTTACTATCACTCGCTGGGGAGTATTCCGCAGAAGCGCCACACCGCGCATCGCCGTCCCGATGGTGGATTGTATTCCGAACAATTAGTGGGCCATGAAGGCTTCACCGGCACGTCAGCGTTGCTCTATCATGTGCATCCGCCCACCACGGTTAAGAGTGTCCGCCGTTTTCGTGATCAGAAGCTCGAAGCGGAGACCGACGAGACGCTCAAGCATCGCAAGTGGTTCAC
>JANNWU010000386.1:0-18411 GCA_031408755.1 Gemmatimonadaceae bacterium | reverse complement strand
CGCCGAGATCTGCGCGGCGGTGAAATTTGTCGCGTCGCGAAGGTCGAGCGCTCCACCCAAATCGAAGATCGCTTGCCCAACTCGCTTTATCAGTGTCGCGCCAGCATCGTTGCGCTTCACCGACAGTGCATTCAGAACTGGCGGTAATACTGTGTCGCCTACCGCCGTTAAAATGCCGCCCAGACCAGCACCCGCCGGGTAGATGGCGAGCAACGGAGCCGGCGCCAACCGCACCAATGAGAGCTGAACCGTTGGCGTCACCGAGAGCTGCAACCCGCGACCGTCGACGGTCACGCTGGTCTCGAGCAGTGGCTCCACGCGACCGTCATTCGCGATTCTGACACCCGCGATGACTCGCGTCACGACCGCCGCCGTGCCTACTACGGAGTTGAGCGCGGCGTCGATCGACAGCTCCAGTCGGCCACTCAGAGCGACATAGCGCACCGAAATTCCGTTCGCGATCGGCCATCCAGCCGCCGGTCCACGAGCAGGCGCGAGAATCGGCGCCAGCGAATCCAGCGCGCGGACCGCGCTCCCAGCCGGGTCGCTCCGCCACGACTCGGCGCCCTGCAGAAACCATCCCGACGCATCGTCGAATAGCGCAATCGGCAGGCGTACCGCTCGGCGACCAGCGGTATCTGCAGAGTGCAGCAGCGCTGCCGCATCCAGCGCTGCATCGAGTGCGGCGCGCGCTGTTGCATTCGCCTTGTTCCGCAGCGATGCGACAATACCGTGCGCCAAATACGACGGCACCAACGTGCTCGCGAAACCAGTGAATGCAGCAACATCGGGCGTCGGCAATAACGCCATTGTGCGCGTTGGTGATGCACCAGAACCGCGCCACTCCACAGCCACCGTATTTGTTGCGCCGGCACGCGCCACCACGCGCACGCCGCCCGCTAACGGATCCAATGCGCCAATCGCGCACTCTGCGGTCGCGAGGCCATCCGCAGTCAACGTCGCCGACACCGTGCATGGAGCGCGATTGGCAACGGTAGTTGTCGCCGTCACCGACGCGGTGCGCGATGCCAAGTCCAACGCCAGCGTTGCGTTGCCGACTGTCCATTCCATCTGCGATGCAGCGCCCACCATTCCACTCACCAGCGTGCGCAACGACGCCGCCACTTCAAGCGCCCGTGCACGCACTTGCGCGGCAACCAACTGCGGCTCAAACAGCAAACGATCGAGGCCAGCGGCGTCTAATCCGCCATCACGAATGAGGCCGGCAACATCCAGCAATTGACCCAACGCCGGTGACGCGATACGAAGCCGCGCGATGACTGCGGATACGACTGCGCGCACTTCAGGGAGCGCACGCGTTGCCGAGATACCGTCAGCATCGGCACGCACAACCCACCGTTCGCGAAACGCACCAAGTCCACTCGCTTCGTACAACACGAACTCGGTGTCGCCCGCCGAACCGTCAAACGGAATGGTGACATGCGCAGACATGCGCCGCAGATCCACATCACCTGCTTCGGGGCTTGGTCCGCCAACTAACCAACCGTCAACAACGCCCAACTCAATGTTGATTGTGACCGCACGCGCCGTGGTGATTTTAAATGCACGCGCCGTGTCGCGTTCGAGTGTTGCGAGATTCAGCGTCGCACCAATGCCAACGCGAATTCCTGCAATATCTGCGGCCAGCACAGGTATCTGCACACCGACATGCAAGGCGGTGCGTGGCGCCGTCGCGTTGCTAACCTCACGCGCCGTAGCAAACCGCGCATCGATACCCGCGTCAAGCACCGCACCCATACCGCGACGTAGCGAATCCTCATCAAGCGCGCCAAACATCGCACTGCAACGCAATCCTGCGCGACGCGCTTCAGCTCCGGCGTTCGGTAATGTTTCGTCGTCGCTGGCCACGGCGAATGCGCGCGTAATGACATCGCGCATCACCTCTCGCGGCGTTCCCGCGATCGCACGTTGCAATGGCGGCTGCGACGCTTGTCCGTCACGAAGCAAGCGCTCGAGTACGCGCAACGCATCGGCGCTTAACCCGCTCCGAAATGCGTTGACACTCGGTGCTGTCCACGGTGCGCCAACCGTCGCGACTTCCGCGATCAATGAATTATTGAGTGCAACACGCAGCGCAGCAGCAGCGCACGCACCGTACGCGACGATCGTGATCGGTGCCGTTCGCGCTGCCAATACACGCCGCAATCGGTCTGCTTGTTCCGCGACCGCGTCACGATCCGTGCGCATCGCGCGGGCCGCAATTGCCGTTGGCAGCGCAACGAACCACTCACCGGTACCCGCTGCGGAGATACTTCCTGTGACAGTGCCACCAACTGCATCTACCACTCGACCAGCGGGACGATCAGTGCGCCACACTTCCTCGCAACCAACATGCACCACGGTTGCAGGTTCGACGCTAAAGAGTTGCGAAACCAGCAATCCACTCGCACCATCCGCGACCATATCGTCATACGACATGCCGTCCTGCCGCAACAGCGTCACGTCTGCCGGAATAGACAGGGGCGCGACAATGACACCGTCAGTGTCGATCCATCGCGACACAAGCTGCTCAAAGCCAATGCCGAGCGAATCGCGATTGGTCAGCAGATCACGAAGGTCGGGAAGCTGCTCGGATGCGAGCGTCAGTCGCACCGCCATCGACGCACCATCTTCCGGTGTGTCCGGCGCGCGCAATGCCGGCAGAGCTTTGCCAAAATCGGTGCGCGGTGGACACGGCGGTACGAGCCAAGAAACCACGCCCGGTGCGCGCGAGTCACCCGCGACCGGGGCGAAGTACGGTGAGCGAACGCCGCCAGACCCAAGCGCGGCGTTTACCTGACCGCCGCTAAACAATCGCGCGATAATGCCCATCACCTGTCGCACTCTGTCGCACTCGAGTGCCTGGTCGGCGAGCCATTCGCGAATGGCCATTTCTGCATCGCCTGCAACCAGCGTGGCCAGTGACAGCTCCGCGCCAACGTCACCAGTCCAGCCAAGCAGTTTGAAGAACTCGTCGACAACCGGCATCTGGACACGACCGGCAAGCGCGACAATTAGCGCTTGTGCGTCTGGCCAGAGTTCGGGCGGCACAGTGAAGCGACCGTCCGGTCCACGTATGGGGAGCGGCAGTGGAAACGCTGTGACCGCGTTGGGCAGGGTGATGGTGGCGAGCGATTCTGGCGCCTCGATCTCCATCTGCAGACCGGCGGACGCGCTCCAGTTCGCCACGCCCCGAATCGACTGCGCTGACAGCTCAAGCGTTCCTAGTTCGAGTTTGAGCGGTGTCAGATCGACGTTTTTCAGTTCAAGCACCGCTCGGGCCGCGCCCACAAACGTGACCGCGATCGGATCAAACTGGAGGCGTAGCAGCGAGCCTCGCAGCGTAGTTGTCGCGACCATTCCGTCCAAAACCGGCGTTTCGACATCAACCGCTAGCTCTACAACTAACGCGCCAGCATCACGCCATATAAGCACCACGAGCGGCAAACGAAGGGCTATCCTCCACGGTACAGCCTTTGATCCGTTTCCAGGAACCGTTGGTACGGCCACGTCGCCGATCAACGATTGGAGCGCGCCGAGCACTTCAGACATCGCCGGCGCCGTACTCGCCAGATCGCGCCAGTACCGCGTGACTTCGGCCAGCGGATCACGAAGCAACTCAGCAGCGGAAACACCCGTCACACCGGCCGGCGGCCGAATGCCAAGCATGCGCCCCACCATGTTGCTCGCCGCGCCAAACTCCGCGATGGCGGCCTCAAGTGCGCCAGATACCACCGAATCGACCGCCGTGACAGCGGCCTGCGGCGACGAAATGTCGAGCATCGGATAGTCGCGACCTGCCACGCGCACCTCGTGCAGCGTGAGTGCGAAAGCCGGACGCCGATCAGCACGCAAAACCAAACCAGTCCGAAGTCCAGCGACGCTTGTACCGCCGGTGAGCAGCGGCGGACCGCCCGCTTCAGTACCGAACAACGCCTCCGCGCGCAGATCAGGAATCGCCGTCACGGCACCCGTCGAGAGGTCTGCCCGCAACAGCTCAACCAGCAGCCGAACCTTGGCGCCGGCCGATGGCGTCAACGAGAGCGCAATCCACGGAATGACGACTAGTGCGCCGCCAGCGCCGGTAGTGGCGCGTACACCAACGGTGAAGGTCAGCGCCCCGGTGGTCGTGCTGACGCTTTCCGCGCCGGCATCGATGGCGCCACCGATGATCTGACGAAGTTGTCCAAACCACGCGGTACGCGATGCGGTTGCGGTGAACACGCCGCGCAGCCACTCCACCAACGCGTTCAAACCGCGCGTCGGCAGATCGGCGAGTGGCAACGCCGGCAAATTGTTGACGCTTCTCAGGCCGAGTAAACCGAGAAGCCCCGCAACTTCGGCTGGCAGCGGATTGGCAGCCGCGAGCGCGTCGACTTGGCTTCGCACCAGCGTGGCCAGCAACTCAAGAACTTCCGCGCCGATTGCACCGGGCGTCGCGGCATCGAGCACAATCGTGCGCGGCGCAGTGCCACCGGGCAGTTGTAACTCGCGCAATTCCATTGCGAATCGAACATTGGCGGAACCGTCGGTCGGTATGCCAAGTGCAACCGACAATCCACCGAGCGATGCATCGCCAGCTGGCGGCGGTGTGGTGCGCAATGTGAGATCGAGCGCAACATCGACCGTAGCGCCAGGACGACCGATCAGCAGCCACGGTTCAACGCCACCATCCAACGCAAGCGACGCGGTGCCGCGTGCAACACGAAACAGTGGAACGTGAATGCGCGTCGCAACAATCGGTGTGTCAGCACCCGGTGGCGGCGTCATTGCATGTTCAAATCCAACACCGATGTGCACGGCTGTTCCAACCGGCTTCACAACCGCGTAGATCGTGACCTTCGGATTTACTTCATGAAACAACGGCAGCCACGTTGCGCCATCGCGCGTATCGCGATCAGGTGCGCCTAGTACATCATCGGCGAAGGAGAGCAACGCGTTGCGCTGGTCATCGTCGGAGAGAATGTCCTGGATGCCGTGCAGATTGCTTGATTGACCGACAGGATCAGCAAACCACGCGTCATTCGGACTACCAGATGGCTTGAGGATGCCGAGCGCTTTCGCGAGCGCTTCAAAGGCATCAAGTTCTGTTGCGACGCTCATCGGCTGACCAAAAAGCCAAGTGTGTGACGCGCCATAACGCCGATCAGCAGAACGTCTTTGTCAGCGGCGATACTCGCGGGAAGAAGCGCTCGCTTGCTGGCATCTTTCCCAATGCCAGCGGCGAGTTGTGTCGCGGTTGTGAGCAGCGCTTCCCATGCAAAAGCGGTGATCGCAGCCGACCACGTATTAGTGATCACCGCGGGCCCTTGCACGCGATCGAAGGTGGACATCACCAACCCTGTCGGTCGCGCTTTTGAGCCGACAGCGAACGCAATATCGACACGCTGCGCATCACGCACTTCATCGCACTGCACAACCATTCTGATTGTGACGAAGCCCGGTGCGCACGTCAGTTGAATCTGATCGAGCATGACGAGCAATTCGTCTGCTCCGCGCACCCAGACAACCGTTGGTGGCGCATCGGCGCGCACATCCGCGACCAGATGAATGACGCCGCGAAGCACTTTGTTCGCCGCCGCCACCGGCACTGCAATTGGCCTGGGTATTTGCGCGCCTGGCTTGAGCTTTATCCCAGGTTCGAGCGGACGAAACCACTCTGCACGATCGATCGGGATCACGACATCGGGAAGGATGATACGTGCGTCAAAGAGTGCCGTGGGCACAACTTCGGGACGAATGGGACGCGTTGGCATGGCAGGGCGCGTGATGAACGTGAGCAACGAAGTGTGCCGAGTTCCGCTGAGCTATGCAGCGGCGGCGGTGCGTCAATCGAGACTGATCAGCGTGATGGCAGAATGCGCTGTGGTTGTCGGCGACGTCTCAACGCGCGCGTGGCGTGTGGAATGCGAGCGATCAGCACCCCGGCGGTGATCAACGCGAGATCAGCGAATACCCACAGCGGTGACAGTGCAAGTTCACCGCTGGCCGCACTGGCTGCGACCGCAGCGATAATGATCATGAGCAGTAGCGTGCTACGCGAAATACGTCCGCGTTGAAATTGCACACCAAGTACCACACCACAGATTACCGGCATCCATTCGTGCATCGCCGCCTCGTCGCAGGACCGAAAGAATTCACACCGCGCCGAAACATTGTGCGGATGCGTAACACCCATCGTGCGCCAAAACTCAGACAGCGTCACGATGGTCAAACGATGTGTGCGTCGTAAACGATGCGACGCAAGCGCACGCTGAGCTCGGTTACGCTCCGCGTGCTGCGTCACATCATCTGCACACAACGATGGGTATACGGAATTCTGCTCACGATCCCGACATGCGATCTCAACCGCTGACGAATTGGTAAGCGGCATTCAGCGAGCGCAACAACACTTAGTCCAAGCGACATACTCCGCAGATTCTTGTACGCTCAGCGGGAGATGTACGAGCCGAGAAAAGTCGGCATCACGTATGAGCGAGTAGCAACGCTGCTTTGCGGGATCAGTCCGAGCCGAGAAAAATCGACGTCACGGATGAGCGAGTAGCAACGCCTCAAGGTCCAAGCTACGCGTGAACATCGCGAGTTCACCATCTGATGTTCGCGGCCACTCCACCTCTGGACGGTCCCAATAAAGCTCTACGCCATTTTGGTCAGGATCGCGCAGATACAGCGCTTCACTCACGCCGTGATCACTGGCGCCGTCTAGCGCAATTTCCGCCTGCATCACTCGGCGTAGGACGTCCGCCAGCGCAGCCCGTGTCGGAAAAAGAATCGCCGTGTGGAAGAGCCCTGTGGTGCCGGCAGCTGGCGGTTCGCCGCCCTTGCTCTGCCACGTGTTGAGTCCGATGTGGTGGTGATAATTACCAGCTGCGATAAACACCGCGCCGGGACCGTATCGCTGCGTGATGCGGAAGCCAAGTACGTCGCAGTAGAAGGCGAGGGCGCGATCGAGGTCAGCGACCTTGAGGTGCACATGACCAATCCGAACACGCGGGTCGAGCGGCGGCTGATCCATAGTAGGCGGAGGGCGGTTGGTGGGTGACGCGTGAATGCATACGACTGACGTGCTTACCTACGATGTATGAGTAAGCCTCAAACTCTCCAGAAACTCGCGAGTGCCAGTAGGCCCAGTCACATCAAGCACAAAGGCACCTGCGGCGGCCGGAATCTCGATCGTAAATGTCAGAAACGCGCAACACACACGCTCACGATCAATCGTCTCAGTCACTGCAGTCAGATTCTCAGATGTGGGCGAAAACACGAATCGTATTCCATCGCATGTCCACACACGCGATTCCGCACGTTGCGATAACCCTGGAAGCAAGACCGCTGCGTTGCAGCGCAGGTTGTCAGCCGTGAGCGTACATGCAACCGGCGGTGTTGTCATGGTGTGGGTGTGGCAGGGTTGATGATACTCATTCCGAGCAGCACAATTGCTCAGCCGAAGATGTCATTCGAGCGCGTCGCAACACCACTCTAGCGATCGCTGTCATGAAAGAATGTGCGACGGTTCTGCTTCGTGTCGTTGTGGTGAGCGTAGTGTCCCCAGCCATCGCTCAGTCAGTGAGAATTTTTCCGCTTCTGGATCGAATACATCAAGTGTTAGGTCTTCGCGTTCTTCAATCGGACCGCCTTGATCACCTTCCCAGCACACAAACAGCTCGAGCGTACCAGCAGTCGTTAGGGCCGATGCCAGATAGCTGCGTAATTCTTTGATAGATTCGCGCGGCGCTGCCGCTGAATCGAGGTCAAATTCAGCTGTGAAAGCGAACCCGCAACTGCAGCCGGTGTGCGCACCGAGCTTGTAGATGTGTGCTTTCGAGAACTGTCGTCGCACAGCGTCGTCATCTGCTTCGAGCGCCAGAACCGTGAGTGGCGAGACCGGAATCGTGGCTGGACGTTCAGGGAGTGGTACGCTCGCGGCGAGATAGAATGCGTAGCACATAGCCTAAGATATCGGTGGACGCGCTCGACCACAGGTCACTCAACCCGCTGCCCTGCCGTCGACGGCAGCTGCGTACCCTGATTGTGCCGATGCGCTTCAACGCCAACGGCCGCAGTACCGTACGGTTGGCAGCATTTGTGCTCCATTGCGATCACGACTTCCGCCGCCGCCAGTGCCTCTGCCCATTCTCCGATTCGCGCCGCACTTTGTTGCTGCGGTCCTTCTCAGCGTACCGCTCGTAGGCCGAGCGCAAACGCAGCCGAGCACGTTGGGGCCATCGGATGTGCCACGCGTCGCCGATTCGCGGAAACGACTCGCCGCAAGTAAGACGAGTGGCGCGATTAGAATCGACGGCGCACTCGACGAACAGGCATGGAGCGCGGCCGCCATTGCTAACGGCTTCGTTCAGTCAGAGCCACTTGGTGGACAGCCCGCCACGGAACAGACGGACGTGCGCGTGCTCTTTGATGCGGATCAGTTGTACATCGGCGCCTACTTGCACGATAGCGACATTGGCCACGTTGTGATCAACGACATCCGCAAAGATTTTCGCGAGGAAGACCAAGACGACTTTGAGGTATTACTCGACACGTTCGGTGATCGCCGCAACGGCTACGTCTTCTCAACCAACATCAAAGGCGCACGTCACG
The DNA here is from genome assembly GCA_031408755.1 of Gemmatimonadaceae bacterium. Taxonomy (GTDB): domain Bacteria; phylum Gemmatimonadota; class Gemmatimonadetes; order Gemmatimonadales; family Gemmatimonadaceae; genus JACMLX01. The sequence continues at coordinate 9,816 of JANNWU010000386.1, read as the reverse complement.
ATCGACAGGTTGCACTGGAAGGGCGCGAGGTCAATCAAAGTTGGGATGCCGTGTGGGAGGTTCGCACGAAACGGCTCGCCGACGGATGGAGTGTTGAGATGCGCATTCCATTTCGCTCCCTTCGCTTCGACAAGTCCAATCAGATCGCGTGGGGAATCAATTTTTCGAGACACCTGCGCCGCAAGAATGAAGTGTCATTTTGGTCACCGGTACCGCGCGCTTTTAGTCTGAATCGCGTGTCGTTGGCGGGTTCGCTGGATGGATTGGAGACAGGCAACGCCGGCCGCGATCTGCGAGTGAAGCCGTACATCGCTGACAATGCCGTGCGCGCGCTTGGCACGAGCGCCGCACCATCGCCCAGCATGCGCAACGGCGTGGACGTTGGCGTTGACGTGAAAGCGGCCGTGACATCAGGGCTCACCATGGATCTGACCGTCAATCCAGACTTTGGCCAAGCCGAAGCTGATGAGCAGCAGGTGAACCTCACGCAGTTTTCACAGTTCTTTCCAGAGAAACGCGACTTCTTTCTCGAGAACTCTGGCGTGTTCTACGTCGGCGACGCAGCGCGCAACAATCGGGTGAATCCTTCACCGACGCCAGACGAGGACAACCTGCTGTTCTTCTCGCGACGCATAGGACTCACCGCCGGCGGTTTGCCGATTCCTGTGCTCGGCGGATTTCGATTGACCGGACGTGTTAGTGACCGCACGCGGCTCGGCATACTGAGTGTGCAAGACCGGACGCTTGGTACCGATCTCGCGTCGAACGCAAGTGTATTCCGATTGCGGCAGAACGTTGGCCGCACCGGCAATGATTTCGGCATATTTGCAATGCAGAATATGCGGACTTCCGGATCGAGCTACGCCAACCGTGTATTCGGTGTCGACAAGAACTTGCGACTATTCCGAAATCTCGATTGGAATTCATACGTCGTTAAGACGTCAACGCCTGGGATCACCAGCGGCGATTACGCGTGGCGTTCGACCGTGAACTGGGAAGGAAATTTCTTTCACGGTAAAGGTGGCCTGATGCAGCTTGGTTCGGGCTTTCAGAACGACTTGGGCTTTTACCGACGCACTGGCATGCGCAAATACATCGCAGATATTGGCGTGCGCCCGAGAACAAAGTGGCTGCGAGCACACGGTGTTCGTGAGATTCATCCGCACATCGTCTGGGATTATCAAGAAGATTTGCGGGGCGGCATGCTGCAAAAACGCCTGCACACGGGCGTGTCTTTCTTCTTTAATAACGGTGGCGTGGTTGAATGGTCAGAGAACCCGACATTCAATCGGCTGCAGGCACCGTTTCGACCAAACCCGAAGATGGCGTCTCCAATTCCAGCCGGTGGCTACAGCTGGAATGAACATTCGCTGTTTCTGACAACCGATCAGAGCCGCATGTTCTCAACCAATACGAGAATCGTGTTTGGTGGTTTGTATTCAGGAACCCAGCGGACGATTAACGGCTCCGTGCAATTTCGGCCCAACTACCGCTTCCGTGCCACAGTTGGCATGCAGCGCACCGAGGCAGATCTCGCACTTCCAGACCTTCGCTTCACGAATAGTCTCGTCACCGCACGATCGAGCTATTCGTTCACGCCGAATATGTTTGTCGACGCGTTATCGCAGTACGATGCGGTGAGCAAACTATTCAACGCAAACGTGCGATTCAATTTGATTCACCGACCGCTGAGCGATCTTTTTATCGTGTACAACGATCAGCGAATTCTGACGCCTGATGCGCCGGTATCTGGCCGAGCGATTCTGGTCAAGTTTACGCAGATGGTGTCGTTCTGATTGGTGGTCGAGTTCACAACGTTCACAAGCACTGCTTTTCTGCTACGGTGACCCGCGCCGTAACATGTATCGCCGCGTCACGGACTCAAGTTCTGCCATCGTGAACGGTTTCTCGATCACGTCGTTCGGAATCTGCGCCAAAAATTCACTGACCGCTTCCGTGGTCACACCACCTGTGACAAAAACGAAACGCGAAATCGATGCATTACCGCGCGATTTCAGTGTTTCAAACAACTGCTGCCCGGTGAAGTATGGCATCATCAAATCGCACAGAATGATATCGTAGTCGTGCGCGACCTCGAGCAGTTGCAGTGCCTCTCTGGAGTCACTGATCGTTGTCACCTCGTGCCTTCGTTTCAGCACGCGACGCATGGCGCTGAGCACCTCAGGCTCATCATCAATGATCAACACTTGGCCGCGTTTCGCATCGCCAACTGGAAGCGCGTCGCGCACAACCGGTGATGACGCGGTTGCACTGGCGAGATCAATGTAGAAAGTAGTCCCGTGCCCAACACGTGATTCAAGCGTGAGTTGTCCGCCAAGCGCTGCAATAATTCCACGAGATACAGCGAGCCCAAGCCCGGTGCCCTGTCCCACCGCTTTGGTCGTAAAGAATGGATCGAAGATGCGTGGCAGTATGTCGGCCGCAATGCCCGGACCGTTGTCAGCGACTGACAAACGAACGGTGTGCTCTGACGTCGTCACACCGCGCACCTGGATCACGTTCGTCTCAGGATTTGAGGTGAGAAAGGCTTGCGCCGCATTCACCAGCAGATTCATCAGCACCTGAGTCAATCTCGACTCATCGCCCATCACCATTGGCAAATCTGCAACGTCGACCTGCACGGTCGCTTGCGTCCGTAACTCGTGCATTGCCATGCTGAGCGACGTTTCCACTACGCAGCCGAGCGAAACGGGCTGGAGGGCCACTTCTTCGCGCGAGAGCGCACGCAGTCCGCGAACAATCTTACGAATGCGATCGGCACCCATTTTCGCTTCGCTGACCGTATCAATCAACTCTTGCAGCCGCACAGATGGCGACGGCCCCGCGAGCGAGCGGAGTTCTTCGATCGCGAGATCGAGATTGCTCGTCACAAAGGCCAGAGGATTGTTGATTTCGTGTCCAACACCAGCGACAAGTGTACCAGTAATCGCCAGTCGATCTTGCTCCGCCATACGCTGAGCGGCCACCTTGATCAGCGTGATGTCGTGAAACGTTGTCACCACCTCTTGCACAACTCCATCATGCATTCGGCTGGGTAATGAGTTGATGCTAATCCATGTCAGTGTCTCGTCAGGTTTATGTACGCCCATGATGACACTCGTTTGCCGCTCGCCTGTGCGCAGCACGACCATCGCGGGATGCTCAGTACCTGGAAACGGTGATCCGTTTTCGCGAACTGCACGCCACCGTGAATCGAGCGAGGTTCTCCCAGCGAGTTGATCGTCGGTCAGTCCAAGAATTGTCAACGCGGCGGGGTTGTGCGAACAGATGGCCCCCGTCACATCTTGCACGACAACCCCCTCCGCCATCACGTCGAACAGCGCAGCCACCTTGTTCGAACTCGCGATCGCTTCAACACGATCTATTTCAAGCAGGACGCGTAAACGTCGCTTCTCAAGCAGACGCTCCACTTGTCGGGCCAACAAATCGAGCATATCAAGTTGCACACGACTCGGTTCGCGCGGCACCGTGTCGATCGCGCAGAGCGTGCCGAGCACATGTCCGTCAGTGGTGCGCAACGGCATGCCCGCGTAAAAGCGCACGTTGGGGTGGCCGGTCACAAGCGGATTGTCCGCAAAACGCACATCGCTCAGCGAATCGCGTACTACCACGGGTACCGATCCTTGTACCACATGTCCGCAGAACGACAGATCGCGTGAGAGTTCGTCGACAGCCAGTCCGTGGCGTGCCTTGAACCATTGCCGATCAGCGTCGACCAACGATATCAGGGCTATCGGCACACCGAGAATGTGCGCTGCGAGCACCGCGATACCGTCGAATGCCGACTCATTCGCTGTGTCAAGAATGCTGTACGACTGCAATGCGAGGAGACGGTCGGCTTCGTCTGTCGGTTTTTGCGGTGCTTGCATCGGGCGTCAATTCGAGACTTACTGCTGTTCGATGAACCCCGTCCAAGCCTAAGATGCTTCTCGCGGCCCCATTGCGCGGCCTTGGCTCATCTCACCAACGCAGTTGTTCAATATCGCCGAACATTGCGCGCGAACAAGTGCGCCACTTACGGACGCGTGCGCTAAGGAAAGACGTACGAAAACGCCGGAATGACGACCAGTCCGTTGGACGCCGCGCTATCGCTACGCGTCTGTACAACGGTGCCTGACGACAAAATTCTAATAGTCACCGTCTGACCCGAGCTGCCACGGTTGTCGATGACGGAACTCCCCGCGATGGCAATACCGAGCACGTTGGCGGGATAGGTAAGGTCACGCGACCATGGGAGCGGCGCAGCAATCGTGACCGCAGCCCCCGAGAGGTCTGTGTAAGAAATCGTCAAAGGTCGCGCGTACTTCCCTGAAATCTCGTAACGAACCACCCGCGCCTGCGACACCGGTGGCGCAGCGGGATTCTTTCCATCGGAGTTGCTGCATCCAGATGTCGCCAGTAGGACCGCCGCACCCAAGCGCGCACCAGCGCGCACAACATTGTTCCAACCAGTCATTTGTCGTGAGCAATGAGTTGGTGATTTCACGCGTCGCTGGATTGCAGCCGCACACTACTGCACACTTTGCCCGACACGACGATAATAGAACATGGTGTCGACAGCGGTGACTGGATAGAGCGTGGGCAGTAAAGTTCGGGGAATCTGTTCGAACCGATTCTTCTGGTAAAAACGCCGGGCGGCTTCGAGTTTTTCTACGGTACCGAGGTACGCCTCGGCGACATTACATGCGGCGCAACAACGCAACAGAGTATTCAGTAACTCCTGCGCCACCCCGTGTTGAGCCCCGCGATACTCGCTGGCAACGAACATTTTCCGCAGCACCGCCTGACCGTGACCAAACGTCTTGAGCGCAACCGTGCCAACAATTGCACCGGCCGACTCCGCGACCCAAAAATTACCGTTGCTGACTTGATAGAAATGCGTGATATCCAGCAGGTCAGGCTGTCACAATGCGGCTCACAATGCGCCGCTACGCAATGGGCTTGGGCTTGCGAGGCATCACGATTGGCGCAACGCCCAACGCAGCGACTTTCGCGTTAAACGCCGCGACTTCACGATTCAGAACGGCCTCCAATCGCTGCACCAGCGGACCCCATTGTCCAATCAACTCACCACTTCGTTCCACTGCACCCGTCGTCGGGCGACCTTCTGGTCCACCGTGGATGTACCCGTTGGTGCCGGTCACGTTGCCGTACACTTCCGCGAGTTGGTTGTCGAGACGTCCGCCAAATCGCAACACATCGTAGGTAACCTTGATGCGCGGCTCAGTCATCACGCGCTCCAACGAATCAAGCGACGCATCGAGTGACGCGTGCAGCGGCGCCAACTCGCTTCCCACACCGGCCTTTGTTGCTTGCTCCAAGCTCGCCTTCGCCTGCGTACGAACACCTCGCATCGTTTCGAGCGAACGGTTTAACGATTCGAGCGTGTCGCGCAGTTGGCGCGCAGTTTCAAACTGCGCGATGTAGTCAGCGGCGGTAACGTCGCTGAGACGCGGGTCTGCCAACACCTTAAATCGATGTGATTGTACCGTACCGCCGGCGATCATGCGGACTTCATAATCACCGGGCACAACGCGAATGCCGCCGGTATAGCCCCACAACACCTGATCGGGCGCCATCAACGGGCCGGGCCACGTCAGATCCCATACAACTGCATGCGCGCCGCGCTTGCTTGGCAGCATCGGTTGCTGACGACGCTTGCTGTCCGCAGAATCGGTTGTAAGTGTGCGAATGATCGCGCCGGCGGCAGTACGCACCTCGACGGTGTAGGACTGCATCATACTATCGCGCAAGAATACATGGAACGCCGCACCATTAGCTGGCGCTTCCAGCTGCACTTCGCGACCACCGGCGCCACCACCTTGACTCCGGTCCGCGCGCACCGCATCGCGTGGCCGATAAAGGTGCAGCGGATTCGATGGTCGCGCGGACGCAAGCTGCTGCAACGGCGTGACGTCGTCCAGAATCCACAGCGACCGACCCTGCGTTCCAACAATCAGATCATCGTTGTACACCTGCAAATCGCTGATCGGCACCACGGGCAGGTTGCGTTGCAACGGCTGCCACTGCGCGCCGTTATCAATCGACACGAAAACTCCAAACTCCGTGCCTGCATACAACAAACCTGCGCGCGACGCATCTTCACGTACGACGCGCACTGGGAAGTCTGCCGGAATGCCATTCGTTCCATCCGCGATGCGTACCCACGTGCGACCGTAGTCATCGGTGCGCCACGCGTAGGGCGAGAAATCATCGACGCGAAACCGATGCGCGGCAACATATGCGCGTCCAGCTACGTGTCGAGAGAGATCGATGCGGTTTACCGTAGTGTGCTTCAACATGCCGGGCGGTGTCACATCCTGCCACGACGTTCCACCATCGCGTGTGACATGCACTCTGCCATCGTCACTTCCAGTCCAAAGCACGCGTGCATCTTTGTGGTCTTCAGCGAGTGCAAAGATGGTGTGATACATCTCGACACCGGTCTGGTCACCATTGATCGGCCCACCAGCCATACCCTGCGTCGCCTTGTCATTCGTGGTCAGATCAGGACTGATCACACTCCACGACATACCGCCGTCGCGCGTGCGATGTACCACCTGTGACGCGTGATACACCACGTTCCGATCGTGCCGCGACACAACGATTGGCGCAACCCACTGGAAGCGATACTTCAGATCCAACGCGCGCTGTCCAACCTGCTGTTGCGGATACGTGATGACATCGCGACGCAGATCGCGCTTCGGTTCGTAGCGGTTGATCGCCCCACCGTAGCAGCCGCCATAAATCACGTCCGGAAAGTCAGGGTGCAGCGCCACCGGTCCAGTTTCGCAGCCACCCGCTCCCATCCAGGCATTCATTGGATGCAGCGTGTTCGACTCCAGCCACGACGGAACGGAGATCGACGTGTTGTCCTGCTGCGCGGTGTACACGCGATACGGAAAGGCGTGATCCACTGCGACGTCGTACATCTCAGCCGTCGGCATCAGATTCATGCTGCTCCAGCTTTTTCCGCCGGTCAGCGTCACAACAGAACCACCGTCATCGCCAAGCACCATCGTGCGCGGACTAGTCGGATTGATCCACAGATCGTGCGTGTCGCCGTGTGGAACCGAAACCGATTCAAAGGTGCGACCACCATCAATCGATTTATGCATCTGCACGCTCATCACGTACATCAGATTCTCATTCACCGGGTCCGCGACGATGCGATAGAAGTACCACGCGCGCTGTCGAATTTTGTTCTCGGCATTCACCCGCGTCCACGACGTTCCGCCATCGTCAGATCGAAACAATCCGCCCGCCGGTTCAGCCTCCACCAGCGCCCATATGCGATCAGGATTCGCCGGTGACATCGCAATGCCAACTTTGCCGACAATTCCAGTTGGTAGACCACCACTGAGCTTCGTCCACGTGTCGCCGGCATCCAGTGAGCGATACACGCCGCTCTCCGGCCCACCCGAAATCATCGTCCACGGCTTGCGTTCCGCGCGCCACATACCGGCGTAGAGAATGCGCGGATTGCGCGGGTGCATCACAAGCTCACTCGCCCCCGTGGAGTCGTTCAGCGCGAGCACATGCTGCCATGTCGCACCGCCATCTTTTGAGCGAAAGATGCCGCGCTCCTTGTTCTTACCGAACGGGTGCCCCAATGCAGCGGCGTACACGATATCAGGATTGGTTGGGTGAATGACAGTGCGTCCGATCGCACCCGTCTCGCGCAACCCAACAAAAGTCCACGTGCGAGCTGCGTCGGTCGACTTCCACATCCCGCGCCCTGTCGAAGTATTGCCTCGGATATCCTGCGATCCTGTGCCGACGTAAATGACGTTCGGATCGGAATCAGCGACGTCGATTGACCCTATAGCGCCACCGAAGAATTTGTCGCTGATCGGTTGCCAGCTTTGCCCCGCATCTTCGGTGCGCCACACACCACCACCGGTACTGCCCGAGTAAAAGAGAAACGGTGACGACACGGTACCAGCAACCGCCGTCGAGCGACCGCCGCGAAACGGCCCAATTTGACGGTACCGCATCGATCCGAGCAGCGCGGAATCAATCGTGGGTGCTGGTGGAGCAACTGTTTTTCGTGATGCTGGCGCACGTTGCGCTTCTGCGTGGCGCACGCAGCCGAAGTGTGCCAGCGTGAGAAATGCGGCGGTAAATCGCACAGCGCGGAGCGAGCGGGGAGCAGGCATGATCGTGGGCGGCGTGAGGCGTTCGTGGCCGAGTGAGCTACGAGGCTCGGCGTGTTACATGAGCTACGCGGACGCCTGGCGCGACGCTGTCTGTGGGGCTGACTGCGCGGTGCTCGGTCAACAGCGTTCGACGCGATACGCGCTACGAAAACTCAGCGCGAATGCTTTGTGCATTCAGCCGCAGCGCAACCCAGCAACAGGTGATTGGGATTGCAATCGCGAGCACCCCAGCGATGATGACCACGCTCTGAGTGAAAAAGAATGTGTCCACAGCCATTGCAAAATCCCCACTCGTACCGCCGAACATCACGAAGCCCCAACCACTAATCAGTGCGACGATCACGAGTGCTCCAAGCACCACGAGCGCACTGAAACCCTTCCGCGCCCATTCGCGTCGCCGATACAACCCAAATGCGCACACAAGTGTTATCAGCCAATACAGCGTCTGACCGAATACCCAGACATACCCGTACTTGAAAAAAAGTGTGAGCCACATCGGTCCGAATGATGCCGATTCGGCTTCCGAACCGAATGGGCTCGACTCAAACGGGCCACCAGATGACAACATGTAAATAGTCGCTGCTGCACTCAGCAAAGACTTGAGCGCGAACACGCCAGACACGAGCATACCGATCGCCGCAACAGCGGTAATGAAGTGCGATGGTGCAGCAGCTGGTGGCGTGAGCTTGACCGGAGTTCGCTGGTCTCGCGATCCGCCGCTGTTGGGAAATTTAATGACACTCATTGTACGCTGTCGCTCGGTTACGCATCGCCGATCATCAACCAACAATCTCGCTTACGATACGCGATTGCGCAGCGCGGTGCTCAGCACGCGCACGGTCGCGTGCTGAGTATCGCAGCATTGCCGCACTAACTGCTCAGCAGTTGTCCTTAATCGTTACCGATACGCCGTTGGTCTTCACGCTCTCAATTCCCTTATCGCGCGACTCTTCTGCGGCATACATCTGACTGGTGCCGATCACCTGATGATTGGCAGCCTTGAGCGTGAAGTAAAACTTCCCGTTCGCGGCGGTCTTGCGCTCATAGCGCGCATCATCGGCACAATTCTTCTGTACCGACGCGATCCCGTTTTCTGCCGAATCCTTTGCCTTGTAGTGTTCTGAGGTGAGAACGACTTCTGCGTTCCCAGCCTTCAGCACAAAGCGGATCTGTCCATCGTTGGTGTTGCTCAGCTCATACCAGCCGGCCATCGAAGTGCTCCTGTCGGAGGATTGACATGCGTGCCACACAGGTGGTGGCCGCGAACATGCTAAAGGACTGTCAAGTCTTCTGCTAGCACCGCGTGGCGCAGAACTGGAGACTAGGTAGAACTTCCGGCTAGCCTCCGGCTTTTATTCACCTCGTGTCGCAGACGCAACGCGGCGAGCACCGGAAACACCAGTGGAGCAGCGATATTTCCCACTACGTAGAGCCCGGCTGGAAGCGCCATCCCGCCAACGGCCAGTGAGAGCCCGTACCCGATGGCGCTCGCGAACGCCGTCTCACCAATTGCTCGCCAGAGCGGCGCATTTCGCAACAGTGTCCACGCGAATAGCGGACCAAGAACCACTCCCGCGGCGGCGCCCACACCACTCGCAGTGAGCGCGACCTCCCAACTCCAAAACCGCGAGTTATC
>JANNWU010000385.1:0-1638 GCA_031408755.1 Gemmatimonadaceae bacterium | reverse complement strand
GTGCAACTGCGGTATCGTCGTCAGCGTGCACACTGGCCTAATAGCGTCGTGCATGGTACCGCAGTGCGCATTGCGACAGATGTTGGACCAGCGGTGGTGGGTGTCACGAATGCAGAAATCGTTATTCCGCAATGGTTATTGACGCGTGATATCGTTGAACAGCAGCTGGTATTGGCACACGAGTTGGAGCATGTACGCGCACGTGATCCACTGTTGCTCTCACTTGCGCAACTCATTGTAATTCTGCTGCCGTGGCATCCAGCGGTATGGTGGATGGCCAGTCGATTGCGATTGGCAGTTGAACTGGATTGCGATCAGCGCGTGCTGCAACGCGGTGCCAGCCCGCGTGATTATGGCAGTTTGCTGATTGACCTCACCGATCAACGTCTTGGTTTTCCTGCTGCCCTTCCTGCGTTTTCATGTCGTCCTTCTCACCTTGAACGGAGATTAGTTGCTATGACACCCAAGCCCATGCGGTATCCCTTGATTCGCGTGCTAAGCACCGGCGCGATTGCCTCACTGGCGCTGTTGGCGGCCTGTGAAGCCACGCTACCAACATCGCAAGACGTCGATCGGATGACCGCATCCACCGCCACCACTGCGGCGGCGCGCGTGTCGATGATTGATACAACGAATGTGTCGTACTTCATCAACGGTGTGGCGGCCACCAAAGCCGCTGCGGAAAAATTGAACGCCGAGCAGATTGCTGAAGTGAATGTGACCAAGTCCAGCGCAACAGATGGCGGCACGGTCTACATCGTGACACGTGATGCGGAAGGTGTCGCAAATGCTGCAGGCTCCTCGAAAACTGCGACTCGCGTGACGGTCACGACACCGACGGAAGAAGTCGTCACAAGCACCACTGGCAGGAACACCGCAGCGCGCAGGCCGCAGACCAATGGTCTCAGCGTCATCGAAGAACTTTCGACGCCTCCAGTACCGCCGCAAGCGCCAACGCGGAGCGGATTTACGGGGTTGATGATTGTCGACGGCGTGATCACCGACCCTGCGATCGCCAACAGCATCGCCCCCGATCAGATTGTCAGCGTGGATATCACGAAAGGCCCCGCCGCCCGCGCGCAGTACAGCGATCCACGCGCTGCGAATGGCGTGATCAAGATCACGACCAAGAAAGGCGCCACGAAGCTGTAAACCACCGCGAGTAATCGCGTGTCACAACGGGACGTGTCGAGGCCGACGCGTCCCGTTGTCTTTTCTTGGAACTTGAGCGTGTGCCGTCACGTACTTTTCGGCGTCAGCGCGTCACGCTTCCATCTGCCCCGCACGTCATGGCGACATCGCTCATTACCCCCGCTCCGGCCACCGCAACCCGCACCGCTGCGCCCACACGCGACTTCCCGCTGCATTTAGCGGCCGTCGTCATCGGTGCCACCAGCATCCTGATTGGGATCTTGTGGGACATTTCGTGGCATCGCACCATCGGTCGCGACACCTTCTGGACGCCGGCGCACATCGCAGTGTATTTCGGCGGTACGTTGGCTGGAATCTCGTGTGGTGCACGCGTGCTGTGGGATTCATTTGGTCGCAGCAACGGCAAAGATGCCGGCGTGCGCATTTGGCGCTACTTCACCGGTCCCATTGGTGGCTGGATCTGCATTTGGGGCGCGCTGATGATGC
>JANNWU010000384.1:0-7903 GCA_031408755.1 Gemmatimonadaceae bacterium | reverse complement strand
TAAAGAAGAACGCAAACATCATCGCCGGAAACATGTACGCCATGATCTTCGCCTGCGGATTCGGCGGCACGCCACGCAGACCAATCCAACTCAGCACAAACGCGCTGAGCGCCATCAACAGCGGGATGATAAACGTCGGATCTTTCTGCGAGATGTCCGTCAGATGCAAGAACGGCACGCCTCGGAATTCAATCGTGTTCTGAAACACAAAGAACAGCGTGATGAACACTGGCATCGGCAACAACATCGGCAAACAGCCCGACACCGCGCTGAACGGACTCATATCGTGCTCTTTGTACACGCGCATCACTTCTTGCTGCATGCGCTGTGGCTCAGCCTTGTACTTCTCCTGCACCGCCTGAAGCTCCGGTTGCAGTACCTGCATCTTCATCGACGTTCGCATTGCGCGCTGGTTGAACGGCCAGAGTAACAAGCGCACCGCAACACCAAAGATCACGAGCACCCAGCCATAGTTCAGCTTGAGCGTTTCGTGCATCCACAGCAACGACTTCATCACTAAGGTCGCAAACGGTTGCACAAAGCTCTGCAACCAGCCGCCGTATGGATTGCTGTTCTCAAAATCGCGACCGAGTGACACCAGTCTGCGCCATTCTTGCGGCCCTGCATACATCTCGAAACGGAAACTGCCGTCTTGCAGTGACTGCAACGCGGTGGCGGCAACATTACTCTCTGTCTTGCCAGTCTTCGGGCCACCAATCACCGTCACTTCATCAAACGGCCGGTCTCCCGCTGCCGTGAGTAAGCCGGTGATAAAAAACTTGCTCTTCGACGCCACCCACGTGAACGGCCCTTGCTCAAGCTGCTGTTCACCCGGATCCAGACTTTTGAACGCAACGCTTGTCGGGTTCCCTTTCACCGGCTTCATCGCAACCGCGAGATGGGTTTGGTCTTCACTCGTATCCGCTTCGCTGGAACGCAATCCACTCGGTAACGTGACGCGCAAAAACGCCGGCGATGTCAGCCCGCTAATCTTCCCACCCACACGCACCAAGAAACTGTCAGGTTGAAACGTGTAGACAATTTCGACACCAGACGTTCCAACGCTGCCGGCGTATTTCACCGTGCGATCATCAACGCGCGATGACGTAAACGGAACCGTCGACAGGTCAATGACGCGATTGCCTGCGGGTTCCTTGACGATCACCGCGTACCGCAAGAACGCTTCGCCCGCGCGTACCAATTCCACGGTGTCAGTGGAATTCTTTGTGGTGAGTTGCTTGTAACCATTGAGGCGAACCGAGACCGGTGCCGCACCAACGCTGCTAAACCGCACCGTGCTGCGCGCGCTCGACAACGTCATCGTGTCGATCGGCACTGCGGGCGTCGTGGTCGCCGCGCTGACCGTCGCCGCCGCTGGCGCAACGATCGCCGCGGCACCCGGACTCAACGCCGGTGCGGCGACAGCGGGTACACCGGTCGCGGTAGTGGCGGGCTTTGCCGGTGGCTTGGCCGGAGGAAACAGAAACTGTGTTAAACCGATCACCGCCGCCGAAAGGGCGAGGGCGAGCAGCATGCGCTTGTTCATACGAAGTTGAAAAAGGTCGGGCGACGCGCAAACCAAGACACCAAATGCTGCACAGGTTCGCTGCTATCGTGAAGGTCAGGGTACAGGGTCGTGTCCGCCGGGGCGGAACGGATGGCAGCGGGCGATCCGCTTCATCGCCAGCCATGATCCGCGCACCACGCCATGTCGTTCAATCGCTTCGGCGGCGTACGCAGAGCAAGTTGGAGTATAGCGGCACGAGGCCGGAAATAATGGGGACACAAAGAGCTGATACCCGCGAATGGCCGCCGTTGCAATCCAGCGAGCGGCACGCGCCACGGGTGGCACTGGTCGAGACACCGGCCCGAGATCAGCCACGCTCACGCTACCGGAGCATCGGGAAGCCTGCGCACCAACGATGCGAAGTCACCGCCGAGTGATTCCCAGCTCAATCCGTAGGCCGTGGGCAGCGTGCGAATGACCACGTCATGAACGCCGAGTGTGGGAAGTACGGTGGTTCGGGCCAACTCGCGAAGACGTCGCTTGAGCAAGTTCCGCTCGACGCCACTCCGTTTGTGTTTAGGCACAATGAACCCAACTCGTCCACACGACAAAGGGGAAGCCGCATAGCGGAGCTCCAGATGAGCTGACCGCACGCGCTTCCCCTCACGTCGCACCCGTTCCAGATCCGACTTCCCCGTGAGCCGTTGCGCCCTCGGGAAACGGAACGACTCAGGCGCCGGCGTACTTACTCGGCAACTGCACCGCGAGCAGCTTGCGTCCCTTCTTGCGGCGACGGCTCAGAATAGCGCGGCCCCAACGATCGGCCATGCGGGCGCGGAAGCCATGCTTACGGATACGGCGCTTGTTTCGGGGGCGGTACGTGGGCTTGCCCATATGTACTCCAGTGCGTTCGCTGAGATTCTTGGAAAGAGTGCCAAACCTATTCAGGACAAGCACTTCGGTCAAGCGAGGTCGCCTTGCTTCTCCTTTGCTTGGAGACACAATCTCGACTACACTCGCTGTTTGCGAAGCGGGCTTCGTGCTGGTAAACTCGCGCTCCCTTCGTGAATTACATCCCGCTGCACGTAATGCTGACGGCTGCAGAAACTTGGGCTCGACTGTTGGACCGCGCACGCCTCGAACTTCAGGAGCAGATTGTTCGCACCTGGCTCGAGCCGTGCGAGCCGCTGCGCGTTGATGAACGAGCGCTCACGCTTGGCGCACCCGATCAGTTCGCCGCGGAGTGGAACGAGTCGAAACACGCCGGCTTGTTGTCGAGCTTTGCAGCAGTTGCGCTTGGACATCCGCTGCAGGTGCTGTTCGTGGTGCACGAATCCGCGCGCACGCGACCGCAGATGGATCTGTTCGTGCCGCCGATCGATACGCCGGCACCACGTCCACCAGCTGTTTCAAACGCGAATGTCGCGCCGCTCTCGGAGCGCTACACTTTTGAACATTTCGTTGTCGGAAAGAGCAACGAGTTAGCGGCAGCGGCGGCAATTGCAGCGGCACAAGCACCAGGGAAACTCTACAATCCACTCTTTCTGTACGGCGACACAGGGCTTGGCAAAACGCACCTGATGCAAGCCGTTGCGCACGAACTGCTGAAGCGCGATCGCGGCACGCGAATCACCTTCGTCGGCACCGAGCAGTTCACCAATGAACTCGTCGGTTCCATTCAAGGGCGCACGACGCAAGAGTTTCGCCGCCGCTATCGCGAAACGGATTTGCTCTTAGTTGACGATGTGCAGTTCCTGAAAGGGAAAGAAGCCACTCAGGAAGAGTTCTTTCACACGTTCAACGCGATTTATGAGGCAGGGCGACAGATCATTCTTACGTCCGATCGGCCGCCGTCAGAAATTCCCGGATTGGAAGCACGCTTGGTCAGCCGCTTTCAGTGGGGCATGGTCGCTGACATCACGTTGCCTGAGGTCGAGCATCGCGTCGCCATTCTTCGACGCAAGGCGCAACTCGATCACCTTGAACTGACAATTCCGGACGATGTCATTCAGGTGATTGCGGATAACGTGCGGTCGAATGTGCGTGAGCTCGAAGGCGCGATTATCAAACTGCTCGCGTACGCGTCCTTGAAGCACGCCGACATTACCGTCGAGCTGGCGCGTGAGGCGCTCCGTGACCGCTTCCGAAGCGATGGGGCTGCTGCAGCACCGGTGGGGATCTCTGTGGCCGGGATTCAGGCCGCCGTGGCCAAGGAGTGGGGTGTCACGGCGGAGGGCCTCAAATCCAAAACGCGCACGAAAATGCTGACCGTGCCGCGACAGGTCGCGATGTTGCTCTGTCGAGAGTTGTTGGCGCTCCAATTGGTTGAGATCGGCAACGCCTTTGGCGGTCGTGACCATTCGACGGTGATCCACTCACTCGACCGTACTGAGCAGTCAGCGAAGGAAGATTTGGTCTTTGCCGCACGTGTGGAAAAGATTCGGACACTGTTGGTAAGCGGCGGATGATCCACATCTATCAACGTCAGGCGTCGGCGGTCCACACGGCCGCGCGGTCGTTTGGTGACGGGTGCGGAAAACTGATACTGTTTTCCGCCATGATCCACAGCAGCTCATCTTGGCGAAAGCGTTGGCAGAGCGTAAGTTCCGGCGTTCTTCCACAGCCCAACAGTGCTCTAGTACTACGACTGTGTAAGATCTATAGAACAGCATTAAAGCAGTACATCCACATTGATTCGCAATTCGTGGATCCGACCGCAGGATTGATTGCCACTCAGGGCGTTCGCCCGGCGTCAATCCGGTGTACTCCGAGGAGCTGATGCGATTTACAATCGCGCGTGAAAAACTCCAGGAAGGTCTGGCGGCGGTCGCTGCCAGCATCCCAGGCAAGACGACGCTTCCGGTCCTGGCAAACATTCTGGTTGAAACAACGGAACGCGGCATCCGCTTCTCAGGAACGGATCTCGACATCCACGTGAGCCATGAAGTGCAGGCCGACGTTGAACGGCCCGGTGGCATCACCATTCCTGCAAAGAAATTGCAGGAGCTGGCGCGCGAGCTACCGCCAAATCCGGTGAAAATAGAATCTGCCGGCGAGCAGAAAGTCAGCATCGAATGCGGTCGGGCCAAGTTCAAACTGAACGGCTTGCCGAAGGATGATTTTCCGCAGTTTCCAGCGGTAAAATTCGGCGATGGGTGGCGCGTGAAAGCTGCAGATGTGCGGAAGTTGATTTTGCACACGTCCTACGCAGTCTCGACAGAGGAAAGCCGCCCAATTCTCAACGGCGTGCTCTGGGAGTTGAAGCCAGATCGCATGCGCATGGTTGCCACCAACGGGCATCGTTTGGCGAAGATGGACGTTGAGGTCACAGGGCACGGCGCACAGGCCAGCGATCTGATCGTGATGCCAAAGGCGCTTGATCTTGTGAGCAAATTGTTTCCTGATGAAGAGGAACTTGAAGTGGCCCGAGGCGACAATCACCTCGCATTCAAGAGCCCCTTCACCACGATCTTCACGCGCCTCATTGAAGGCCCGTATCCCAATTACGAACAGGTAATTCCGAAGGACAACGATCGCTTCGCCATTGCAGACAAGGAGGCACTCCGCTCTGCTCTGCGGCGCATGGCGACGGTGGCTTCTGACCAGACGCACCGCATCAAGCTGTCGTTCAATGCTGGCATTCTCAAATTCCAAGTGAACACGCCAGACCTTGGCGATGGTCAGGATGAAATTCCGATTCGCTACGAAGGCGATCCAATGGACATCGGATTCAATGGCGCGTATATGCTTGAGATTCTGAAGTACATCCCGACCAGCGAAGTGCGCCTGACGTTCAAGGCGCCGGAGCGTGCTGCGACGGTTGAACCGGAAGGATGGAGCGATCCGGCAACGTACCTCACGATTTTGATGCCGCTGCGTCTCTCCGACTGACCGTCGCGTGTACACGATGTGACGACAACGCGGGGCGCTCAGGCATTGAGCGCCCCGCGTTGCATTACGGCATCAGCGTCGCCGAATCTGTGATCTGCTGAATCATGCGACGCGACTGCTGCCCGTTGGTCAGCTGAACGTCGAGCGATTGCGAGCTCCGCCAAGACTGCACGCGCCGAGTTGCAACAGAAACAACAGCCAGTGACTCGCTTGTTCCAGTGCCGGTCAAGGTGACTGTTTGCTCACGCAGGAATGCGGCACCTGAGGCAGCGACAACAGCGCGCCGTTCAACGAGTACCGTTGTGCTATCCATACCGGTGAGCGAACGATACGCTGCAATTGTCACCGTCGTCACCGGTAAGCCTGCTCGGCAGGTCGTAACAGTCAACGTGTCGCTCCACTGCTGATCAGCGCGCAGCGGTGTTGGCAGCAACGGCAGTAAGTCGGGCAACATCCCCGCCATTGGACGTTCGACGCTGCACGCCGTCGCGCTGTCGCCAACAAAGAGTGGCCTGCCTAGAAGCAGCGGAACCGAGACACTGATTCCACGCGAAAAAGCATTCGGTGCACGACGTACCATACCGGTGGACGCAATGACCAACGAATCCACCGATAGCGTCGCGATTGAATCGATTGATGCAGAGATCTCTATGGCCAGTAACGATGTGGCGCGCACGGTGTCGACCAGCGGAACTTGCGGCGGGCGTTCCAGCGCGATGACGGATGTAGACGTCACGCGATAGCGTGCTGACGCGTTCAACTGCGCGTACAATACCGTTGCAGGAAACGCGAGCATTAGCGCGCAGCCCAATGCGAAGCGCAGAAACGTTGGTGCCACGTGGAACACGCGCGAATGAC
This sequence comes from Gemmatimonadaceae bacterium, assembly GCA_031408755.1. GTDB lineage: Bacteria > Gemmatimonadota > Gemmatimonadetes > Gemmatimonadales > Gemmatimonadaceae > JACMLX01. Next base: position 1,647 of record JANNWU010000384.1, on the reverse strand, counting down.
GCATGATGGTGATGATGAGTGCCGACCTATAAGCCGGGTTTTGTCACCGCGCGAACGCGATGGATGATCATTCCTCTCGACGTACAGTCGCCTGCACGTTCTAGCAGCCTACCCGCGGCGTCTTTGTCGGAACGGGTCGTTCCTCGCCGCATATTTGGCCTTGCTCCAACTGGGGTTTACCCGGCCGTCACCGTTACCGGTAACGCGGTGCGCTCTTACCGCACCTTTTCACCCTTACCCGATCCGACGCAAGCGTCGGCCGACGGCGGTTCTTTTCTGTGGCACTATCCGTCACGCAACAACGATCACACTGCTGCCGCGCGCCCAGGCGTTACCTGGCAGTTCACCCTTCGGAGCCCGGACTTTCCTCGAGCAGACATCCTTACGGATCTGTCTCGCGATCATCCGGTCGACACCCATCACCACATAAAACCTACTCCGCGCGGAACGACTTCGACAGCGTGCGGCGCGTCATTCGGTGCACGAGCATCCACTGTCGCGATGACCGCCTCGTGACAGTCGAGTACAAGTTCAGTGCGTCTCCAGCACGAGGTACTCTGCATGCCTGCACGTTCTCCGAATGCGCTGCTCATGACGCGCGACGCATCACCAGTTCCTGTCACCACCATTCTGACGCCGTCGGAACGCAGCGCGGTAGATGCGGCGGGTGAAGGATTGTATCGCACGATGCATCGCACATCGCTCGATGAAGTACGTCGTGACTTGCGCGACCAATCTGCCACCGCAGTACTCGTGTCGTTGGCGTGCTGCTCGCCTCGCGATGCAATTCGGATGGCGGCAATTCTCCGTGAGCATCCGCGCATTCCAATGATGGCACTGGTCACAAACGCACAGCGTGTGCATCCGCAATCGTTGCTGTCGCTGGGTCGGAGCGGTATGCGCATTGTGATCGACGCGCGCGAGTCGAGCGGATGGAATCTGTTGCGAGAAACCGTTGCAGCCGGTGAACGCGGCGGCTTCAGTGTGGAGACGGCGGTTGCAGAACTGCGGCGCACATTGATGGCCGCCGGCGATGATTGTCTCGCGCTGCTTGAACTGCTGTTTGTCGCGACACCTGCGCTGCATTCCGTTCGTGAAATTGCGCGACATGCTGGCGTTCATCCCGGCACACTCATGAGCCGGTTTCAGCGTGCGGGCTTACCGGCGCTGAAACAGTATGCCGATTTCGCGAATCTCGTCCGCGCCGCACACCGGCTGGAAGATCCGAATAGATCGATTGCCGATGTTGCAGTGAGCTTGGAATATTCCTCACCACAGAGTTTTGGGCGACACATCAATCTGGTGCTTTCGCTAACGGCGTCGACGTTTCGCGCAACGTACGATTGCGAAGGGATGTACCGCATTTACTGTGAGCGACTCATCACGCCGTATCTGGCACAGCTGTGCGCCTTTCACCCGTTGCGCGATATGCCGAACAGCGACAAAGCCGTGGTGCGCTGACGCGCGCTACGGCGCGGGAATGAGGGCGCGCAGTTCATTGGCGGTGGTGAACGCGAGCAGTGGAATGCCCGCCGCGTCGAGCGCCTCGCGCGCGCCCTCTTCTCGATCGACAAGCGTGAGTGCACCAACAACAACTCCACCTTCAGCGCGAATGGCGGCGGCGGCGTTCAGCGCGCTGCCGCCGGT
>JANNWU010000383.1:0-12868 GCA_031408755.1 Gemmatimonadaceae bacterium | reverse complement strand
GGCGCACAGGCTTGCGGCATCTTCTCAGGTACGGCAGCACGTCCAACGGGTATGCCGGCAACCACGCCTGACGGCGTCCCGGCCTGCTGGTAATCGCATGACGGTGTGACTTCGGTCGCACTGTGAACGGCCCGGTGAGCTTCGTGCTCACCGGGCCGTTTGCGTTGCGGTATCGAAATGCGGAATGCACGACCTCACGCAGACTGCCAGAGCAATCACGTCTCATCGCGAATGCCTGAGTTCGCTAAAGTGTTGCTATTACGTCACTTACATGAATGGTTCAGTCCGGCAAGCCTTTTGCACTAGTTACGATCGAGCCTGGCAGCGCGTCGCTACGGGTGAGCCGGAATACCTTTTCACTTTGACGGAGAACACCATGCGAAGCAGCATGAAGAAGGGCTTCACCCTGATCGAACTTTTGATCGTCGTTGTCATCATCGGCATCTTGGCCGCTGTCGCGATCCCGAAGTTCTCGAACACCAAGCAGCGCGCATCACGCTCGGCTGGTATCGCCGATATGCGTAACTTGGCAACCGCGCAGGAAGGTTTCTTCGCCGACAGCAACCGTTATGCAGCTGTCGCTGACACGGGCACTGGCGCAGGCAAGATGAATTTCACGCCGTCGAACGGCAACACAGCGCTGACGTTGGTGGCCAACACGACTGGCTGGAGCGGTCGCGTGACGATCCCAGGCGCACAGGCTTGCGGCATCTTCTCAGGTACGGCAGCACGTCCAACGGGTATGCCGGCAACCACGCCTGACGGCGTCCCGGCCTGCTGGTAATTGCATGACGGTGTGACCTTGGTCGCACTGTGGACGGCCCGGTGAGCTTCGCGCTTGCCGGGCCGTTTGCGTTGCGTCGCGCATCCCTCCGATAAGCTGGTTTCTGGCAAACCGCGAACCCATTCCCCCACCGCGAAATGCCGCAACTCTGGTAAGGTGCAACGTCAGACCGCGTTAAAGTTTACGGGCAACCTTTCGTAAAGTGTTACTGTGTAATGAGTTATGTGTTTGGCCGAGTCTGGCAGTGAGTTTGCACTTGTAGCAGGCCAAGCAGGCACGGCGTCTTCGTAAATCGCGACGACTTCAGCATGTTGACCCGAACCGGAACCTCCCAATGCGACGCAGCATGAAGAAGGGTTTTACCCTCATCGAACTTTTGATCGTTGTTGTCATCATCGGCATCTTGGCCGCTGTCGCGATCCCGAAGTTCTCCAACACGAAGCAGCGCGCCTCGCGCTCGGCCGGTGTCGCAGATATGCGTAACCTCGCCACCGCGCAGGAAGGCTTCTTCGCCGACAGCAACCGTTATGCAGCCATCGCCGACACCGGCACTGGCGCAGGCAAGATGAATTTCACGCCGTCGAACGGCAACACCGCGCTGACGTTGGTTGCTACGACGACTGGTTGGAGCGGTCGCGTGACGATTCCAGGCGCGCAGGCGTGCGGTGTGTTCTCAGGTTCTGCGGTGCGCCCAACGGGCATGCCAGCAACGAATCCGAGCGGCGTGCCGGTCTGCTGGTAATCGCTTGATGGTGTGACTTCGGTCACACCCGCTACGACCCGGTGAGCCTCGCGCTCACCGGGCCGTTGTGCGTTTTGGCGTGCTCGTCACGCGGCGCACTCACACTTGCAGACTTCAGGAGCCGCCAAATGCGCACCACGTTCAAGCCGGGTTTCACGTTGATCGAACTGATGGTGACGATGCTCATTGTCGGAGTGCTGGCGGCGGTTGCAATCCCGAAGTATTCGGAAACGAGACGGCGCGCGAATCGGTCGTCTGGCGTGGCGGATTTGACCAATCTGAAGACGGCGCAGGAAACGTTCTTCTCTGAAACCAATAGATACGCTGGAATGCCAGACACGGTGGCGCTTCGTTTTCATACGAGTCCGTCCAACACGTCGCTGTCCATCACCACCGCAGGCGTGCCGCCAGGCACGGGCGGCTGGAACGCGATTGTGAGCATCGTTGGTGGCGAGACGTGCGGCGTGTTCATTGGCGCCGCGCCGCGGCCATCGGGAATGCCTGCCACGACGGTGCAGGGCGCACCGGTTTGTTGGTAGTCCGCAACGACGCCTTGCGGATTGCGCACGGTCGCGCACGTTTCCGCGCGTGACACCAACCATGCCTCCGCGCATTGAGCGCGATTCGAGTACAGCACCCGCACGTCGATCGCTTCAGGACACGCTTGCATGGCCCATTGTGGTCATTCTGCTCCTTGGTGCGGCAGTCGTATTCTTTCTCCCTCGCTTCGTGCCGGCGCGATTTCTGTCGCTCGCAGTCGGCGCCGCGTTTGCACTCGTGACATTGGCGCTAGTGGTCGCGCTTTCGAGCGTTGTCGAGCGTTGGCTCCGGAAGCACGCGAGTGCGCTCGCATTGGACGCCGAGCGACAGGTGCAAGTGCTTGGCGTGGCGGGGCTTCCTGAGACGCCGGGGAATTTGCCGCTGACCGCAGTTGCGTCAGCATTTGCTGATGCTGGCGCACGGGCCGCGTTGCGTGCATCGGAACGCGAGACGCACGATCTGCTGGCACAGCTTGGTGAGGATGCTGCGACAACATCGCAGCGGGCGCTGGCGACTGTTCGTTCGGCGCTTGAAGCCACTGCCACATCGCCGCTTGATGCGTCGTTGATGGCGGCGCGTCTCGGTCTGAACACGGCAGATGCAAGTGCCGATGCGCTACGTCGCGTCACAGCGGCAATTCCGGCGGCGATTGGTACGGTTGATTTGGTGCACGAACTCCGTGTGGTGATTGATGAACTGACTGAAACGCTTGGACCGGGGCGCGTTGCGGCAACCATTGATGTGGAGCGGGCGCCGGTCCTGATTGATCGCGAGCGAATCCATACACATCTGCGCGAGCTCTGTCTGCTGGCGCGCGCGGCGTCGCCACCAAATGGCGTGGTGACAGTGCACCTTACGCGCCTCTTTCGCGCAGCAGTGGAAGACACGCCTGTGCGTCGCACTGGTGATTCGCGATTGACGATTGTGCCGCGAGCGTCAACCGACACTTTGCGGGCATGGGTGCAGCGCGCGCAGCCGAGTGCGGAATTAGTATCAATTGTTGTCAGTGATACTGGTCGACCGCCGTCGGAGGATTCGTTGCAACGCGCGTTCGACGCGTTTGCGATCTCGCGACCAGGTGATGATCAGGGCGTGACACTGCCGACGGTTAAACGCACCATTGCCGCCGCAAATGGCACCATCTGGTTGTCGACGGCTCGCGAAGGCGGCTCGGCCGTGCATCTGCTGTTGCCAATCGCCAGCGGCTGAAAAAACGGCAGTAATTCCATACGACGTGCGCGTTTTTGGCTCGCGTTGTTGGTAGCTAGATCAGTAGCCTGTGCGCACCCCCCCACTGTGGAGTGCAGCATGCGTCTCGGTCTGCTCAAAGGCACCTCGTTGTGCGAAGTCTTGGTTGCGCTGGTGTTACTCAGTGCGACCGCAGCGTGGGCACTACAGGCTACCGCGGCAGCCGAAGTCGCACTCGGAAAGTCGCGTGCGCGTCACGCGGAGTTGCAGCGCGCTGAGCGCGCACTCGCCGATCTCGACGCGTTGCCATGCGACAGTATCAACATTTCGCGCACCATCACTGAGCCACGCTGGCGCATTGCGATCGATCGCGATCACCACGGTTTGTCATACGACGATGCCGTGGTCCTGCGCACCGCGCGAGGTGATAGCGTGCGCGTGCATCGTGGCGGCTGGTGCAACTGATGCACGCACATCGTGCACGCGCCGGCGTGACGCTTATTGAATTGATGGTGGCACTTGTGCTGCTCTCGATGGTACTTGCGATTGGCGCATTGATCGCGCAACGTGTACTTCACGTCGAGTATCGAACGAGTGCGCTAAGTGTGCGGCGTCAATCGTTGTCGGACGCACTCGTCACGCTTGCGCGACACGTTGCTGAAATTGACCCGCGCGCCGGTGATCTTCGCGTTGCCAGCGATACCGCGCTTGAACTGCTTCGCCCAGTCGGCGTGACATCTGTCTGTCGCATTGTTGCTGATACGCTCACCGTTGGCAGCGGAAGCGATACGCTTGCGTGGAGCACGCGCCTTCCGCGCAGTGTGGCTGTTGGCGATCAAGTTCGCGCGTGGACTGATGCGACAGGTAGATGGCAAACCCGTACTGTGATTGATGTTCTCCCTGCGAGCGACGCGTGCGGTGATTCGGTGTTTCCGTGGCCCGATCGCGCTGTACAGCGCGTTGTGATTGACGACAGTATGCCAACAATTCATCCCGGCGCGGTGCTGAAAGTGCTGCAGCATGAGCGATGGTCGCTACTGCGCGGTGGCTCGGGCGAGTGGTCGTTGGCGTTGTCGGCGTGGGATCCGGCGCGCGCGCAGTTGGGAATTCCGCAGCCGGTGCATTCACCATTGGCATCGCCTATTGCGCCTGGCGGCGCGGGTTTCAGTGTGCGCGCCGTCGACACTGTCGGCGCTGTACTCACCGCTGGCCAGCTAACTCGTGCGCGCTCGCTGCTTGTCGTACTGCGCACTCCGGCGCATGTACGATTCGGCGTTACGTCAGACTCGGTGCGGATCAATGTCGGTCATCACTAGTTGCGCCACACATCCACGTCGTGGCATTGCGCTGCTGCTCGCGACTGTGATGACAACAGTTGTCGGTATTGCGCTGCTCGTGATGTGGCGCGGCGTTGGCGATAACAGACGCACGAGTGTTGCCGAGTCCGCGACGCGTCGCGCGGCTGCGCTTGCGGAATCGGCGCAGGTCGCCGTGTTCTTCGCGGCCGATAGCGGTGCGTGGCGTGCGCTAAGCGTGCCGGGTAGCTCGCAACGGATTGCGATCGTCACCGCCCGACGTGAAAGCCGAGCGTCCGATTTAGCGCGCACGGGCTGGCTAACGCTCCTGGCTCGCGGCACAGGCACCGCCTCGGCCGGTCGGGTGGGTATCGTAGCTCGAGCCGATCGTCGGACGCTGATCCCACTTACGGCGCCAATCACGCTCCCACACGCGGCGGTAACGGGCGGTGCGCTGTCGTGGCTTGTCGACAGTGCGGCGGTAGTGGATGTGCCAATGCCGTCTGGGCGCGAGAGAATCTGTCGAGCCGGGTTGACGGTCGCGCCCACTGGCGTGGCGGCATTTCCGCCGGCGTTTCAGCCGCTGCTCTTACCCATGGTCGACCCGGATACGGTGCGCGATACCGTCCGCGGTGCAGTGCGCATCGTCGGTCCGTTACTCAGTCGGCCGCTGCAGGTCATTGGAATACTCGCGCTCGATTCAGATCTGTTGATCGGGGCCGACCTTCACGTCTCGGGGGTGCTCATCACTCGCGGCTCTGTTCGACCCTCCGGTGGCCACCTCGCTGTAACCGGCGCGGTGCTGGCTGGAGACGCGGGCGGTGGGGGTGGGCAGTCCAGACTTGGTGTTGGTGACCATGTCCGGTACGACGCGTGTGCGGCAAGACGTGCGCTGGAGCTTGTGACAACTCTTGGTCCAAGTGCGACATGGACCCGCCTGAGCTTCTACTGAGCCGGGTTGAGGGCGCCGGTGCAGTGACCTTTTCGCGCGCCATTCGTTCCCTGTGTGCACTTCGGCCCACCTGCTGAAGGGCTGAGTGGGAGGCACGTGATCCCGCTTCGCCATGCTCACCGACCACCCCGGTGACCCTGTACGGGTCCTCGTCACACTGGCCCCAACTTCGATGGCGTTCTTCAAGCGTCGCAAAATCACGATCGGGCTCGATATCGGTTCAGGCCTGGTCAAAGTCGCTGTGATCAATCACAGCAACGGCCTGCCCGAGCTGCAGCGAGTTGTCGTTGAACCAGTCCCCGCCGACGCGATTGTCGAAGGCGAAGTCATGGATCACGCGCTCGTGATTCAAGCTGTGCAGAACGCCATGTCGGCGGTGCAGGCGGAAACCAAAGGCGCCAGTCTCGTTGCCGCTGTTGGCGGTGGCAACGTGATCGTGCGCAAGGTCATCGTCGACCGCAACAAGCAAGGCGAGTTGCGCGACGCCATGCAGTGGGAGGCTGAGCAGATCGTGCCATTTGACACGAGCTCCATCGCTCTCGATTACCAGGTGCTCGATCCTGAGGGCGAATCGGCGGAGATGTCGGTGCTGATGGCGGTCGCGAAGCGCGATCTCATTGAAGCACGCGTGCAGCTCCTGCGCGACGCGGGCTTTGAGGCCAAAGTGATCGACGTGGAAGCGTTCGCATTGCACAACGCCTTCGAGTTCAATCATCCAGACGCAATGCGCGGCACCGTGGCATTGGTGAACATCGGAAACGATGTCTGCAATGTGAGCGTGCTTGATGATGGCATTCCAATTTTGACACGCGATAACACCGTCGGCGTACGACGTTTGCGCGAAGACTTGCAGCGCGATGCGCGCATGACCGCAGACGATGCTGATTCGGCTCTCGTCGCACCTACCACAACGCCAGCACTCGACAACGTGGTGCATCGCCGCGGTGAAGAGTTGGCGAAAGAAATTGAACGGACTGGCACGGTCGCGCAGTCGCTCTCGCGCACCGTGCGTCCAATTCGCGAAGTCTACATCGCTGGCGGCGGCGCACGCGTTACTGGTCTTGCCGAGCGACTGGCTGGGCTGCTGCGAATTCCGGTGCGTCCGGTGAATCCCCTACTGAACCTTGCGGTCGCTGATGGTGCGCTGGCCGATGTGAATGCCGATGAAGTGGCGTCGTTGTTGGTGCTGCCCGTCGGACTCGCACTTCGTCAAGTCGCCTGAGGAGCTGACATCATGATTGAAATCAACCTGCTCAGCCCCGGCGGAAAAGCCGGTACAAAAAAGCCGGGTCTTGCCTTCTTAGCGCGTTTTCAGAAGAAAGATTCGGGACAGAAAATCTCGTCGGAGGAAAGCGCTCCGGTTCCCGCACGTCCGGCGATCATGGCCGCGGCTGGCATCGCTGTCGCATTCGCAGTGCTTGGCGTAGGTGGCGGATTCTGGTATCAGGATCGCCAGCTTGTGAAGCTCGACGAAGGATTGCAGCAAGAGCTGGCCGATTCGGCGCGCTTCTCGACCGTGATCGGTGAACGCAAGGCTGTGATCGCACGTCGCGATTCAGTGCAAGCGCAGCTCGCGATCATCCAGCAAATCGACGACAGCCGTTATGTGTGGCCGCACATTCTCGACGAAATCAGTCGCGCGCTGCCGCCGTACACCTGGATTTCCACGATTGTACAAGTCAGCGCCAAGCCAGTGTTGCCGCAACGTGATACCACCAAGGCGAAGGGTGATTCCACGGCAGTGAAGGCGAAGCCGGTTGCGGAGCCGCTGGTCGCGTTCCAGATCATCGGTAACACGGCAGATATTCAAGCGTTGACGCGTTTTATGCGCATTCTCGAAGGTTCGCCATTCGTGCAGAACGTGAACCTCAACAAGTCATCGGTCGCGTTGATTGATAATCGCGAAGTGACTGAGTTCACGCTCGACGTGCAGTATCAGAAGCCTGACCCGGCGGCCGTTACGACGGTGCCGATTACCCTCTCGGTGCGCTGAGATGCTGAATTCACTTACCAAGCGCGAACAGAGCCTTGTCGCCGTGATTCTTTTCGCGGTCGGCTTGAGCGTCTTGTTCTACATGTACGTGTTCACACCAAAGTCTGATACGATTGCCGAACAGAAGGCGCATGTTGAAGCGTTGGCTGCGGCAAATCAGAAAGCCGCCAACGAACTGAAGGCGGGTAATCTGCGTCAGCTCAAGGAAGATGCGGCGCGTTATGCCGAGAATCTCGCGGTGATGCGCCAACTCGTTCCAACGGTCAACGAGGTGCCAGGATTGCTCGAGCAGGTGTCGAACTCGGCGCGTCGCGTCGGATTGGATATTGCTGGCGTCACACCGCAGCCGGTTGCGAGTGGCGGCGAAGGGTACGATGCACATCGCTATCGCCTGCTCGTTAAGGGCGGCTATAACAACATGTCGGAGTTTCTCACGAACGTAGGCAGCCTGCCGCGCATCGTGACACCGACGAATGTCAAAATGAAGCTGGCTGACGGATCTGCTGCCGCGGCTGCGCAGCCAACGAACCGCCGTCGTATGCCGGCATCACAAGCAATGATCATGACGGAGTTCGATATCGAGACGTATGTCGCGCGCGGTGGTGAACCTACGTCCACGTCGCGTCGCGCCGGGACCACACCATGATGCGCAAAATCATTCGTGCATTCTCAGTGGCAGTAATTACAGCCACGCCGCTGCTGGCGCAACCGAGCGTTCCACGCGCGGTGCCAGTTGCCAACGTAGCAGTTGCACCGAGCGCACCACGCGCGGTGCCAGTTGCCAACGCTGCAGTCGCACCGAGTGTCAACGCGAAACCAGCACCCGCTGCTCGCAAAGACACCGCAACGAAGACATCAGAATTGGCCTATCGTCGCGAAGTGTTCGCATACGATGCCGGCGGACGCCGCGATCCATTCGTGTCGCTGGTCACAACGGGTGTGTTACGCCCGACCATCGCCGATCTCAGTCTGGTTGGCATCGCGTTCGCGGCCCGTGTTGGTGCAGGTAGTGCGCAATCGATCGCAATCTTCCGTGATCGTCAAACGAAAGAGCAGTATCGCGTGCGTGTCGGGCAACCGCTCGGCCGTATGCGCGTAGCGAGCATTGAACCACGTCGCGTGGTGTTTGCGATCGATGAATTCGGCGTGAGCCGACAGGAAAGCATTGTAATGGGTGATTCGACCAGGACCATCACGCCGACGAGGGCACCATGATGAACCGGATGCATGTTTCTTCGCTGCAGCGCAGCTTGTATCGCGCCGCCGCAACCGGGGCCGCGGTGTTCGCCGCGACTACCGTTGTCCCACAATCACTCCACGCACAAGCGCTTGTTCAGGGTGTGCGTGTTGAATCCAATAATGCTGGCACCGTGGTCGCAATCACGCTCACCGATTCGGTGGCGCGATCTGCTTTCACACTCGCGGGCCCAAACCGCATTGTGCTTGATCTTCCTGGTGCGTCACTCGGCGCACTTGGTGGTCGTGCATATGATGGGCAGGCGCGCGGTCCAGTGCAGAACATTCGCATGGCGCAGTATCGCAGCGATGTTGTCCGCGTTGTAATCGACGTGGCTGGCACTGCTCGCTATTCAATGTCTGGCGGCAACGAAGTACGCATCGCGATGGCGGGTGGTAGCGAGACCGCGAGCTGGAGCACCGGCGAATCGATGCCGAACAGCCGCGTGGCAACGCGCGAAGCCGCAACTGTCGCGACCATGGATTCGACTGTATCAGCGGCACAAGTCGCGACGGGCGAAGTCTATTCGCAGATTGCGTATCAGACGCCAGCATCGACCGTCATCGGCCAGGTGACTACTGCACGCGGCAAGCCACCGAAGCCACGTATCACTGTCAGCTATCAAGACGCAGATATTCGCGATGTGATCGCGGCCTTCGCGAGCTTTGCGAACCGCACCATCATCGTTGGCCGAGATGTCACCGGCAGCATCACCGCCGATGTGAAGGACAAGCCGTGGGATGAGGCGCTGGCCGCAATTCTTAGCGCGCAGGGTCTTGCCGCGAGCGAAGAGCCGAATGGTATCATCATCGTCGACTCGTACAAGAACATGCTCGACAAGCAGTCATTGGAACCACTGGTGACGCAGGTCGTGAGCATCAATTACGCCAACGCCAGCTCAGTTGCGAGCACGGTTCGTGGCTTGCTGACGCGCGATTGTGTCCCGGGCGCGAATGGTCCGTCGTCGGGCGCAGGTGGAGCAGGTGGCGCGCCGGGTTCAGTGCCCAACGGGTGCGTGGTGCGTGGCAGTGTGCAGGCTGACTCGGCAACCAACTCGTTGCTGATTCGCGAAGTGCAGAGCCGCATGGAAGATGTCATCAGCTACGTGCGCTCAATCGATCGTCGGACGCCGCAAGTTGCGATCAAGGCGAAGATCATCTTCGTCAATCGCAGCAGCTTGCAGGAAATCGGCATCACGTACGACATCGGAACCGCTCGCCAGTTCTTCAACACGGTGATTCCGCGCTCAGAAGTTGTGCAGCAGATCCCGATCGATCGCAACGGCGACGGTGTGCCCGATGCATTCCGCAGCGTGTCGCAGCCAGTGATCGGCGATCGCGTTGATCTTGGTGGTAGCACTTTGTCGGCCATCGCAAATGCAAACTCCAGCATCGGTAGCCCGGCGCTGAACCTGATCTTCAGTGCGGCGATGGGTAAGTACTCGCTGACACCGTTCATCCAAGCGCTCCAAGAATCGTCGCTGGCTGACGTGCAGGCCGAACCGACCGTGGTGACGCTCGACAATCGCAAGGCGGAAATTCTGGTGGGTCAGGAAATTCCGATTCGCGTGCTGGATGCAGGTGCTGGTGCAGGTGCTGGCGGACAGGGTCAGATCAACATCCCGCGTGCGACCGTGCAATTGAAGGAAGTTGGTATTTCGTTGTCGGTCACGCCGCGTATCACGAACAATCGGCAGATCATGATGACGATTCACGCTGAAAACAGCTCGGCGTCACTGGCCAGCTCAGATGTCGGATTCATCTTCGACAAGCAGCGCGCAGACAACACGTTGATGGTGCCCGATGGCGAGACGGCCGTGATTGGTGGATTAACCATCACGCAGGTCACGAAGTCGCGCCGCGGTGTGCCGTTCCTGATGGACCTCCCAGTACTCGGTCGACTCTTCTCGACCACGCGAAAGAACGAGCAGAAGCGCGATCTCGTCATCCTGGTGTCTCCGCACATCCTGGACGACGGCGAAGCCGCGCGCACGCCCGTTCCTAACCCGGGCCGGTAAACACTTATGCGCACAGAACCGACGCTGGTTTCGCGCGCGCTGCACTGGCTTCCGCTGGTGCTCGCCACCTCCCTTGCCGCGTGCGGCGATGGGAATCCGAATGTAGATGAGTCCAACCTTGACACCACCGCGCCGACTGTTGTTGTGCTGCGGGCGGTGAGCGCTGATTCAGTCTTTGCCTTTACGGTGCGGGCAAATGACAACTTGGGTGTGAAGTTTGTAGATGTAGCCTTGGGCGGAGCGATTGTGCGTGCGGTGGCTGATACCGTGCGCGCGGCTGTGACGGCGTACACAAAAGACTTCCTTGTCAGTGTCCCGGGCAATGTGACGCCCGGCTCGCAGGTCACGCTGGTTACGCGAGTGGAAGACGGCAACGGCAACAAGTCCAAGCCTGACACCACCACGATGGCCGTTGGAAGTCGTCAGCCAGGTTTTATCACGATCACCAGCCCGCAGAACAATTCGCAAGCGGTGCGCGGTCGCTCGGTGGTGGTGGGCTTTGCGGCACGCAGCACGCGCAAAGTGCGTGTTGTCGGTTTCTCCGTCGTGGTCCCAGCCGGCGCAACAGCGATCGGTGGAGATTCGATCACGTACAGCAGCCCAATGCAAGACAGCGTGTCAACAACGTTGAACTTCGCGATTCCAGCGACTGCAGCAGCGGGCACCTACTCCATCGTGCCGTTCGTTGCGGATTCGATTGGTCAGCGCACCGCAGGCACGCCGTTGCCGGTGGATGTGTTGACGAGTGGTAGCGGCACAACCATTCCACGTATCACGCGCTTCGGCACGACCGAACGCGTCGAGTCAACTGACACGGTGTTTGTTGAAGCCCAGGATGCAGTTGGTATTGGCTTTGTTGGTTACGATGTGCGCACGTTGACCGGTGCGCCAATTCGTCGTGATTCTGTCGCGGTGCCCAATGGTCCAACGTCAGTACCCGTCAGCCTGCGCATGCGCTTGCCAATCCCGGTCGCGGGTGCTGCAACGCGACTCGCATTGCGCGCGTTTGCGCGCAATACCGAAGGTCGGATTAGCGATTCGCTCGTGGCTGGTCTTGACACGATCACGCTCGTGAGCGGCACTACGCGCCGCTTGCCCAATGGTGGTGCGGTGGCCGACGGTTACTTCCACGATCCAACAGGACGCTTGTATCTCACCAACATCGAGCGCAATCAGCTTGAGATCTTCAACTTTGATTCGCTGAACTTTCAGGGCACGATCGCCGTCGGTTCGCGTCCGTGGGGCATCACGGTGTTCCCGGCTGGTCGCGGTAGCCCGCTCGGCCCAGTGCAGAATAGGCTGATCGTCGCGAACTCTGGTGGTACAAACCTGAGCTTTGTGAATCTCAATGGCGACGGTAGTGGCAACGAAGTTGAACGCTATCTGTTACCGAACATTATTGCGTACAAAGTTTCGATTGCTGGTGGTAGCATCACGCGCGCCGTCGTCGATTTCTCCGATCGTCCGCAGTACGTGGGTGCAGTCTGCAACGCGACCTGCACGGAAACAATTGTCGCCTTCTCCACTACGCCGACTGGTGGTCAGACGGGTGGATTTGCCAACAAGGGCACCATTCGCTACGAGAACATCACGCGGCGCTCGTCGCATCTGTTCTTTGAGCACGCCACGTTCTTGCGCGACAACAAGGGCGACACGTTGGAAGTGATTCGTCGCAAGTCGGGCAACTACGGTTCTGACTCAATACTGGTGCCGTTCCCGGTAGTGATGGATCCGCAAATTCCGGTCGCTAAGAAGGACTCTCTCAAGGATGCGGGTTTCTTGGTGACCTTGGCTGATCTTGGCTTTCGCGACACTACTTTCGTTCGCAACTCGGCCAGCTTCAAGCGCGCGATCTTCGGAGAAGGCGGTATTGCCAAGGGTAGCCGCACGCTCACGTACGACGCCGATGGTGGACTGGGTAGATACAACGCGCAGTTTGTGCCAGACACGAGTACCGGCATAGTGATTCCCTACCGCTCGCGCCTGTCGTTCATTGACCTCGGCATCTCACCGCCCAGCGATGTGTCCGACCTTATCGCCAACGCCTTCTCGCCAGTGCGTGGCGTGGCTGTGAGTGCTGACGGAGAAATGTTCGGCATTCGCGCCGACTCGACCTACCT
>JANNWU010000382.1:0-4304 GCA_031408755.1 Gemmatimonadaceae bacterium | reverse complement strand
GCAAGCGTGGGGGAAAGCACACGGATACGCGCGGCCATTACGGTGTGCAGCAGCGGGTGGCAGTTCCAAGCCGCACGCTCCATTCCGCTAGCGCGACGCGCGCACCAATCGCACGGAAAGTACTGGTGCAACGCGCGCAACAGTGTCGAGCACGACACGTGCGTCAACCGACGCAACGATGCGGCTTCCAGTTTCGACGGACTGCGCAAAGATCGTCGCGGAAACGGTGTCAGGGAAACGGATCGTTCGACCGGTCTGCGAACTACGCGTGACAGTGAACGTGAACTTTCCGAGGGAATCTGTAGTTTGAGCTCGCGAAGTCACCGGCCCTTGTTCCAGCACCCGAGCGAAGACGATAAGACCGCGTTGAGGGACGCCAGCTGAATCCAAAACATCACCCGAAATCGTAGCTCTGCCGATGTCAATGACGTCGTCATACAAGACCGCTCCTTTGGGCGCACATGCTACGAACACAAACGCGGAGGCGCCAAGAGCCCGGACGTACCGTGCAGAAAATCCTCGGTTCAAAGTCATTGCAACCCGCCCGCATTGAAGAAATTCCATTGCCACGCCGCACGCACTTTGCTCAAGCTGTACCCCGCAGGCGCGGCAGGAGCTGTCAAATTTCCAGGAAACACGCGCCAGCTGGACTGGTATGTCGTTGGAACGTAACTGATCGCAGAGTTCACTGATCGCTCAACACAATACACGAACTGATCCGCACCATCTAACTTACTGAATACAAAGTTGATATTGCAGGAACGAATCGCCTGCTCTACAAACGTCGCAGGGTACGTCATCGTGTCATCGTCGCCTGAAATCCCGTCGTTGTCGGCGGGATCATCGACAAGATCTAGCATCAAACCAGCGACGGCGCCTTCATCAAGTGTCCCATTGCCGGTGAACCGGTATTGGTTGAACTCGAAGTCGGCGGCAGAGTACCCCCATAATGGCGTAACGAGACCTTCCGTAAGCCAGGCACCGAAGAAGTCTGCGAAGCCTTCCACGAACGCGCAATTGCGCGTATTGGCCACACCGGCCTGATGCTCACCGTTGATGCATGAGTATGACGCAGGTGTCTCTATCGCTCCGTATTGGAACGCGTGACCATACTCGTGCACGGCGACAAAATCGCCATCATCGCCATCCGACCGCGAAGCATTGATCTCGATTCTGTTCTGCGCAGGGCGGTAGAGCGTGGGTAGCGTGTTATCCAGCGGATTATCGTTCGCCCAAACAGAAACAACACTACGGCTGCGCCCAAATCGAGAAACGGCAAGGGGCCCAGCACGCCGGATGCGGGCGAAGGCTCCAGCCGCGTATGAGTTGCCGTATCTGCAATCGGCAACGTACCCCGCCGACGAAATGTAGCAGGAGCTGGCCACAGCAGCGCTGTTCGGGCCAGTCACGGTCGAATACTGATCGACGAGGTTGGCTGTCACCGAAACACCGTAATCGCACCCACTTTTCGGGATGCTGAATTCACCATCCGCATCTGTGAAGACCTGCGGCATGCCAAATTGTGGATACACACAGCTGACGCTGACCGCCACACCCGAACCGATGGGAACACGGAGATTCTCGTCGAGCGGGTTGAGCGAACCGAATGTGAATCGTCCGGTGTATGTAGTTGAGGACGGGACCACCGATAATGAAATCGCCTTCCGTCCGAGCACGCGCGCCTGACTCGGTGGTATCTCCTGCAACGTCCCCGGTGCGCGTACTGACACGAACGGACCAAACGAACCATAGAGCGCGTACCGAGTACCGCGAGCGCCGTCAAGGACAGCAGCGTCCCACGAGTCCAACATTCGCATACCGGACTCTTCCGCCAAAACCCAGACTTGCCTACATGCATAGTTGGTTATGCCTTGCTCGGGCGCGACGCGCGACGTCGGCATCACGCAGGAGCGTATCAGGTACAGCCCCGGGTTAGTAAAAGTGTGCTGCAGCGTATGCACGTCCGAACGTCCACCGCGCCGGACGGTAAGCCGCGATTGCTGTCGCGAAAGATGAATGGTTCCGCGCAGCGACTCGGACGCCGGGTCACCGATCACCTCTGAGTTGACGAGATAGTTCTCCGCGTCGCGCATCGCTTCGGCGCGCACGAGAAAGCGCCCAGCCTGACCAATACGCATCGACGGGGGCATGACGATTGTGAGTTTAACGCGTGGGTCGGCTTGGAACTCTGCCTGCACATCAGCGGCGGCGGAACGCGTTTGGACCTCCACTTCTGAACGTACCGCGAGCGCCGGTGACGCTTCGGAAGGTGCGTCGGCGCGGCAGCCGACGAGCGCGCACAATGCCAAAATCACCAACGCCATTCGTGCCGCTCTGGTGGTTTGTGAACTCAAGCGTCCTTCGCCGTGCTTTCCCATGATCGTCAATCCTTTTGTTGAACGTTGCGCCGACCGCCGAAGATTCTGTATGCCTTTGTCTTGTTGACTCACCAACCCAGCAAGCGCTTCGGCGTACGTTGCGAATTCCTAGCAGTTCGCCGCACGCTGCGAACGCTAGTGCTGTAACGTGTCTGAGACGCGAACGTGCTGCCGCAGAACGATTATTCGTGATCTCTGGACAACCCCAGCGCATTGGCATGGACAGCACACGCTTTAAAGAGTACTCCGAATCGGATATACTGACGTCAACACGACATTGTCAACTCCAGCCGTTAGCGCAGCATCATTCAAGAAACGTTTGCTGCATCGCGGCATCCGCAACGCACGCCTGTTCGAATACTAGTGCGCGGGACTCAATACAACACGCATGCGAGAATGAAAATGCTCTAATGCTTTACGCACCGTCGAACACACTTACTCGTGCGATGATGTGACCTTGTGAAGGGCGAAAGAGATGGCCGCGCGTATGAATCGCAGCATCTGCAGAACGCCAAGCACTCGATGCCGCGTGTCGTCAGAAGACAGAGACCGGTTGGTAATCAGCGCAACGCGCAGTTCGAAGGCACTCTTCCATGCCAGAGCATCCGGCGTTCATCTACATACGGATCCGGCAATTTTAATCGCAACTTGGTTGGCCCAACAAGAGCATGGTCGCGGAGAGGCAGGTACCGTGGCTGCGCGGCAGTAGGCACGGGCTGTATCCAGTGGCCGAGCACGCGCTTCGCCGCAGTGGTCTTCCGCGCCGCGTGAAATGATAACGGGTTCGAGCAAAGTCGTCGGCGCGGACGTCGGTCGAGTTTCGGTCGCCTTCGTTCAATGGCCGTCCTGCGACACGTCTGCCAAGTTTCCGAACGCTACGAGCCTACTCCTCTCGCGAGCCCGCGTCAGAAGACTGACGACCCATCACTCGTCAACGACTTCTCGTCCACCTGTCGAAGACCTTGCAGTCACGACATGCGCGTGCGTCGCGAGAGTGGCTATTTATTTCTTTCGCGCCGCTTTCGCGATCTCTATCAACCGTACCATCGGCGTACTCGCCACAACATCGCCAATGAACTCAAGCGGGATGTCCTCAAGCTTTTTAAATCGAATGCATGACCCGCCCATATCGAGTTTTTTCCCTGCAGCCTTGAATGCATCCACAACAACATGCCGCTGCCCCGGCTCGCCATTTACGCACATGAGGTAAATCGCGTAGTTATTTTTCTGTGCCGCCAGCGCCACGTACGACAGCGGTTTCTTGTTGTACGTATCCGGATACACTTTCAGCGGCACCTCGTACGATAGCATGCCCCAATTCATCGTCTCGACGTATCCTTCCGGTAACCGTTTTTTGATCACCGCGCGCACCGCTGCAACAACGGCGCGGCGCTCGGCTGGAAGACTTTTGAGATATGCGGCGGGTGTGGTTTCTTTGCTCGATACCATACGTCAATCCGAGAGAGGTGTTGGCGACACGAACCGGTTAGCGATGCCAAGATTGCGTGCGGCGCTGATGAACGCTAGAAGCACAGCCTGCGCCCACGCGATTATCACAATACTTTGCCCGTTCACGCGCCAATGAAGCTCACCAAGTATCTCGGGAATCTTGGCTATGGCACCCGCCGAGAAGTCACGCAACTGCTTGCACGGAAGCGAGTTACCGGTAAGGATGGGGTTGCGCTCTGGCCCGATTCGACGTTCCAGCACCACGAGCTCAGCGTAGATGGAGAGCTGCTTGATCCGGCACTCGGCGTGGTCGTTATGCTCAACAAGCCGGTTGCGTATGTATGCTCAACGCGAGACGTGCCGCCACTTGTTTATGAGCTGCTGCCACCGCGTTTTCTGCGCCGCACACCAGTGATTGCACCAATCGGCCGACTTGATCGCGATACAACAGGTCTGTTGCTGCTCACCGACGATGGC
>JANNWU010000381.1:0-3418 GCA_031408755.1 Gemmatimonadaceae bacterium | reverse complement strand
GCCCAACCAGCTGGCCAGGCAGTCGCGCAATCGTGAGTCCGCGGCCGCGCGCGACGGTGTCCATTCGCTGATCTGCACGCCTTTGTTGCGCGCGCGGTGCATCTGGCTCCGAATGCCTGCCGAACGCGCCGGTATCTCGTGCCAGCGCGCAGGGGCCCAGACCGGTTGCGCGCCGAGGGTGACGGTGGTGTAACCGCTGCGATGGTGCAGGGCATCGAACAGGCGACCGGCGGCACCGAAATAGCACTCTCGACAGCCGAGGTCTTGGACGAACGTTTCCCACTCGGCCAGCACTTCGGTGAGGCGGCTGCCATCGCAGATCGGTGCGCCAGCGACGACGCAGACACCGTGTGCGCGGACATACCCGACAACCGCGTCACCCGCGACGCTGAACCAGTGCTGGATGCCATCGTTCACGACCTGATAGCTCATCGCATTCCAGCCATGCTGAAGCGCGAGTTCACGGGCGCGCGGGACATCGCGCGAGCGCGCTCCCTCTGGTGCGGACGGTGCGGTGCGTGGATGCTGCGTCACGCGAGGAGCATAACGCCAGCGTCGGCGTGATCGCGACTGTCAGTTTTTGGCGAATGCGCGAATTTGTGGACGGACCGTTCCTGCGTATTGCTGTGCTGGTGGGCGGGATACGCGGGATCGCGAATCTACCTACGTCGCCACTTGGACCCCCTTCTTGTGCGGGTGCTCAAGCGCGTCGAGATATGCATCGACAGACTCATTGGCGGCTCTTGTAGTCGGGCGGGCGGCTCTCTCGCTGGCCATTCATCATCCTCGACGTTGAGTGTGCCCGGTGCCAACTCGTCCCACGCAGCGGCGGGGAGCGCAATTCGATACGCTGGATCCAGCGGTTGCTGCGGCGAACGAGAGTCCTGAAACGGTATCCGGCCGAGTTTCACGTGTCACAACCTGGCTACCTCGGCATGAGGTCACGTCGCTCGCTCTTCACGCCGTTGCTGACACTCACCGTCATCGGCCCGGAGAATGGCGTGCGTACGCTCCCGTCCCATCCGACGCCGAGCACGTCGCCAGAACCCGCCGCGCGGACAAGCAACGCCTGGCCGCTACGCGCGCGAATCTCCGTGTCACCGTTCGGTAGTCTGCGTGTTGTAACTGACAGGCTGACACTCGTCGCCCGGCGCCGTGCCGTACGCCCGGCCGCCGTCCGAACCACGATCTCGACGGCGTCAACCGCCACGGGCAGTACTGCCACGAAATGGCGACTGCCATCGCCATGGTCGCTACGTACGGATGTCGCGCGAACACTTTGCACTACACTGCGCGCCGCAGACAGGACCTCGACAGTCACGTCTCCTCCCTCTGCCGCAAGCCGTATCGCCGCGTCAGCGTCGAACGCCGGAAGCACAGTCACCGCACCCGTCGCATCGATGTACCCCGACACGATCGTCACCGGTCCTCGTGCGATCTGTGCAACGCTCGGCGGCTGCGGTGCCTGTCGCCATTTGAGAATTGCAGCGTAGTTGTGGGCACTGATCCACCCTGCGGTACTTGTACAGTAGCTCATCAGATCAAATGTCTCGCCGCCATACGAGTTGGCTGACCGTGTGACGCCGCTCGCCCACGAAAAGACATCGAACCCGACATCGGCGATAACGCCAGTGCGGTTCGGGAATGTCGCGTCGATCGGCGGGCGCTCATTGCAGCCGGGCGCGTGTCGACGTCCGAGGACGTGCCCTAACTCGTGTGCGACGACATACTGCGTGTAGCTGACGCCATACCGACTGGTATTGTCAATCGTGAGCGCGGTGCGCTCTCTGCCGGTGATATCGTCGGCGTACTCGCCGACCGACGCCATGCCGCCCTCCCGAATTGCATATCCCGGCGGTGCGCGCACGACGCCGAGCCAGTACTCCGCCAAATCCGGGCTGAGAATGTGTGCGATCTCAATCTGCAGCAGCATCGTTTCCCAAAACGCGAGGTTGCCCCCATCCTCCGGTGTCCGCCCGAAAGACGTGGGGCTCGACAATGGTGGCGCCACACTGCCGATCACACGCCCCACCGGCAGCAGTCGACGTACGTTTTGCAGATAGGAGTCGACGTTCTCCGGCGTGACATTCCCCGTGACATCGCCGTGTGATGTAAGGCGAATCGGAATGAACCGCACCTTCAGCGGTGGCAAAATGACGATGTCCGTGCTCGCCGGGCCCGCGATTGGCCAGATGTTATCTGCGCGCACTGAGTCAGGATGCGTTTGACCGGGATCGATCTCCGCCTGCCACGATAGCCCCGGCGTCACAAGGCTGTCATCAATCAAAAACTGGGCACCTGGAGCGACGAGTCTGGCTGCCGGAGACAGCAGATCGGCGGTGGTGGCGGAATCAGTCCGAAACAGTTGACCATTCCGGTACAGTCTCAGCACGACCGGTACTGCGAGGTTCACCGTGTCACGACTGCGCGTAATCAGCACGTTGACCACTGCGGCCTGGCCTGCGACAAGTGGCAGTGTGCCTCGTGCATCCTGAATGCTCTGCGTAATCTGCGCACCCACAATGCTCAGATTCGCGCCGCGGCCCTCGCCCGGCAAACGCGGGTCAGGCGAGAGTGGCAAATCCGTGCCGCCGCTGCACCCGAACAACGCGAGTGCAAGCCAGACCCTTCGCCGTGTGATCATCCCACAAGTTGATGGCTGGGCGAGAAATGGGGCAAGAGGTGTGACGTCCACCCCGTTTACGAACAGGTCGAAACTGGAAGCAAAGGTTGAGTTCTCTCGTTTCGACCTGCCCACCTTTTCCGGGGGACGTCACTACTCACGGGACGTCGGAAGGGTTCGTCACTAGATCGAACGATGGACCGCCAATGACAACGCGCGCATTCATGCACAGCCTTGCGCCAGCACGCTACCGCACCACGACGGACTTCTCAATCTCGACGATCGAGTCTTGGCCAGCGGCCGTGCGAGCTTGCGCCCGACCGCGCACGCGAATCGTGGCCACTCCCACCCCAGCAAATTTGAGCGAGATATCCCGACGAAACTGGCGGAGGTCGTCGGTACATGGGATGCCAACCCGCTGCTGGTCAAACATCGACATATCCACCAACGCGGGCCCCACGCTCGATAGCGTTGCTGATGCGCGCGTGCACGAGCCCGAGCCGAACGTGCTGACCGACACCGTGAATGGCACGCCGTCAGCGACGGTGTCTGGGGCCACGAGCACGCGCGCCATTGTGATACCACCCCCCGCGATCACCCCGGGAACGATCACGCTATCGTCTCCGGTAGGATTAGCACAGCCGCCGCACCACACGGCCGTTACAAGCATGCGGACAAGACCGCCGAACGATCTCGACTTCCGATACATGGTGAATTCAATCGGTCGTCGCAACACCGGGCTGTGCGACAGATTTTAGATGTTCGTTCAGAGCCTCTGCCGGCGTCTTCCATCCT
>JANNWU010000380.1:0-4170 GCA_031408755.1 Gemmatimonadaceae bacterium | reverse complement strand
CTGCGGTGACCCCACCAGCGGCGCCACGACCCGCGCTTGATCCGAGGATTGAGCGCCTGAAAGCCGAAGCCGCGACGAAAATTGAGGCGCGCGCGAAACTCATTCAAGAGATCATCGATCAGGTGTATTCGTTCGGTGAACTGGGCATGCAGGAGTTCGAAACGTCGCGCTACCTGACTGGCATTCTTGAGCGCAACGGCTTTACCATCGAACGCAACGTTGCCGGCATGCCGACGGGATGGGTGGCGCGCTGGGGTGCTGGCAAGCCAGTGATCTCACTCGGCTCCGACATTGACGGCATTCCGCAATCGAATCAGCGGCCCGCTGTTGCCTATCGCGATTGGCAGGTAACTGGCGCACCCGGGCACGGCGAAGGACACAATTCTGGTCAAGCGGTGAACATCGCAGCCGCGTTGGTCGTGAAGGAAATCATGACGCGCGAACGCATGTCGGGCACGCTCGTGTTGTGGCCCGGTGTCGCGGAAGAAGCGGTTGCGGGCAAAGCGCATTTTGTGCGCGCCGGCGTGTTCAAGGATGTTGATGTCACGCTGTTCACGCACGTCGGCAACGATATGGGTGTCACATGGGGGCAGTCGTCATCGCTGGCGATTGTATCGGCCGAGTTTCGCTTTCGCGGACAGTCCGCACACGCGGCCGGTGCACCGTGGCGCGGCAAGAGTGCGTTGGACGCCGTGATGTTGATGGCGCAAGGATGGGAGTATCATCGCGAGCATATGGAACCGGGACAGCGCTCGCACTACGTAATTAAAGACGGCGGCGATCAGCCCAACGTCGTCCCATCGACTGCGTCAATCTGGTTTTACTTTCGCGAACGCGACTACGAACATGTGCAGGCGATGTTCGAAGCAGGAAAGCGCATCGCACGCGGCGCAGCGATGATGACGGAAGCCACGCTCGACACGGTTGTGATTCTTGGATCGGCGTGGCCCGGGCATTTCAGTAAGCCAGTTGCAGAAGCGATGCATGCCAACATTGAACGCGTCGGCATGCCCAAGTGGGATGAGAATGACATTGCGTTGGCGAAAGGCTTGCAACGCGAACTTGGCGTCGGGCAGAACGGACTCACTACCGAGATTCGTCCGCTGCAAGGGCCTGCGCGCAGTTTGGTCGCATTTGGTGGTGGCTCCGACGATATCGGCGACGTGAGTTGGAATGTGCCGACGATCACGTTGCGTTATCCGTCGAATATTCCCGGCACGCCTGGTCACAATTGGGCCAACGGCATCGCGATGGCAACGCCAATTGCGCATAAGGGTGCAGTCGCTGGTGCAAAGGTTCAAGCGATGACACTGATCGACTTGCTCACACAGCCGAAGATTGTCAGCGATGCGTGGGAGTACTTCACCAACGTGCAGACGAAAGAAATTAAGTACGTGTCGTTTCTTGGTCCGAACGACGGTCCGCCAACGTGGTTGAACGCCGAAATCATGGCGCGCTATCGGCCGGAGATGAAAAAACTGTATTACGACTCCACACGCTTCCGCAGTTATCTGGAGCAACTTGGCATTGCGTATCCAACGGTGAAGCCGGCACCTGCTGCACCAGTCGCTCCAATTCCTTGAGCATTGCCGGTGAGTAGTCAGTCCTACGTGCATCGCGCGCGGCTTGCCCTGCACTGAAGAGACGAGCAGGGATGTAGCGCCATGGGGCGCAGAGCGAGGAAGAATGCGCTTTGCGCCCCACTCTTAACAAACTGGCGAGCCGTGCGTCATCCCTGCACTCGTGCGTCTCTCTCGTGATGCTGGCGTACGGGTGTGGATGGCGCCGAGTGTCGTGCGTCTGCTGCGTCCGCATCACGCACGGATTGCTGACAGGCGATGTCGTCACCCGCTCTTGCTCTCACGCATTCGCCTCGCAGTAATGCAACCGCACCGTGGCGGCTGCACTATTATCGCGACGAATTCGGGAATTTTGGCGACGATCTGAATCCGTGGCTCTGGCCTCGGCTGCTGCCTAGGCTACTAAACGATCATGCAGCACCGGCGCTAGTTGGCATCGGGACGATATTGAACACGAATCTGCCCCGCGGTCCAAAAGTCATTGTTGGATCAGGTGTCGGCTATGGAACACTTCCAAAACTCAGCGACGAATGGTCCGTGCATTTTGTGCGCGGGCCACTGACCGCACGTGCGCTGGGCATTCCGCTCTCGTATGCGATTACTGATCCGGCACACCTGATCACACAGTTCATTCGTCCCTCGGCGCGCAATCGCGGTACGTGCTACATCCCGCATCACGTGAGCGCGATGCGCGCCGATTGGAAGGCCGTCGCGACTGCTGCGGGCATGCAGTATGTGGATCCAGCGTCAAACATCCTACGCGTCATTGATGCCGTCAGAAGCGCAAAACTCGTTGTGACCTCGGCGATGCACGGCGCGATACTCGCTGAATCATTTCGCGTGCCGTGGATTCGTGTGCGAGAGTACGCGCACATTAACGACTTTAAGTGGCAGGACTGGGGTGAATCGCTGGGCGTGCAAACGCAGGCAATAGCGCTACCCGAGCTCCACGATCATTCCGCGCACTCTTTGCGCAGTGCCGCCGAGCGCATTGGTCGCGCGTGGCAACGCGCGGGTCGACTTCAGCGCACCACGCCGGTGAGCATTCCCGCAATATGCAGCAACCGAGATATGGTGGAGCGCGCGGTCAGTGTGTTGCGCGGCTTAAACGATCCCTCGCGTGGCGCGCTGTCCGCTGACTGCATACTTGGAGATCGCGTGGAACAGCTGACGGACGCGGTACAGCGACTGAACCGGAGACTCTGTCCTGACGGCGTGCGCTAGCGGGACTGCTAGCAAGTGCGCTGCTAACTCGCTTTCCCCGCTGCAGGATCGTCACGAATCACGCGCACCGTCACCGATAATTGCCCAACATGCCGCATGCTGTGCTCCGCTGCGTGCACTAAGCAACCAATCACTGTCGAGGGAAGCTGCGCGCGCCCAACGCCGCGCCATGCGTCCAGCGTGCTGGTGTCGATCGTTCGCAGTTCGGCAATCGCTGATTCAACTTGCGCATCCAAATGCTGGAGCACGACAGGAATTTCTGGCCACGCAACCGTTGCCGCTTCGCTCCGCAATGCAGCAAACTGCGCTTCACTGAGCGCGTCGCCGCGAGCGTATGTGAACAATCGATCGATCACTCCAGTAATGTGCCGCACGTGAAATGCGGCTGATGCAACGCCACTCGGTCGAGCGTTCCATTGCTCTGCAGTGAGATCATCCGCCATTTCGTGCACGCTTTCGCGCACTTGCAACAGGATATGTGCAACCGGTTGCACGAGTGCTGGTACCTCGGTGACGGGTCCGCGCTGCCACCATTCTGTTGCGCTCACTGTGCACCACCGTTGACGATCCTTGAGTTATTCGGCATGGTGCATTCCGTGAGCCAATGAGTGAGGAGGCCAAGCGGCGAGACTGTTGTTCTCGCAACGTGTGACGTCAGACATGCGACGTGCGACGTAAGACCTTCAAAACGCGATGTGAGACGTATGACACGCGACGAACGACGTGCGACGAACGACGTGCGACAGCATTCATGCGACATGTGACATCATACATGCAGCGTACGACGTACGACATGCGACATGCGACGTACGACGTACGACGTACGACATGCGACGTCCGACCTGCGACATGCGACGTCCGACATGCGACGTCCGACATGTGACATCATACATGCGACGTCCGACATGCGACGTCCGACATGCGACGTCCGACGTACGACGTACGACATGCGACGTCCGACGTCCGACGTACGACGTACGACATGCGACGTCCGACCTGAGAAGCATCGCGAAAACTAGCGCAAAAATCACACGGGGCCGGCTGCCTTTCGGCAACCGACCCCGCATACTCCCACCCAGGAGGTTTGCGTGGACTCCCCTCCACGCACCTTCTACTACCGCCGATAGGCGCTGGAGTTCCGGATCCCATCCACACAGCTCGGCCACGCCGGTGATGAGCCATTCGCCATCGCAGGAAGCGGGTTCAGCCGCGTGCGCGACATCAGGTTTGGATCTTCACTCGCGAGATAGATGAGCATGGCAACGAACGTCGCATTTTGGCGCAAGTCATCCACAATCACCTTGTCGTATGTATCTCGATTGGTGTGCCATGTCGTAAAGCCATAATCCCAGCCGAGCGCGCCAAG
>JANNWU010000379.1:0-4030 GCA_031408755.1 Gemmatimonadaceae bacterium | reverse complement strand
GTTCTTGTCGATGAACTCGCGACGCTGTACTCCCAAGAGTGCGATTCATCCATACCGACATTGGCCGCCGCACCGCAGCTGACGGAATATGCGGCGTTGCGCGCAACAGAGGAATCGACGGTGGCCTCACAGGAGGCGCATCGCTATTGGGCTAATCTGTACCGCGACACGCCGTCGCCGCTTGAACTTCCGCTCGATCGCCCGCGACCTGCACAACGGGAGATGCACGCCGACCGAATGGACGTGCGGCTGCGACCAGAACTGGTGTCAGCCCTGAAACAGGTGGGCGCACAGCACGGTGCCAGCTTTGTCGCCGTAATGCTGGCCGCATTTCAAATCTTTTTGCATCGCATTACCGGTCAGCCATCTGTGACTGTCGCGCTCCCCGCGGCCGGTCAAGCGATCGCTGACCTGCCAGGCTTAGTTGGACACTGCGTCCGCACGCTGCCGCTTCGTGCGGATTTCGACGCGTCGCGCTCCTTTCTGGAGCAGCTCCTGCTCACGCGGCGTTCGCTACTCGATGCGATGGATCACGCCCAAGTGAGCCTCGGCACATTGATCAAGCACTTGGCTGTCATTCGCGATACGAGCCGACCGCCACTCGCTGCCGTCATGTTCAACGTTGACCCAGACGTAGGAGCACCAAGCTTTCATGAGCTCGCGGCGAGCGTTGAGACGCTACCGCGTGCCTACGACAACTTTGAGTGGTTCATCAACGCCGTCGCCAGCGGCACCAGTGTGACCCTCGAGACGACCTTCAACACCACTCTTTTTGAACGCGCGAGCATTGAGCGTCGGATGGCAGGTTTCGTCGCGCTACTGGACAGCCTTGTCGCGACGCCAAGGGCCAGCATTGCAAGCTTAGCGGTAATGCCGAACGAAGAGTTGGCATGGGTCTTGGACGGCCTAAATGCCACCGAGCGTCCTGACGCAAACCGGACTCTTGTTGCGAAATTCATCGCACATGCGAACGACTCTCCCGACCGACTCGCCGTTTCAGGTAATGGACGCTCGCTCACCTATCGCGAACTGGATGAGGCCACGGCCGCGCTGGCGTTGTCTCTCCGCGATAAGGGGATCGGACCCAATGATCGCGTGGGCGTCCTGCTTGCGCGGTCCGTTGACCTCGTTGTTGCGCTGCTGGCTGTAATGCGCACCGGCGCCGCGTATGTGCCGTTAGATCCGCAGCATCCGCGTGAGCGTCTCCGCAAAATCGCAAGTGACGCTGCGATCGTCTGCTGCATCATCGAGCAGGATGACGCGACGACATTCGACGAATCACCTTTGCTCGTGACGGTGGATAGTTCGCTGCGCATGCGCGACGCCATCGACGACTCGAGAATGAACGAACCGGCGTATGTGATGTACACGTCGGGGTCAACCGGAACGCCGAAGGGCGTGATTGTTGAACATTCGAGCGTAAGCAATTTGCTCGAATCGATGGCCAATGAGCCCGGACTAACACGAGACGCAGTTTTCGTCGCAGTGACAACCCACAGCTTCGACATCTCAGTGCTCGAGTTGTTCTTGCCGCTCACCTCCGGCGCAACCGTCATCGTTGCAAGTGACGACGAGGTGCACGACGGCATTGCGCTGGCGTCGCTGTTAGCGCGCGTGTCGGCAACGCATCTGCAGGCGACGCCAGCTGGTTACCGCATGCTGATAGACGCGGGATGGAACGGCAGTTCGAACCTGACCGCGCTTGTTGGTGGCGAAGCGCTCAGCCCCGAACTCGCTGCGGCGCTTCGACCACACGTCCGCGCGCTCTGGAATTGCTACGGTCCGACTGAAACCACCATCTGGTCGACGGTAAAGCACGTGACCAGCGATGATGTCGCGATCGGAAAACCCATCGCGAACACACGTGTCTACGTGCTCGACGCGAGCAGAAATCCCGCGCCACTCGGCGTTACCGGAGAGCTGTATATCAGCGGACGCGGAGTCGCACGCGGATACTGGAATCGAGACGCACTCACCGCTGAGTGTTTTATGGTGGACCCGTACACTGTTGATGCGCGCATGTACAAGACCGGAGATCTGGCGCGGCTTCGTCACGACGGTCAACTTGAGTGGCTTGGTCGCGCAGATTCGCAAGTCAAAGTGCGCGGACACCGTATTGAGTTGGGCGATATCGAATCGCATTTGGCTGCAATTGTCGGCGTACGCGAGTCGATCGTGATTGTTCGTGAAGATCAGCCCAACGATCAGCGAATCGTTGCGTACGTTCGGCTGCACAATGATGCGACGCTCACTGATGCTGCGATTCGTCAGGAATTACGGCGCACGCTGCCGCAGTTCATGGTCCCGCAGCATGTCGTGATGCTGATCACCTTTCCGTTGAACGCCAACGGAAAGGTGGACCGACGCGCGTTGCCGCGACCCGATGCGCAGGTCAGCAGCATTCAGCGCGTGCCGTCAACACCAGTATCCGTCAGACTCGCCCACGAGCTGTTTTTGCTCGTGGGCGTCGCACGCATTGGTATGGACGATGATTTTTTCGCTCTCGGCGGCCACTCACTTTTGGCGCTAAAACTGACAGCGACAATCAGGTCAATATGGGATGTTGAGATGCCGCTTCGTGTGCTCTTTGCATCGCCTACCTTACAAGGAATGAGCGATTTTGTCGATGCGGTTTTGTTGACGCGGAGTATCGTCTCACCGACCACTAGCGAAGATGCTGAGGAGTTTGTGCTGTGAGCTTGTCCGCACTGCTCAGTGAACTTACTGATCTCGGAATATCCGTAAGCGCAGAGAATGCGCAGTTGAAAGTGTCGGCGCCGAAAGGCATCATGACGCCATCTCTGCAGTTGCGGCTGCGCGAGCACAAGGACGAATTGCTAGCGGTTCTGGTGGCATCACCCAGCGGAATCTCGCATGCAGACACGCCGATTGTCGTGCATGATCGTCGCGCGCCATCGCCACTAACGTCGGCGCAGCACAGGCTGTGGTTTCTGGAGCAGCTTACTCCGGGTACGGCATTCCTAAACTTGCCGCTGACCGTCAGCCTCCGTGGACCGTTGAACGTTGACGCACTTCGTTGGGCTGTTGCTGAGCTTGGACGACGGCACGACGCGCTCAATTCGTGCATCCGACTGGTCGCCGACGCTCCAATGCAGTTTCCAGGCGCAGACGAGCTGCAGATTGAAGTCATCGATGTGTCGCATTTATCCGAGGATGCGCGCGACGTTAGCGTCCTGCAACGCAACAATTTCGAGATCGCGCGACCGTTTGACGTGCAGCACGCACCACTCATTCGCTTCTTTTTATATCGGAAGTCGTCAACCGATCACTGGTTCACCTTTGTCACGAATCATCTCGTCTTCGATGGGTGGTCGCACGACATTTTGGTTCGCGAGCTGCGTGAGTTGTACGAAGCGCGCGTGCAGGTATGTGAACCAACCCAGGCGCCAGCCGTACGCTTCGCTGATTTCGCGCGCTGGCACGAAGAGTGGCTGCAACAGCCTGCGCAGACAACGCAACTTGATGCGTGGCGCCGCGAGCTAGCGGGAATGCCGATGGTGCTTGAGCTGCCAACGGATCTCGCACGTCCGGCCGAGGTGTCGCATCGCGGCATCACGGCAAGCTGGCGCCCCGATTCTAAGATTCTTGATCGTCTCCGGCGTATTGCGCAATCGTCGGGCGCAACACTCAACATGCTCGCGCTCGCGACCGTTGAAATAGTGCTCGCCCGATACACTGGCCAGCGCGATTTTGGCGTAGGCGTTCCTGTTCACGGTCGCAATCGACCGGAGACGCAAGAAGTGATAGGCATGTTTGTCAACACGCTGGTGCTGCGCTCAGACATCCCAGATGCGGTCAATTTTCGTGATCTATTGACGCGTGTGCGTGATCGCAGCCTGCGTGCTCTCGCGAATCAGGATCTTCCATTCGAGCGATTGGTACAGGCGCTGCAGCCCGCTCGCGATCGGACTCGCACACCGCTGTACCAAGCGATGTACAGTTATCAGGAAGCGAGCCGACGCCAGTATCAGATGGCGGATATTGCGATCGAGCAGATTGAGGCATTTTC
>JANNWU010000378.1:0-2820 GCA_031408755.1 Gemmatimonadaceae bacterium | reverse complement strand
GACCAATACGTCGGATATCAAGACGCAGCGACGCGTAGAACTTGAGCGCCTTACCACCAGTCGTCGTTTCCGGGCTACCAAACATCACGCCGATCTTCTCGCGCAACTGGTTGATGAACACCACCGACGTGTTGGAGCGTGCGATCGCGCCAGTCAACTTGCGCAATGCCTGGCTCATCAAACGCGCCTGCAATCCCATGAAACTGTCACCCATGTCGCCTTCGATTTCCGCCTTCGGCACGAGTGCCGCGACAGAGTCGATCACGATTACATCAACAGCGCCACTGCGCACGAGGATTTCACAAATTTCAAGCGCCTGTTCGCCGGTATCAGGCTGACTGATCAAGAGATTCTCAACATCGACGCCCAACTTGCGCGCGTACTCGGTGTCTAGCGCATGCTCCGCGTCAATGAATGCGGCGACACCACCGGCGCGCTGCGCATTCGCCACGACGTGCAGACACAACGTGGTCTTGCCGCTGGATTCCGGTCCGTAAATCTCCGTCACGCGACCGCGCGGAATACCACCGATCCCAATCGCGGCGTCGAGATTGATCGCGCCCGTCGAGATGCAATCGACCTTCACGCGCGTATCCATGCCGAGCCGCATGATGGAGCCTTTGCCGCAGTTCTTCTCGATCTGCGCGACTGCCAATGCGAGAGCCTTCTTCTTGTTGTCGTCTGCAATTGCCATCGTGGCCATCTCAGTTCTCCTGCATGGAAGTCTCGCGGTGCCGCCGAGCCGGAGCCGCAATATAGTGAATCCGGGCAAACGCCTCGGCGCCCGAAGAGAATACGAAACCGAACAAACGCCGTCAAGGGGTCAATGGCGGATTTCTGCATCAATGGACGTGAAAGGCTGCAAACGCTCCTTCCACATGGCAAACGCCCACCCGATCTTTGCTGGCCACGATCCCGACAACATCGAACCGGTAGACCGCATCGGGCGGCGCGACCATGGTTCCACGCTGGTCCATCCAGACTTGGGCGGAGCGTGTTAACTCGCGCTGTTTGCGCCAGTTCACCGCTTCCACCGGCCCGCCCGACCACGTGGTGCGCCGCGTCTTCACTTCCACGAAAACCACGACGTTCTCGCGCATTACCACCAGATCCAGATCGCGACGGCCGTTGCGCCACCGCCGATCCACGATCTGCCATCCGTCGCGCATCAGCCACCGAGCGGCGATGCGTTCACCGAGAGCGCCAAGCGCCTGTGATTTTGTTTGTGTCATGGGGCGAAGATGGACTGCCGCTTTCGATCTCACCCACCCAAATCACGCGCGACGCATCATATGCGCGCGGTCACTCTCACGTGCCGCAGATCTCGTCCAGATCCTGAAATCCGCGCAATACATCGCGCGGCTTGCTGCCATCTGGCGGTCCAAGAATTCCTGCATCATGCAACTGATCAATGATGCGCGCCGCGCGACCGTAACCCACTTTCAAGCGACGCTGCAACAGCGACGTGCTGCCGCCTTGGTGTTGAATGCACAGTTCGGCCGCTTCGCGAAACAGCTTATCGCGATCCACTGCTTCGCCATCATCGTCGCCACCGCCGCCGCCCGATTCAGCAGCTTCGCGCGCGCGAATCTGTTCGAGAATGTCAGGTTCTGTTGCGACAGCCACGACGGCCGCACCATCTGCATCGCGCGCGGCTTCTGCCGCCAATCGCTGCGCGTCGTACCAGAGCATCAATCGCTCCGTTTCTTCGCTCGAGAGATACGCACCCTGCAATCGGCCCGGTTCTGATTTTCCCGGCGGCAAGAAAAGCATATCGCCGTTACCCAACAACGCTTCTGCACCTGCGCCGTCGAGAATCGTGCGACTGTCAATCTGGCTTGCAACGCGGAACGCAATCCGACTAGGGAAGTTCGCTTTGATCAGCCCCGTTATGACATTCACGCTTGGACGTTGTGTCGCCAGAATCAGATGAATGCCAATCGCGCGAGCTTTCTGCGCCAACATCGCGATGGGTGTTTCCACTTCTCCCTGCACCGTCATCATCAGGTCGGCCATCTCGTCGATAATCACGACGATGTACGGCAAGATTCCACCGTCGTACGTGTTGACTTCAAACGCCACTTCCGGGTTGCGCGGCTTCTGCAACCGCGCACCTTCTTGCACGCGTCGATTGAAATCCTGCACATTGCGACAACCATTTGCCGCGAGCAGC
Organism: Gemmatimonadaceae bacterium; assembly: GCA_031408755.1. Taxonomy (GTDB): domain Bacteria; phylum Gemmatimonadota; class Gemmatimonadetes; order Gemmatimonadales; family Gemmatimonadaceae; genus JACMLX01. The sequence continues at coordinate 647 of JANNWU010000378.1, read as the reverse complement.
GCGTACCGGTCTTGCATCTCCAACACCGCCCACTTGAGCACTGCAGCGGCATCACGATTGTCGGTGATCACTTTGTGACGCAGATGCGGCAGCGTGTTGTACACCGATTGTTCGACCATTTTCGGATCGACCATCAAGAAGCGCAACGTCGCAGGCGTGTGCCGGTAAATCAGCGACGTGATGATCGTGTTCACGCAGACAGATTTTCCCGATCCCGTCGCGCCCGCGATCAGCAAATGCGGCATCTTCGCGAGATCCGCGATCACTGGGCGCCCTTCCAAATCCTTACCTAGCGCAACCGGCAATGCAGCACGCGCGGAGTTGTACTCCGGATGCTCGACGATCTCACGGAACGCCACCATCTCAGGTGTCGGGTTTGGCACCTCAATTCCCACGGCGCCCTTGCCCGGAATCGGCGCGACGATGCGGATACTGTTCGCGCGCATTGCTAACGCGAGATCGTTCGACAGTGAAGCGAACTGGCGCACTTTCACACCTGCCGCAGGCTCCACCTCAAACTGCGTCACCGTAGGTCCAGTGGTGCGGCCCACAAGTTGACCGTCAACCTTGAATGTCTTCAGCGCAGCCATCAGTCGTACACCCGACGCATCCAACTCTCGGCGGTTCGCGTCGGCGTTACGCGGCGG
>JANNWU010000377.1:0-4744 GCA_031408755.1 Gemmatimonadaceae bacterium | reverse complement strand
GATCTGGTGGGCGAGTTGGTGCTGGCGCGTGATCGCTTATTGCGCACCGTTGCGATTGCGGCGGATGATCCGGCGCGTGAGGCAGTGGAAGATGCATCGCGCCTGATTACGCAGCTCCGCGATGCGATTCTCACGAGTCGCATGGTGCCGCTTGCGCAGGTGTTTGACCGATTCCCGCGTCACGTGCGCGATACTGCACGTGAATTGGGCAAAGAAATTGATCTGGTGTTGGAAGGTCGTGAGCTCGAGGTTGATCGTTCGTTGCTCGATGAACTCAGCGACCCACTACTGCACCTGCTGCGCAACTCGCTGGACCACGGTCTTGAGTCGCCTGCAGATCGCGTCGCCGCTGGCAAGGAAGCTTGTGGGCGATTGGTTGTTCGCGCAATGCGCGACGGATCAATGGTCGCGGTAACAGTCGCCGATGACGGACGCGGTGTGAATCGACAGAAAGTTGCAGCGAGTGCGCTCGCGCAAGGTGTTGCCGATGCGGAAACCCTCGCGCAGGATGACGGTGGCTTGCTGCAACTGCTTGCGCGGCCCGGTCTGACGACCGCGAGTAGCGTGACGGCGCTCTCTGGGCGCGGCGTTGGCGTAGATGTCGTGCGCACGCGTGTGCAAGCGCTTGGCGGTCGCCTTGATCTTGCCACCGCCGACGGCGCCGGTACCGCAATCACCATCAGGCTGCCGCTCAGCGTCGCGATTCTGCGTGCGCTGCTCGTACGTGTCTGCGGAGAGGTGTATTGCGTGCCGCTCTCGCAAGTGCGCGCGACGCAGATTGCCGCCGAACTCCGCGGGCTGAATGCCGCACCACTGCCCGCAGCGCTGCTCGTGGATGGCGAACTTCTCCCACTTGTCAGCCTCCGCGCTCGCCTGGGCCTAGCCCCGCAGGATGACGTTTCTGGGCATCTGGTCGTCCTCGAGTGCGCCACCGGTCGTGTCGCGCTACTCGTTGACTCGTGCACGTCGCAACAGGAAATCGTCGTCAAGCCGCTCCAGAGAGTACGCGGAGCCGCCGCGACATTCAGTGGTGGTACGATCCTCGCCGACGGTACGCCGTCGCTCATTCTGGACATCAACACCCTCGCCTGATGCTGGCCGTTCAAGACGTTCGCTCACTAAAGGCCGATCAGCTCGACGCGTTGCGTGAGGTGGCCAACATCGGCGCCGGTCATGCCGCAACAGCGTTGTCGACAATGATCGGACACTCGATCATGATCAACGTGCCGACCATCACTATCGCGCGCTTGGATGAAGTCCCAAGCCAAGTGGTGAATGATCCGGAAGAGGCGGTTGCAGTTGTACTGTTGCAAATGCTTGGGGATCTCACCGGTCGATCGCTGCTCGTATTCCCGGAGCACACGGCATGCCGACTGTCAGAAATGATGTTGCAGCGACCAAAGGGTTCGTCGCCCGCGATCACACCGCTTGAAGAGAGTGCGCTCAAAGAGTGTGGCAATATTCTCAGCGGTGCATATCTGAACGCGCTGGCTGATTTTATGCACCTGATGCTTTTGCCGTCACCGCCAACGCTCGCGGTGGACATGGCGAGTGCGGTGCTGACGTCAGCATTCTTGCAGTTTGGCGACGGACGCGATGTCGTGTTTTGTGTAGAAAGTGAGTTTCAGATGCGCGACGGTGGTGAGTCGCTGCGCGGCTACTTTCTGCTCCTTCCCGATATCGGTTCGCTGCAGAAGATCCTGCACGCGATCAAGCTCGCCTGATTACCGTCGGCCGCGCGACGCCGATGTCGGCGACTCCGCAAGCATCCTCTGTACTGTCGGTCCGCGAAGCGGATCGGCTGCGTGCGCTCGCGCGTCGCGTACCGCCGCACAACGCCGCGGCGCAGAACAACTGCGGCGTCATGCTCGCTCGACGCGGCTTGACGCACGAAGCCGCGGCCTGTTTTGAGCGCGCGTTAGATGTCGATTCGCGTATGGCGTTAGCCACGCAAAACCTGCAGCAGCTTGCCGCGCGAACAAAAGTCGACGACGAACGCACGCACTATCTGAACGAGCGACTGCTTCAGACACACGATGACGTCATCGCGGCGCTCTCGCTCGGCAAATGGCACGCGCGACTCGGTCGGCCAGAAGACGCAGCGATTGTTCTGAAGGCTCTGCTCGAACATGCGCCGGATGATCTCACCGCGTTGCGAGAATTGGCACTCGTTGAGCAAGCGCTAGGCTATCCTGATCGCGCAACCGTCTGGCTTGAGCGTGCAATCGCACTGGCGCCGAATGACGTGTCGTTGCACGCGCTAAACGGTGAAATCCTATATCGGCGCGGGATGACCGAGCCAGCGAAAGCTGCGCTCGAGCGCGCGCTCGAACTTGATGAGTCAGCCGCATGGCCGCAGCATTTGCTGGCGTTCGTGCTCGGCGACATGGGTCAACTGGAAGCGGCGCAGGCTGCCGCGCAGCGTGCAATGCAACTGGATCCGAATTTGGCGCGCGTCGATATGAATCTGACGCTTGATGCGCGGACCTTGAAGCCAGTCGTGGTAAAGGCAAACAGCACCGACGGTCGCGCGCATCTGAATTTGGGATTGGCCTACCGCAATACAGGATATCTCGAACAGGCACTGGCCGAATTCGAGACCGCGCTTGAGCGCGCTGAACCCGCTGGCCAGGTGCATTCGGCCGCGGCCGAGACGCGCATGATGCGGAGTGAATGGGCGGCGGCCGCGCAGGCCTTCGCCGATGCAGCGCTGGCATTGCCCGGCGACGTTTCGCCGCGCGTCGCGCGCGCTGCCGCACTGCTACTGAACGGTGACTTGGTCGATGCTCGCGCCGCCGCCCACGAGGCGTTGGAGTGTGACCGCGACTCCGGATCAGCACGATTGATTCTTGGTGTGATTGAATCGTTAGAAATGCGCCCCGTCGAAGCGGTAAGCGCGTTCCAGAAAGTGCGCGGATCGTCACGCGTCGAACTCGCGGCACGGTTGAATGCAGCGTGGGTGATGCGTCAGCTCGGTCGGCACGCGGAGTGTTTGGAAGGCTTCCGCCGCGTTACCGAAGCGGACCCGCAGAATGCACGCGCATGGATTGGCGTGGGTGTCGCTTTCGCAGAGCTCCGCCGGATGAATGAGGCGTGTGCAGCCTTCGAGCGCGCCGTCTCGCTTGCTCCCGACAGCGCCGATGCTGCGTACCACCACGCATTCACGCTGTCACAGCTTGGTCGATATCAAGACGGTGTTCGCGCAATGAAACGTGCGATGAGCTTCGAGACGGAATTCGCGCCGTTCCGATTCCTGCTCGTACTCGAGCCGGAGATCGCAGAAGTGACGCTCGAAGTGGTCGCCAACGATGGCGTCAACAGTGATGCGATGTCGCTGATGGTGCTCAGTGGATCGCGCACGCCGTCAGTCACCGCTGAACACGCGGTGATCTCGGGCGCCACGCGAGCAACGTTGCCTGGCGGCGGAATACCGCGCGCGAATGTGCGCATCACAACACCAGATACCGACGCGCGTCGCACGCCACTTGGTGCATGGGTCGCACTGCGGCGTGGTGGCACGCCAGTTTCGCACACCGGTGTGCAACAGCGCGTACCGCGAAGCACACCAGTACTGCCGATCGCACGCGCCACGGAAGCGATGAACACTCCCGTCGCGCACGCAGCGAGTGATGCTCCAGCGGCACGCGCGGTCACGATAACCAGTCTCGCGCCAGCGGTCGCGCGCAGTGCAGAAAGTGCATTGCGCACAGCGCTTGCCGGTGATGCGGATCTGGCGCAAGTTCGCGTGGGACTCGCCGCGATCCTTCGTGAGGATGGTCGCGTGCTGGAAGCGGAGCAAGAACTTGTGCGTGCGCTGGAAAGTGTCCCAACCTTTCACGATGCCGCGCGTGCGCTGGCTGAATTACGCGTTGATATCGGTCGGCCCAGCGATGCAATGCAGGCATTAGTGCGTCCGCTGCGCGCCAATCCGCGCGACGCAGATTTATTGGTCGCATTGGCAGAAGCGCTGCTCGCTCTCGGTCGCGAAGAGCAAGCGCTGTCAGCGATCTCGCGTGGCGCAGCCGTGGCGCCTGATCATGCGGGCGTGCGCACATTGCAAGGGTATGTCGCGCTCCGTGCTGGTCGCGAAACAGAGGCGATGGCACATTGGCGCGTTGCCGCAGAAGCGCCTGGTGATGATCGCTGGTCTACGCGCGCACGTCTTGGTCTTGCCGAGCACGATGTCTCGGCAACACCGCAGACGCCGGTCACGCTGGATTCCGTTTTGCTCGCGAGTCGCTGATGGCACTCGAAGGCGCACTGCGCGATCTCGGTTTAACGGAAGTCATCCAATTGCTCTCGGGCGGCCGCCGCTCTGGTGCACTGCGAGTGTCTGGCGGCGCCGGCGCGCGCGCTGCAGTGTTGCGTTTCGCTGACGGCACCGTGTCGGCGGCGCGATGGGAGGATGAGCCAGAGCCGCTGCTGCACGCGCTCTCCACAGCCGCGTTGATTGATGCCGATGATCGCGCGATCGCCGCACGCTGGTCAAGTGAGCAGACACCGCCTCGCTCAATCGTCGATGGCCTTGTCGAAACCGGCGCGATTAGTGGTCGCACGCGTGACACCGTCGCGCGCCGTCTGATTGACGATCTGTGTTTTGAACTCACCACTTTTGCCGACGGGTGGTTTTCGTTCGCCGACGGTGAACCAGTGACGGCGTTGGAACCCACAACGGGCCTGCATCTCTCCGGTGAAGAGCTGTTCCTCGACGCCGCGCGTCGCCGTGACGAATGGCCCAAGATCG
>JANNWU010000376.1:0-6486 GCA_031408755.1 Gemmatimonadaceae bacterium | reverse complement strand
CGACGCCGTGGCGATGGCGCGCCGCGCGGGCAATCCGCTGGTGTACGATCTGCACCTGCTTCTTGCGCTCATCGCCCAACAAGACGGCATTGTCGTGCCGCTGCTGCAGAAGGCCGGCGTCAAAGTGCCTGAGCTCAAACTGCGGGCAGAAACCGACGCGGCCCGATATCCAAAGCAAAGCGATGCCCAGCCGCAGGTGTCGCGCGAATTGAATCTGGTCTTTGATCGCGCCGATGCCGATGCGAAAGCGCTTGGCGACGATTACGTCAGCACCGAGCATTTTTTGCTTGCCTTGGCGGATGTCAAAGGGACAGATAGCAAGGCTCTGCTGACCGCGTTAGGCGCAACACGCGATGCACTGGCGACGGCGCTAAAAGCGGTGCGCGGTTCTCACACGGTCTCTGATCAAACGCCCGAGAATCGCTACCAAGCATTGCAACGCTACACGCGTGACCTCACGCAAAGCGCGCGCGATGGAAAGCTCGATCCGGTCATTGGGCGCGATGATGAGATTCGTCGTGTCATCCAAGTTTTGTCTCGGCGGACGAAAAACAATCCGGTGCTGATCGGCGAACCAGGTGTGGGGAAAACGGCGATCGTTGAAGGTTTGGCGCAACGAATCATCAACGGCGATGTGCCGGAAGGATTGCGCGGAAAGAAGTTGCTGTCGCTCGATCTTGGAGCACTGATTGCTGGGGCAAAGTTTCGCGGCGAGTTTGAAGAGCGCCTCAAGGCCGTGCTGAAAGAGATCGTCGACAGTCAAGGCGAGATTGTCGTGTTCATCGATGAGCTACATACGCTCGTGGGCGCCGGTAAAGCCGAGGGCTCAATGGACGCGGGCAACATGCTTAAGCCGATGCTTGCACGCGGTGAACTGCGCGTAGTCGGCGCAACAACACTTGATGAGTATCGCCAGCATCTCGAGAAGGATGCAGCGTTGGAGCGACGGTTTCAGCCGGTAATCGTTGGCGAACCGACAGTCGATGACACCATCGCAATTCTTCGTGGCTTGAAGGCGCGCTATGAGTCGCATCACGGAGTGCGCATTACGGACAGCGCGATTGTTGCCGCTGCGACACTCTCAAATCGCTACATCGGCGATCGATTTCTCCCCGACAAAGCGATCGATCTGCTTGACGAAGCGGCGAGTCGATTGCGCATCGAAATTGACTCCATGCCGCAGCCGATCGACGAAGTTGAGCGACGCGTGATGCAGCTTGAGATTGAACGGCAGGCCATGCAAAAAGAAACGGACGCGGCGGCGCGTGAGCGGTTGGTGGCACTGGAGCGTGAACTGGCGGAATTGAAAACACAGAGCGCCACCATGAAGGCGCAGTGGCAGCAAGAGAAGCACGCTCTTGGTGACGTCGGTCGTATTAAGCAAGCGATTGATCATGCGACCACTGACGCGGATCAAGCCGCACGGAGCGGAAATCTTGAACAGGCTGCTGAAATTCAATACGGTCGCATTCCGCAGTTGCAGCGTGAACTGACGGAGGCAGAGTTGATCGTCTCGATGCGCGATGGGCGTCGGCGTTTCTTGAAAGAAGAGGTTGGTGATGATGACATCGCTGATGTCGTCGCGAAATGGACCGGTATTCCAGTGCAGCGAATGTTGGAATCGGAGCGTGAACGGCTCACGAAACTGGAAGACGAGTTGGCGCATCGCGTAGTTGGTCAGCGCGACGCAGTCGCAGCGGTCGCGAATGCCGTGCGGCGTTCACGCGCTGGTCTGCAGGATCCCAATCGCCCCATCGGCAGCTTTTTGTTTCTTGGACCCACCGGCGTTGGCAAAACAGAAACGGCTCGCGCGCTTGCAGATTTCCTGTTTGACGACGAACGCGCGATGGTACGGCTCGATATGTCGGAATACATGGAGAAGCACGCTGTTGCGCGTTTGATTGGCGCACCACCAGGCTACGTGGGCTATGACGAAGGCGGGCAGCTCACGGAAGCGGTGCGCAGGCGCCCGTACTCCGTCTTGCTCTTCGATGAGATTGAAAAGGCGCATCCCGATGTGTTCAACGTACTGTTGCAGTTACTGGACGACGGACGCCTCACCGATTCGCAGGGACGCACCGTGGATTTCCGAAACGCGGTGGTGATTCTCACGAGCAACATCGGCAGCCAAATAATCCTTGATCGCTATCACGAAGATTGGGCGTTAGTCGAGGCCCAAGTACTCGGCATGCTGCGGCACCAGTTTCGTCCGGAGTTTCTTAATCGCATCGACGACATTGTTGTATTTCGACCGTTGGGCGAGGAGCAAATTGCTGAGATTGTCGACTTGCAGCTCGCCAAGCTTGATAAAATGCTCGGTGCACGAAAGCTTACGATTTCCTTCACGCCGGAAGCGAAAAAAATGCTTGTAGGCGAAGGATACGATTCGGCCTTTGGCGCTCGTCCACTCAAGCGCACCATTCAACGCATGGTGCAGAATCCATTAGCGCTTGCACTGCTCGACGGCACATTGCATGACGGTGACAACGTGCTCGCGACACCCGGAGAAGGGAACGCGTTGGTCTTCACACGCCAGCATGATCCAGCGGCCGCGGCCACTGCCGCTGTCGTGGAGCCTGTGGCCTGATGTCTTTTGCGCGACCGGGGGACGAGCGTTGGATGCGTGAGGCGCTGCGCTTGGCGGAGCAAGCGGCGAGTCGCGGTGAAGTTCCCGTTGGCGCGTGCATCGTGCGCGAAGACGTGCTTGTCTCAACCGGCGAAAACAGCATGCGTGTCGGGGCCGATGCGACTCAGCATGCAGAGTTGAATGCGGTGCGGGCCGCGATGCGCGCGTGCGGGAGCGAATGGCTCTCCGGCTGCACACTTTTCGTGACACTGGAACCATGCGCGATGTGTGCGGGCGCGCTGGTCTTGGCGCGCGTTGACCGCGTGGTGTTCGGCGCGTGGGACGAGAAGGCTGGCATGGCGGGCTCTGTCGGTGACGTCCTCCGACATCCGAAGCTGAATCATCGGCCGGAAGTGGCTGGTGGAGTCCTGGCCGACGAGTGTGCCGACCTACTCCGGCGGTTCTTTACCGAGCGCCGTTTGCGCGCTGACGCGAGCGTGTCCGTTGACCCGCAGGACCAATCTGCCTAAACTGAGAGGCTGTGCCTCAGTCATGGCGCTGTTGTTGGACAGGTGTCCGAGCGGTTGAAGGAACCGGTCTCGAAAACCGGCGTGCCGGAAACGGTACCGTGGGTTCGAATCCCACCCTGTCCGTAGTAGTGTGTTGTGGTCGTCGGGCGCCGTGCGAGTTGAGCTGTGGCGCCCGGTGTGTTTAAGGACAGGTGGCCGAGCGGTTGAAGGCGCACGCCTGGAAAGCGTGTGGGCTCGAAAGGGTCTCGTGGGTTCGAATCCCACCCTGTCCGTGCACAACGTCGCGAGTGTTCAAACACATCCGCGAAATCCAGAGGGGGCACTTCCGGCGCTGATGTGCGTATTTACGCACATGCTTTCAGCTTCCGTGATTCGTGCCGCGCGTCTGTCTGTTCGGCTCTATGCTCCGTGTGCGGCCTTGCTCGCATCTGGCCTGCAGGCACAGGCTCCTGCCACCACGTTGCCGCCGCGTGCGATTAGCGGTCCTCCCAGTCCGCTCGAAGGCGCAAAACGCGCACAGGCCGAGTTCGAACGCGTGCGTCGTGAAGGGCTTGGCTTCAGCTCTGGCGGTGCAACCGCAGCCCCGGACGTCCAGTTTGGCTCGATCTTTTACTGGAATAACAACAACGACGTGCCGCCGCGCCCTGAGCGCCCGGAAGTGACCGCAGGTCGCAAAAGGCTACTCCAGTCGTTGCAGGAAGCGGCGTTGGTTGCGCCCTCGGATGATTGGGTTGCCGGTCAGCGCATGAAGTATTCGGTTGAGGCGAACGATCTCGCCGCTGCCGGCGCAGTGGCCGCGGAGTGCAAAGCGACCGCGTGGTGGTGCTCCGCATTGACGGGTTTCATCAAGCACGTACAGAACGATGCGCCGGGTGCCGAGCGCGCCTTTAACTCGGCGCTGCAACAGATGCCAGAAACGCAGCGCTGCGCGTGGCAAGATGTGTCGCCGTGGTTAAAGAAAACGGACAGCGTCACATATCTTGGCAAAAATTGCACTGAGCGTATCACGTATAACACACGACTCTTTTGGTTGGCAAAGCCATTTGCGCATCTGGATGGCAACGATCTGCGTAACGAACTGCTCGCGAGGCGCACTTACAATCAAATAGAGACGAATACGGTCTCTGTGTATGGACCGTGGAAGCCAGATTACGGCGATTCGCAGCTGCGCTACGGTTGGCCCACGGCGTGGTCGACACAGAACACAATCATCGATCAGCGCGGCAGCACGGTGTCGAGTGTGATTGGGCACGAGCCCACGCCAAGTCATGACTTCATTCCAAGCAGTTCGGCGTTGGTGAATCCGTTCACTGCAGTGCCCGCGGATTATCCGTTTAATGCGCGCTTCGCTTCCATGCGGTATGCACCGCGATACGCACCGGGAGGCTTCCAAGACCTTGGTGGTCAGCTTGTGCGCTTTCGTCGCGGCGATTCGACGTTGCTCGTTGCCGCGTGGGTGCTGGAAGGGAAAGCGCGCTACGAACGCGGAAAGACACGCGCTGCGTTGGTGTTGGAGCGTGGTCCCGGTGATCGCGTCGCGCGCATCGTGAAAGACGAACAGCCGTTGCGCGGGGCCATTTCGCTGAATGCCGGCGTGTTTCGCGATAGCCTGCTGGCGAGCATCGAGATTCTCAGCGCAACGCGCAAGTTCGCGGGACGTGTGCGCACCGGCGCCATTCCGATTGAACCAAATGCACCGCTATCGGACCTCTTGCTGTTGGCGGTCAAGGCATCCGATGCGAGCGGCGCTGGTGTGGCTGGCATCGCGACGCTTGAGTCAGTGCTCCCGTCGGTGCTTGGTGGAACGGATATCGGCGACGGGCAGTCGTTCGGCGTGTTCTGGGAGTACTACGGCGGACCTGGCGCGACGGTCACCATCTCGATCGCACCGACCGATACGGCCGGTGGATTCAGGCGCCTCGGTTCGTTGTTCCGCCTTGGAGGCGGCCGAGATGGCGGCGCATCGCTTCGGATCCCAGATCCTGCGCAGCCAGATGGCGGTCCGGGCCGGCGACTGACGCTCACGATGCCCGAGGTGAAGCCCGGTCGATACCGCTTGGCAGTTGAGGTCACGTCGCCAGGTGCTGCACCCGCGCGTCGGGAATTGCTCATCCGCGTGCCGGAAGGCCCGCCTGCTGCAATGCGCTAGCGTCCGGCTGGGCTCTGTCGCGGAACAGTGCGCGGACGCATGATTACGGGGTGATTGAGATGGGCAGCGGCCAGATTATTCTGGCCGATCCGACCCGGACGCCGCTCGCCGGATGACTCGAACGGCCCCAACCGTATTGACGTAGCGCCGCCGCGCCGCCAGCTTCGGGCGCACTGATTCAGAACGGATACCGTCTGCTTACCCGTAATCTGGAAAGCGTTTTTACGCCCCAGAAGACGACAGGGCAGACATCATCCTCGTCACCCCGGGGTTTTGCGTGTTGCTTTCAATTGTTCGCCGTCTACTGCCCAGCGTCGTCGCGAGTGTTGTACTCGTTGTCACGGCGTCGGCGCAAAATGGATCGCTTGCTGGTCGGATTACCACGAAGGACGGAGGGCGCCCGCTCGACAATGCGCGCGTCTCCATCAGTGATGGGTCGCGCGCGGTGGGTGTCGCGGTTTCGGGTGAGACGGGGCAGTACCTCGTCTCAAACGTCGCGGCGGGCACGTACACCGTTGCTATCAGCCGCATCGGATATCAATTGCAGCGCTTTCCTGGCACCGTCATTCGAGGCGGACAGGCCACGACGCTGAATGCCGCGATGGATGAAATTCCAACGCAGCTCAACGCGGTTGTCACTACCGCATCACGAAAGCCGGAGAAGGCGCTGGATGCACCGGCATCACTCTCGGTTGTCACGAGCGAAACAATCGAACGCAAGCCGTCGATCAGCGTCGCAGATCTTGTGAAAGGTCAGCCCGGCATCGACGTCGCGCAGGGCGGCATCGCGCAGTCAATGATTGTGGCGCGTGGTTTTAACAACGCGTTCAGCGGTTCGTTGCTCATGCTGCAGGATTATCGCTTTGCCGGCGTGCCGTCACTGCGCGTCAACGTACCGTATCTGTCATTGGGCCAATCGGAAGACATCGAGCGCGTGGAGCTGTTGCTTGGCCCAGCATCGGCGCTGTACGGGCCGAACTCGGGTGCGGGCGTGTTGCACGTGATCACCAAGTCGCCGTTCTCGTCGCAGGGTACGACGCTGTCAGTGCAGGGCGGCCAGCAGAGTATTTTTCGCGGCGCAGCACGCCACGCCGGCACGGTTGGCAAGCGAGTTGGTTACAAGCTGAGCGGCGAGTACATGAGCGGCGAAGATTTTCAGTACAAAGATCCAGGTGAGCCAGATTCAATCTTCCGCCGTCTATCACCGGGTGTTGCACCGACGCGCGTTCGCAATCAGCGCG
>JANNWU010000375.1:0-3224 GCA_031408755.1 Gemmatimonadaceae bacterium | reverse complement strand
ATGCGCCGGTCGACGTTGCGCCGTCTCCGATATATACGAGGACAACACGATCCTCGCCGCGCATCTTAAACGACAATGCGATGCCGGCCATAACAGGAATCATGTCGCCGAGGTGCGAGATTTGCCCAACAAAGCCACGATCCAAATCGCCAAAATGGATGTTCAGTTCGCGGCCGCGAGTGGGTGAATCACCTTTCGCCATATACTGCCGAATGATCTCCAGTGGCGTCGCACCTTTCACGAGCATCGATCCCATGTTGCGAATCAGGGGCGACATGATGTCGCGACGCTCCAGTGCAAACGAACTTCCGACAGCGTCGGCTTCCTGGCCCAGCGACCGAAACAGGCCGCCTACGACTTTCGTTTGGCGATAGAGTGCAACCAACCGTTCTTCCAGCGTGCGCGTCATGCGCATGTGCCGGTAGAGCGCAATGCGCTGCGATCGATCGAGCTTATCGGCGTGAGGCCGCATGGATTTCGTTGGTGCCTGATCAGCGGCGTGTGAGCGAGTCATCATCGCATCGAGATCGAGCGGATGCGTTGGGAATTCCACTTAGTACCCCGCGGTTGGGACGTGGTGCGAGTCCGCCGCCCTGTGAATCCGATTAAAAAACTTCTTCACGTTTTTATCGAGACGGCTTTCGCCAATCTGGTCCGTAAAGGCTTCGACAAGAGTGTAATGACCACCGTCGCTGCGCACGCGCAGCTGCAGAGTACCGAGCTCGCCACTGAAAGTGCGTGATCGCGTAGAATCTGCGGAACCGCGCAGGCCGAGCGACTTGAAGTGCTCATCTGCCAGCGTGATTACGTCGGCTGGCAGAATGGACGTCCGATGAAAGAGTCGCATACGTCAGCGCGCGTTGCGTACCATCTGCAACCAATCCATCGTCTCGAGCTTCAGTGTAGAATCGCGGCGGAACTGCAGGCCAATGGCCCACTCGCCAGCGGTCAGAAAATTCAACTTTCCGTAGTACGTTCCTGGTTCGGGACCACGTTCCAATCCATCGTAGATGTTCACGCTGTCTTTGCTTGACGCATAGATACGACCTTCGCCATTCTCGATTGGTGCGCCTGACTCTTTGTCAGTAACAACAACTTTGACGATGATATCCTCCCGCGCAAATGGCGGGCGCGGCTGCATCCGAATGCGGAGAGCTAAGTCATCTGTCCACATCCGAGTATCAAGTGAGGCTTCTGGGTCTCGCGCCGTACAAGACGCCGACACCAGCACCATCACTGCAAGCAGCGCACGCACGCCGATTCGCATCAGGTGTAGTACTCAAGCCCAAGGTGCGTAATCTGCTCTTCGCCCATCAAGAAACGCAGCGTGTTCTTCAACTTGGTCTGCTGAATAAACAGATCGTGCTCAGGCTTCAGGCCCGGTGCAGCCATCGGACTTTTGTAGTAGAACGACAACCACTCCTGAATTCCTTTCATTCCGGCGCGGTGCGCGAAATCACTGAACAACGCCAAGTCGAGGACGATTGGTGCCGCCAGAATAGAATCGCGGCAGAGGAAGTTCACCTTGATCTGCATCGGGTAACCCATCCACCCAACGATGTCGATGTTGTCCCAGCCTTCTTTATTGTCGCCGCGAGGCGGATAGTAATTAATGCGAACGACGTGAGCGAAATCCTTGTACAGATCCGGGTACACATCGGGCTGCAGGATGTCATGCAACACCGACAGTTTCGACTCTTCCTTCGTCTTGAACGACGCCGGATCTTCGAGCACCTCGCCGTCGCGGTTGCCGAGAATATTCGTCGAGTACCACCCTGCGAGGCCAAGCATACGCGCTTTCAAGCCTGGCGCGATGACGGTCTTCATCCACGTCTGCCCCGTCTTGAAATCCTTGCCACTGATCGGCACGCCGCGATCATTCGCAAGTTGCAAAAGGCATGGAAGATCAACCGTCAGATTCGGCGCACCGTTGCAGAACGGCACATTCTCCATCAACGCGGCCCACGCGTACAACATCGACGGCGCAATGGCCTGATCGTTGGTGTCCATTGCCTTCTCAAACGCTTCCAGCGTCTGGTGTTGCGGACCAACTTGAATGTACGCCTCAGTGCTCGCACACCACACGATCACGAGTCGATCGCATCCATTGGCGGCTTTGAAGTTGCGCATATCTGCGCGAAGCTGCTCAGCAATGTCGCGATACGTTGGGCCACTCTTCACGTTGTTTACGCCCAAAAGCCGCGTCACGAAACGCGGGTCGAACGCCGCCGGCATCGGCTTGATCGCCGTGAGGAAATCTTTCAGCGGATCAAGGTGATCGTTGGTCAAGACACCGGCCTTCTTTGCAGCCGTGTACGCATCATCCGAAATCGGATCCCACGCACCGAACACAACATCCTTCAACGCAGCAATCGGCGCGAAGTCCTTGATAAGCGGCGCGCGATTCTCAGTGCGCTTACCAAGTCGGATCGTGGCCATTTGCGTCAGCGAGCCGATCGGCTTCGTGTGACCGCGACGAATGCTCTCGACACCAGCCATGAACGTGGTCGCAACAGCACCCAGACCCGGGGTCAGAATGCCGAGCTTGCCCGTGGCGGGCGCGATGGTAGACGGGCGAGTGATCGAACCGGGCACGTGGTGAATCTCCAGTGGGTATGCGACGCGCTTAGCGCGCGACGGGAGCGGGGACGTCGTCAGACAGCGACGATGCTGTTGACTGAGCGGACGAACCCGACGAGCGAGAAGCTGGCGCCGCGTCTCCGACTGCATCAGTCGTGCGCAACACGTTGTACACAAACACAATTCGCTGAATCGCTGTAATCCAGGCTGTTACAGCGAGGATAGTCACGATCACTGCGAGAACCCAACCATTCAACGCCAATCCAAAAAACGCCTGCGGCGCCGCTAACAGCGCGACACGTTCAGGGCGTTGCATGATACCAACCTTTGCGTCGACACCCAGCGACTCCGCGCGAGCGCGCGTGTACGACGTCAAAAATGTCCCGATTAGACCGGCAATCGTAATACTCAGCATCACCGTGCTGTGGTGCACCGCGTTGACACCGTAAAACACAGCCAAGCCCCCAAGCACGAAACCGTCGGCAACGCGATCTAACGTCGAATCATAAAAAGCACCAAATACCGTACTCGTTCCGGTGCGACGTGCAACGGTACCGTCAAGAACATCAAACAGCGCGGTGATGCCTAAGAACCAGCCGGCGGTACTGATATGTCCGGTCGCGAAAATGACGCCGGCGATGATC
>JANNWU010000374.1:0-2742 GCA_031408755.1 Gemmatimonadaceae bacterium | reverse complement strand
GATCGCGCCCGTCGCAGCGAAGGCCGTTCCACTGGCCTGCCCAACCAACGGGGTCACGCGCTCGAATGAGGTGTTCGCAAGCAATCCCTTGCTGATCGCAAATCTGTTGCGCAAGCCCATCGAGGCTTCCGCATCGCGACCGCTGAAAGCATCACGAGCGCGGTACTCTGAGAACACCTGTCCATTGCGCAGGTAATCCGCATCGATACCAAACACCGTCTGCTGCTGTGAGCGATCGTCACGCAGTGCGTACGGACCGCGCTGCGACGTAAGCCACTCATGACGCAGGTAGACGCGCGCCCGGTTGAAGGCCAGATACTCACCGCCCACCGAACCGCGGCGTGCCGCTTCTGAACCCAGACCGTACTCGTATTCGCCGAACACCGATGACTTCTTGCTGCCGGGAATCATCGTCGTGATCTTCGCGCGCGCTGCGCTGAACCACAGCGGCGTGATGCCTGTCAACGAGCCACCCTGTCCACCGGTGAGAGTGCTCCCCAAACCACCACCCAATACCGGTGACACGGGCGAACCGTTTTCCTTGGCCCAGCGGAAGCCAATCTCCGTCACGACGCTCTGGTTAAAGCGACGTTCAAGTGAGAGCGATGCACCGCTGCGCTTTCCATCTGTGCGTTCATCTTCCGTGCGAAGCGCTTCCGCCAGCAAGCGTGTCTTCGCATTGAACGTGGTGTTCCATCGCAGACCAAACTCACGACGGCCACCAGCGAACGTTGACGAACGATTGGCGAAGCCAGTGTCGCTGCGTACTGCGAACACCCGACCTTCCATCCGTGCCGACTCATGGCGCAGCTCAGCGCGCCACGCCTTTCCACTAACATCGAGCACACCGTTGTAAGTGCGCGCGAACTCGGCAATGCCGAGCGTGGTTGCATTGAGCTGAGCGCTCACGCTACCACCCAACATCGTCTGATTCTCGATGGGATTCTCGTCGCGCACTGCGAATCCACCAAGTTCCACACGCTTGCCAAGCTTCACGCGACCATCGCCACCGTAGGTCAGGAATTCAGTACCGCCCTGATCCACTTCGTAACTCACGCGCACTGTCACCGGGTTCAGATTCGCATCCACACTCGGCACCGGCGCACGGAACAACACGCGTCCCGACAGCGGATCGATAGAGTATTCCTCGAACCGGATCATCGCCTGGCTCTTCAAAATCACACTCGGCTGATTGCGATCGCGAGTGATGATTTCCACACGCTCACTGTTGATCACTGCATTCGGGCGCGACATGAAGTACGGACCCGAAAGACCGCGACCCTGCAATTCATCTACCACCTGTCGGATTGTATTCCGGCTCACAAAGCTGTTGACGACACCGCGGCCGCGTTCACCGTGGTAGGTCAAGCCTGTCATGCTGCGATCATACGCCAACAGCAATCGACGATCATCGGAGCGCGGCGTGGCAAAGTCACCGTAGCGCACGAACGACGTACCGCGATCCAAACGTGCATATAAACGCTGCTGGCTCTGTGCATCAAACTCGCGCAGCGAACCATCACCGAATACCGCCCAGCCCTGATCAGGAGTGATATCGCGGAACTGTGTGCGATCGCGATCTCGCTCGCTGTCGAATGCCAGCGTGAGCAAACCGGCACCCTTGATGTTGCCCTTCACCATCAGCGCACCGCGGAGTCCAGCGCGCACCTTGCCGCTGTCACCCGTGATACTGCCGTCGCGCAGTGCATCTTCAAAGCCGTCTGCCGCATCAGTCAAGTTGATCGAACCGCGGCTCAAGCGGCGGAGATCCAAGCGACCCTGCACCAAACCAATTGCCGTGAAGGCGCGCGATTCTGGCGTGAAGGTCACCTGTTCCGTGGCCGACGCGAGCTGCGACGTTGCACGCACATCAGCAATGACTGGGGCGATCGGGGCAATGAGTGCGAATGTTCCCACACCATCGGTGATCACCACCTGCATCCCCTTTGCACGACTGTCTGCATCCATGGTCTGCCAGCCGCCTGCACTCGCTTCCAGCGTGACTGCCACATTTCCCTTCACCGGCACGCCCAGGCCATCGAGCACACGCACCGTCACCGGCATCGTTGCACGACCATTCGCCGGAAGCGCATCACGTTCCATAGTGACCGTCACACGCTGGCGTGCCATCGCATTCGGTGTACCCGTCTGTGCAGCCTGCGCACGGAGCGGAGAAATCGGCAGCGACGAGTTACCATCGTGTAGCGCGTTCGCCGGAGCGAGCGGTACATACGTCAGCTTCAGCGAGTCTGCCATCTTGGTTGCGACTGCACCTAACACTGGCGCCTGCTGTTGCTGCTGCGGAAGCGACGTGTTGCTCTGCAGTTGCGTACCGGCCAGCGCGGTGAAGCGATCCACCGTGCCTGCCATGTTCACTTCACCAACACGACGGCGTGCAAGCACATCGCGCAGCACCGACTCGGAGCGTGATCCATCGGCGAAGTCTGCGCGATGCAGTTCACCGGCCTTCAGGTCTACAAAGCGCGAGTTACCGTCGCCAGCGTTGCGGGTGTTGAGCGCGATGAGCTGCGCGCCAGCAGGCAACGTGGCGTAGTCCACCTTCACCACATGCAACCCTGCGCGCACGTTGATGAAGTTGTATTTGCCTTCGACGTCGGTGATCGCACCCGTTCCATCTTCCATGTACACACGAACGCCGGGAATACCAACTTCGCCCTTGCCCTGTCCAGCGGTCGAGTCACAGGCACAATCCACATAGACCTTACCCGCGATGGTACCGCG
>JANNWU010000373.1:0-10958 GCA_031408755.1 Gemmatimonadaceae bacterium | reverse complement strand
GCGTCGCGAGATGCCGCACTCCGCGAGTTGCGTCGCCAGCAGCTCTGGCCGGTCACGGTCGACGCCGTCATTGCCTCGCGCACGACCACGCCATGGAGCATCGGTGGTAGCGCATCAGCACGTCGTCGCGAGGTGGCTCGTTGGACAAGAACTCTGGCCACGTTGGTGAGTGCTGGAGCTCCGATGGATCGCGCGCTTGGTGTCGCGCAGAGCCAAGCCACGGTGCCGGAGTTTGTACGTGGTGCACAAGCGGTGCGCCACGCAGTGCAGGGTGGTGCGTCGTTGGCAGAAGCGATGCGTCAGCAGTCGGTGTTTTTTGGCGCGATGCATACCGGCGTTGTTAATGCAGGTGAGGCTGCGGGTGCGCTGGACAAATCGCTTGACACGCTCGCTGGGTATTTGGAAGAGGATGAGTCGCTTCGCTCGCAGCTCCAAGCGGCACTTCTGTATCCAGCACTCATGGGAATTGTCGCGTCGTTGGGCATCCTGGTGTTGCTGTTGTTTGTGGTGCCGCGCTTCTCCACGCTGCTCTCCGACATGGGCGGCACACTGCCGCTCTCGACGCGATTGCTGGTTGGACTTGGCGCCGTTGTCACCCGCGGGTGGTGGGCCTTCGCGCTTGTTGGCGCGGTCGCAATTGTCGGTGTGCGATCATGGCTGGCTGCACCGAGCAGCATGTTGCGCTGGCACGCGTCGCGACTGTCGCTGCCAGTGATTGGATCACTTGAACGAACCATGGTCACCGCACGATTCACTCGCGCGCTGGGGCTCATGCTGCAAGGCGGGCTGTCGCTGCTACCCGCGTTACGGCTCGCGCAGAGCGGCGTGTCCAACCGTGCGATGGCAGCTGAATTGGAGCGAGCATCACAACGCGTTGCGCGAGGCGACGGGCTGTCTGCATCAATGCACGGCATCTTGTCGCCCATGGCGGTGCAGTTGCTTGCCGTGGGTGAGGAGAGCGGACAGCTCGATACGCTGGCGTTGCGCGCCGCCACGGTGCACGACACCGAGGTCCGAGACAAACTGCGAACTGCCGCGTCGTTGCTGGAACCGGCGCTCATTCTGGCGTTCGGCTCCGTTGTGGGTTTTGTTGCATTGGCAATGCTGCAAGCGATTTACGCTGTCAACGCGGGGTTGTGATGACAAAGTCCGGAAGGCCGTCGCGGCGCGCTGGATTCACGCTGCTTGAAATGCTGGTGGTACTGGTCGTGCTGGGACTGGTGGCTGGGCTGATTGGTCCGCAGCTCTTCGGCCGAGTCGGCGAAGCGAAAACGACCACCGCCAAGACGCAGATGGAGTTACTGAGCGTCGCGCTTGACAGCTATCGCCTGGACAACGGCAGCTACCCGGTAACGGCGCAGGGGCTTGATGCATTAAACGCTCGGCCAAGCCGGCAACCGGCGCCAGCGAACTGGCGTGGGCCCTACCTCCGCAAATCCGTCCCTGCCGATCCGTGGGGCAGACCATACCTCTACTCGGCCCCAACTCGTGGCGGTGAAGGCTTTGAGCTTCGCTCTCTGGGTCGTGATGGTGCCGAGGGCGGCACTGGCGAGGACGCTGACCTAGGTGGACCGGGAGTCCGAGTCGTGCCTCTTCGTTAGTGTCGAAAGGCCTTGCGATCTGGTCAGGATCTTGCAATACATGAGGAGACGCGTGGGTCGATTGATACCTATTCTGTGCTCGTTCGTCTGCTACTCACGGAGCGGTAGATGATCGCGGTAGTACGCCATCGTTTCATCGCATCGCACACAACGTCTGGAGGGATGGGATGGGAGTGACACTTGAGCACGATGACGTGCACCCGGGCAGTGCATCGCCGTCGACGACCCCTGTTGGTAATCCTCAATCGCACGGCGAAACTCCAGCGCCATCGCGACGGGGATTTTTTGTTGCCGCAGCCGCTGCGTTAGCGCTCGGCGCGACGGACGCGGGAGCACAGAGCAGGCGGGGGGCGCGCCGCAAAGCTCCCGAGCCGGTACGAGGTCTTTCGCTCAAGCTGTCGACCGTTGCAGCGCCACCCGATCAGTTGCTGGCCATTTGGCGCGATCCCGTGGCGCGATTGGTACGCCGAATCACGCTCGGTATCAACAAAGATGAATTGACCCGTGCGCAGAAGCTTGGCTACGGCAAGTATCTCGATGAGCAGTTGCGTCCATCGCTGATTCCTGACAGTGCCGTCGCGGCTTTCGTCGCCACGAACTATCCGTCGCTCGCAATGACTCCCGACGCGCTGTACGCCGCCGACCAGGGCCGGAATTCTCGTGACATCCAGGAAGCGACGTTATACCGCGCGGCGTTTTCCAAGCGCCAGCTGAATGAACGCATGGTCGAATTCTGGAGCGATCATTTCAACATCAATCGCAACGAAGTCACCTACCTCAAGACGGTCGACGATCGCGATGTGATCCGACGTCACGCGCTGGGGAAGTTTCCCGCGATGCTCAAAGCAAGCGCGCACAGTGCGGCGATGATGTTGTATCTGGATCAGACCAGCAACCGGCGTGGCAACACGAACGAGAATTACGCGCGTGAGATCATGGAGTTGCACACGCTTGGCGCGGATGGACCATACACGCAGCAGGATGTGTCCGAACTGGCGCGCGTGCTGACGGGGTGGACCAACAGTGGTCGCGGCATCTTTACCTACGATGCAGCCATTCACGACTTCGGACCGAAGAGTGTTATGGGTCGCGTGATTCCAGCGACAGCCACGGCGCGAGGTATTGCCGGGAAATCCGAAGCCGACGCGATTGTCGATATGTTGGCAGTGCACCCGAAAACGGCGAATTACATCGCGCTCAAGATGACCAAGTTTCTGCTGCAGTACGACCCCACCGATGCATTGGTGCAAGCGGTCGCTGCAGAATACACGAAAACGAAGGGCGACATTCCGTCGATGATTCGCATCATTCTGTCGGAGCAGAATCTGTCGACAGCGCCGGCCAAGTATAAGCGTCCATTCCATTTCGCTGTGTCCGCGGTTCGCGCATTAGGCCCAACTGTCACGAGCATGTCGAGCGTGCGTTCGCAGGTGGATGTGATGGGACATTCTATCTTTGCGTGGGAAACGCCTGATGGGTATCCAGATAAACTGGAATTCTGGTCTGGGCTTGTGCTGCAGCGTTGGAATGCCGCAACCAACTTCGTGAATTCCACGGGGGCCACGTTCAACGTGGACATCACGCCGTTCGTCGGCACCACCGCTGAATCTGGCGCGGACTTGATTGCCGAGCGGCTGTTTGGTGGCGAAGTGCCGCTGAGTTTCAAAACCCGCATTGCTGACTATCTGCGCCCGAGCCCCACCAACACCACGCGCGTGCGTGAGGCGGTTGGTCTCGCGATGTCCTCCTCGCAGTTCCAGTGGTACTGACGGGCGAAGTCGCCCCACGCTCGCTGAGGTATTCCGATGGATGAGCACGTGCACGACACTGGATGCGACGAGTACAACTCGTTAACCCGACGAACCTTTGTTGGAGCAGCGGCAAGTTTGGCTGCTGCCGCCGCGCTACCGGCGTGGTTGCCAAAGGTTGTTTTGGCGCAGAGTTCAAGTACGCGCGATATCATCGTCTCTGTTTTTCTGCGCGGTGGCGCCGACGGTTTGTCGATGGTGTATCCGTTTACGGACAACAATTATTACACCGGCCGTCCCAACATCGCGATTCCGCGACCCGATAGTTCGCTCGCGAATCGCGGTGTTGCACTCAACGGACAGTTCGCGATCTCGCAAGCAATGAGTCCGCTGGTGCCAGCCTTTCAAGCCGGCAACTTGCTCGTAGTCCATGGTGCGGGACTTGTGGACAACACACGTTCTCACTTTGACGCGCAGCGATACATCGAGGTTGGAAAAGCGCGCGACGTGAATCTCGTGACTGGGTGGCTCGGTCGTCATCTTGCAACGTCGAGCCCCATGCGTGCTGGCTCATTGTTGCGCGCTGTCGGAATTTCAAATGGCCTTCCGCGCACACTTGTCGGCGGACCACAGACACTCCCCATCCCGAGCCCTGCTGACTTTGGCCTCGGTGGTACCGCCGCCAGTCGAGCCGAGCGGTCGGCGTGGCTTCGTTCTGAGTACACGGAAGTTGAAGCGTCAATTGGCGCACCAGCATTGAACGCATTGAACACGGTTTCGCTGCTCAACGCGATTGACTTTAACGGCTACCGCCCGGCTGGTGGTGCCGTGTATCCCACAAGCAGCTTTGGTCGCGGAATGCGTTCCGCTGCCGCGCTGATCAAGGCCGACGTTGGCGTCGAGGCGATTCAGCTTGACATTGGCGGCTGGGACACACATTCCGAGCAGGCGCCATTGCTCGGCAGCATGTCACGTACGATGACCGATCTTGCAAACACGCTCGCCGCATTTCACGCCGACGCGATCGTTGGTGGCGTATCGTATAACGTCACCGTCGTTGTGATCTCGGAGTTCGGTCGCAATGTGCGCGAGAACGGAAGTCGTGGCACCGATCATGGTCGTGGCTCCGCGATGTTTGTGATGGGACCAAAGATCGCCGGTGGACGCGTGCTCACCAATAACTGGGTGCCGCTCGCCCGCGAGAATCTCGAATCGGGACAGGATCTGAAGGTCACACTCGATCATCGCGACATCCTTGCTGAGATTGTGCAACGCCGACTCGGCAACACGAACCTCGGCGTCGTCTTCCCTGATTTCGTCCCGACTGTTCGCGGTGTGACGCTATGATCGCGGCGCGTGGTATGCGCATCGCGGCACTTGGCGTCGCAATGTTTTTCGCTGGCTGCGGCGATAAAAGCGACGGCGCAACAGGGTTGCCGCAGGCTGCCGAAGTCCGGATCTCGGCACCGGCTTCTGAGCTTTTCGTTGGTCAGACGATTCAGTTAACGGCCGTCGCATTGGATGCGAGCGGTGCTGATCTGGCCGCTGGCGATCCAATCTGGTCGTCCTCTGACGCAAACGTCGCACGCGTCACTGACACGGGGTTGCTCACGGCGTTGAGCGTCGGCTCAGTAACGCTCAGCGCGGCACTTGGTGGAAAAACTGCACGTATGACGGTCGCGGTTGAAGAACTGCCATCATACGATGTGACGGTCAATGTGTCATCAACATTTGCACCGGCAACGATCTCGGTACGCCAGTACGGTACCGTGCGATTTGTGTTTGCAGGCACGCAGCAGAACGTCACGTTCAGCACCGCGTTCCCTGGTGCACCTGCAAACATTCCGAACACGAGTACTGGTACGATCAACCGACAGTTCACATCGATCGGCGACTTCCGCTACGAGTCGAGTATTACAGCCGGACTCGCGGGTTTTATTAAGGTGCGCTAGTTCCTCCAGGCAGGCTGCACAATCGAGAAATAGCTGAAAGAAAAGCGCCGACATTCTGTCAGTAGAATGTCGGCGCTTTGTTTTACTGTGACTGTTACCGAAGCTTACGGCACCCGCGCGACTTGACCACGGATCTCACCATTCGGAAACGCAGCGGAATGCACATCAACATATAAGCGGCCGAGGCGTAGCAGCGCCTTAACCGAATCCATCGCAAGGCGGGGCGTTCCGCGCACCCACCCAGGTGCGATATCACCAGTCGCGATCACGCCTGTTAGTTGTACACTCGGTTGCTGTGCTGACGTGCCGTTGACGGGAAGCAACCAGACTAACGGGGTGCCGCTGTTGGTACCTGTTGGCGCGTTGTGCAGATGTGCCTGCGTCAGGCCCGTCATTCCAGTCACCGTCAATGCGAAGTTGAGCAGAGAATCGCCGACGACTTCAAACGCTATTGATCCCGTTGACGTGGTCGTGACGGCTGGGACAACGCTCGCACCACTCATCGTGGCCGAGAATTTCTCGGTGGCCGGGCCGGTTGTGTCAGCGCCACCCTTGTCGCCACATCCCGCGAGGAGGACCATCGTTGCGGCTGCGAGGCCTACATACTGTCGACGCATGAATCTCCTTCGTTCGGATGAGTAAAGAGACAGCGCTGTCATCAGACATGACGACCACCGAATCGTGCGCCAAGCTAACAACGAGTCGTGTCTTTTGTGCTGTGGCGCAATTCCCGGTACTGCATGACGCGCACAACCGCTAAGCGTCACCGTGCAGACGTCACATTGCCTGCCAGAACTGCACACTCTGTGCCCTATCCAGCAGTTTTCAGATAGGTCGGCGAGAACGTGGCTAGATTCTTGTGCTCGCGCCCGGCGAGCGCTCGTTGTTTGTGACCGTGCCCTCGACCTACGCGATTCTCCTGCTCGCGCGCGGCTTGCGCATGGCCTTGCGCCTGACTGCTTGCGTTGTTCCAACCCCACCGTTTTTGTACCGAATGGCCGCTGAAAACTCGAATCCAATGCACGGCGTGACACTCGAGCGAATCCTCACCGATTTGGTCGCGCATTACGGCTGGAATGCGATGGGCCAAACCATCGACATTCGGTGCTTCAACAGCGATCCGAGTATCGCCAGTAGCCTGAAGTTCCTTCGGCGTACTCCGTGGGCGCGGGCCAAGGTCGAGAGGCTGTATCAGGATTTGCTTCGAGTTCAGGCTCGACAGCCGAAGGTCGATTAGGCCTCTTGAGCGCAGGAGCCGCTTTTGGGGCGTCGTGGGCCGCCAAATCAGACTACCTTGTCAATTCGGCGTTCCCGTTGGAGCGCATCAAGCTGCCGCGATTCGTCACCGGCCGCATCACCGTAGCGGAGGGTTCGCGGTTGGCGAAGAAGCCGAATTACGATTTCGAGAAGCGACGTAAAGAGATGGATCGGAAGGCGAAGAAAGACGCCAAGCGTGAGGAGCGTCTGCAGCGTCGTCGCGACGGTCTACCGGACGAAGTGGAGCCTGCCGAGGGCGACGCACCGGATGCTGACGCTGATGTCACCGAGGCGCCAGCAGCCCCGTAATGACACGATTCGTGCGGCCGCTGCGATGACATCGACATGGCTTAGACCGCGCAATGTGGGAAGAGGCTACGGCATCGCCCTGTGTCTGATGCTCTCGCTGCCGTTTCGACTCGTCGCGCAGCCGAGGGCTGTCGTTGCACGATTTGACCGCGAAGCGTTCAGCGGCCGCGCGTATCCGAACGGCGATTTTATCTTCCACGGCGTCCCGTACGCCGCGGCGCCGATTGGTTCGTTGCGCTGGCGCCCACCGCAAAAACGCATTCCCGGCACTGGAACTCGACAAGCCTCCGCGTTTGGTCCGTCGTGCCCGCAGTCCACTGGGCTCGGCATTTTTTATCGTAACATCGCGGCCGTATTTGGTCGTGCCGACAGCGTGCGCATGCCCCTGTTGCGCACCAGTGAAGACTGTCTCACGCTGAATATCTGGACGCGTCAGCTTGGCGCGCGCCAACCTGCGCTGCCGGTAATGGTGTGGATTCACGGCGGTTCCAATATCACTGGCGATGGATCGGCGCCGTTGTACAACGGCGGCAATCTTGTGCAGCGCGGTGTTGTGGTTGTCACGATCAATTACCGCCTTGGTGCGTTGGGATTCATGGCGCATCCGTCGCTCACGGCGGAGTCGCCGGACAAAGCGAGCGGTAACTATGCGCTGATGGACCAGATCGCCGCACTGCAATGGGTGCATCGCAACATCGCTGCGGTGGGCGGTGATCCCACTCGCGTCACGATCTTCGGCGAGTCGGCGGGATCAATCGACATCTTGCACCTGATGGCATCGCCGCTTGCGCGCGGCCTGTTTCATCGCGTGATCGCGCAAAGTGGCGCGCCAATGAGCGCTTTGCCGACATTGGCTCAGGCAGAGAATGTTGGAAAGGAGTTTGAACGCGCGCTTGGGGTGGATTCTACCACAAACGTCTTGGCTGCAATGCGCGCTAAAACTGCGGCCGAGGTTTTGGCGGTCAGCACGCGCGTCATGGACATGCGCTCAACCCTTGGTGCACCGATCACAGACGGGCATGTGCTTGTCGAATCGACCGGGAAAGCGTTTGACCAAGGCCGCATCGCGAAGGTGCCGCTGCTGATTGGAAGCAACGCGCTCGAAATGTCGTCGTTGCGCGGCTACCTGCCGGTGTTCGATCGGACTGTCGCGAACTACGCCGATTGGTTGAAGCGTACCTTCAGTCTCGCAGCACCACGATTGCTCGCGCTGTATCCCGCTGCATCAGACGCCGATGTCGATCAGACGCTTGTGCGGCTGACAACTGATCTGTACATGACATGTCCGTCACGTTTCGCAGCCCGTAGCGTTGCACGCGCGAACGCATCGACGTATCTGTATCAATTCACACGAGTGCTTCCCGGCGGCGAACGGCTCGGCGCATTTCACTCGGCGGAAATCGGCTACGTGTTCGGTACGAAGGAATCATGGTTGCCAGTGGAACCCGTCGACTTCAAACTGTCCGATACGATGATGCAGTATTGGACGCAGTTTGCGGCAACGGGTACGCCAAATCGTGCCGGGCTGGCAGAGTGGCCGGCGCATGATGAGGCTTCTGATCGCTACTTGGAGCTTGGCGCTGATGTTGTTCCGCGTTCGGGATTGCAGCGTGATGCGTGTGATCTCGTTCAGATGGTGTTGCGCGCACAGAACCGGTAACTCGGCGGCTTGTTCGATAGAACACAAAACCCTCTGCCTTCAGAGATTATGACACGTCGAAACATGCCGTACCGTGCACGTGCGATCGCGCTCTCCGTGATCCTGCTTCTACCGTTACCGACATTCGCGCAACGGACCGGGCGTGCCGCACCAGCGACGTACTATCCTGATGCTGGCTTGGCATGGGAGCGTCGAGCGCCGTCGCAGGTCGGAATGGATTCCGTAAAGCTTGCAGCAGCGATTGCGTTCGCCGTGCAAGGCGAATCCAAGAATCCGCGCGACATGGAAGAGAATCACTATCGGACGTTTGGTCGCGAGCCGTACGGCAATGGTGTTGGCGCATTCCGTGAGCGTGGTGACGCGACTGGTGTGATCCTGCGTCATGGTTACGTAGTTGCAGAGTGGGGCGATCCACATCGCGTTGACATGACGCACAGTGTGACAAAGAGTATTCTCTCGTCCGTGGTTGGTCTGGCGTATGACCGTCGCATGATTCGCAGTCTTGACGACTCCGTATTTCGCTACGTTGGACCGATTGCGGCACTTGCTGGTGGAGCGAATTCCACCGCCACATCGTGGATCGATTTGTTCAACACGCCGCACAACCGCAGCATTACGTGGGATCATATGCTGCGGCAAACCAGCGATTGGGAAGGCACGTTATGGGGCAAGCCGGAGTGGGCTGACCGGCCAGCGCAGAATGCGAACGAATGGCGCACACGTCCTCGCGTCGCGCCCGGTAGCGTGTGGGAGTACAACGACGTGCGTGTGAACGCGATGGCACTGGCTGCGCTGCAAGTCTGGCGCAAGCCACTGCCAAGTGTGCTTCGTGAACACATCATGGAACCCATCGGTGCGTCAACAACGTGGCAGTGGCTAGGCTACGAAACGTCGTGGGTTGTGATGGATGGACAAGCGGTGCAGTCAGTGGCGGGCGGAGGGCATTGGGGCGGCGGATTGTTCATCAATGCACGTGACATGGCGCGATTTGGGCTGCTAACGCTGCGTCGAGGCAAGTGGAAGGAACGCCAGATTCTGTCCGAAGAATGGGTTCGGTTAGCGCTTGCACCAACGGCTGCTCAGCCCACGTATGGATTCATGAACTGGTTCCTCAACACTGATCGCAAATACATGCCAAGTGCACCCGCGTCAGTTTTCATTCACGTTGGCAACGGCACGAATCTGATCATCGTCGATCCAGAGCACGATGTAGTTGCGGTCGTGCGTTGGATCGAGAACGGTGCTGTCGATGGATTTCTGGCGCGGTTGATGGCCGCGATTGCACCAGCATGAGCGAACGCAGAAACAGCTGAACGCCGTGCGCGTCGCGAAGCTTACGCCGTGGCGAGCTGCGCTTGCCGTCGAAAGTGACGCTGCGCTACGTACAACGACATCGCCTGCAGCACTGCGCAAAAGTAGAACGGTGCGCCAATACGCCAATCGCCCTTCGGATAGTGCGATACGAGCCCCAGCAATGGCGCGCCGAAGATCGGTGCCAGCACCGCCATCATGCTGTTCAGCGACGCGAGCGATCCCATCGTCTTCCCCTGCGTGCTTGGATCAGCAGCCGCGGAAATGAGACTTTGAATCGACGCGGCCACCGTGAATCCAACGACATTCACAAAGATGATCGCGTACATCATCCACCCTTCGGTCGCGACACCGTAGAGCAGATTGGCGAACGTTGCCGAGATCGTTCCCCACACAACCAGCCGTTGCGCGGTAAAACGTTTAATCATCGGGCCTAGTAGAAAGCCTTGCACAACCACCGCCACGACACCAACAGCAGCAAGTGACCAACCATTCTGCATGGGTCCCCAACCGAACTTGAATTCGGTGTATAACACCCACGATGTAAAGAGCACGTACTGCGCGAGTGATGCGAATGCGGTCACGACAACTAGCGGTCCAATGTGCCCGAGCTTTGTCAGAGCGGCGAGCGAAGACACTGGGTTCGTTGCAGCCCAACTGAACGCGCGGCGTCGTTCAAGCGGCAACGACTCTGGCAACACAAAGTATCCGTACAGCAAATTCACAACCGTCAATCCGCCGGCCACAAAGAATGGCAGTCGCAGATTGATGGCGCCGAGCAATCCGCCCATCACCGGACCGATAATAAATCCGACACCGAACATTGCGCCGAGCATGCCAAATCGTTTGGCGCGCAGCTCGGGTGGTGTGATATCTGCGACGTAGGCGTTCGCGACTGCGGCATTCGCTTGCATCATTCCACCCACTAACCGCGCGACGATCAGCATCCAGAGAGCGGTTGCGAGTGCGGTCGCAAAAAAGGTGACAGCCAATCCACAAAAACCGATCAGCAATACCGGTCGTCGCCCATACTTGTCAGAGAGCGCACCGAGAATTGGCGAACCGAAAAAATTCGCGAATCCAAACGCGGTGCTGACAGCGCCGTACCACCACGCCTGGT
>JANNWU010000372.1:0-31901 GCA_031408755.1 Gemmatimonadaceae bacterium | reverse complement strand
CCCCAGTCGGCCAATGGGGGTTGCACCCCAAGCCCAAGAAAACTCAACGACGATTCAGCCATGATGGCAGCGGCGATGCCGAGTGTGCCCACGATCACGAGTGGTGCAGTGACGGCTGGCAACACATGTCGTGCGAGCACGCGAACGTCGCTACCGCCTAACGCGCGTGCGGCCTGCACATACTCCAGCCCGCGCACCACCAGAACCTGACCGCGCACCAGTCGAGCGACACCTGCCCATCCCACGATACCAATAGTGATTGTGACCACCGTCAGACTGGGCTGGAACGCCGCCACCATCGCGATCAATAACAGCAGCGTGGGAAATGCGAGCGTCACGTCTGCAATGCGCATCACCACTTCGTCTACCCAGCGACCATAGTAGCCACTCACCAATCCCAACGTACCGCCAACCACCAACGCGATTGTTTGCGCACCCAAGCCAACCGACAGCGAAATGCGCGCGCCAAACAGCAACCTCGCAAGAATGTCTCGGCCTTGAATGTCAGTGCCCAGCCAATGCGCGCCAGACGGTTTCATCAATTGCTGCGCGAGATTGATCGCCGTCGGATCGTACGTCGTG
The DNA here is from genome assembly GCA_031408755.1 of Gemmatimonadaceae bacterium. Classification (GTDB taxonomy): domain Bacteria; phylum Gemmatimonadota; class Gemmatimonadetes; order Gemmatimonadales; family Gemmatimonadaceae; genus JACMLX01. The sequence continues at coordinate 31,319 of JANNWU010000372.1, read as the reverse complement.
AGCAGCGGCGCGATGACCGCCGCCAGCACCATGCCGACAATCAGGCTCACGCCGATGACCGCACGCGCGTCACCGCGCATCACCCGCAAAGCGCTGCGATCTCCTGGAGCAGAACGTGCTTTGGTTTTTGATGACGAATTTGCCATCACATCCCAGCCGGAAGCGGTGGTGCCCCATCGGGCTGCCACTTCCAGCGCCGATGGTGCCAGAAGTATTGACCGGGATACTGGCGCACCCAATACTCCAAACGCGCGGTATAGTGCGCGACAAACGCAGTTACATCCGCGTCACGATCGCCGGTATCACTGAGCGGTAATGCCTCGATAATGATTCGGTACTTTCCCGAAGGCTGTCGAACTCCGAGAACGAAGATTGCTGGTACCTGCAGCCGTTGCGCAAACACCGCCGGACCTCGTGGCGTTTTCGCGAGTCGCCCGAAGAACGGAACGAACGACGATGCTAGCCCGAGCACGCCCTGATCTGAAAGAAAGCCAACCATTCTCCCACTGCGGATGCTGCGCGACGTGTGTCGCACCGCCTGATCATCGAACACAACTTTGACGCCAAACCGTTCGCGAACGCGCGTCAGATATCGTTCAAAGACTCGATTACTCATGTGGCGCGCAATCGCGTCCACGGGCAGCCCGCGCGCCGCGAGGTAGCTCCCTGAACACTCCCAGTTACCGAGATGTCCGGTGATGATGAGCGCACCATTTCCTGCTGCGTGCGCCGCTTCAAAATGCTCCCATCCGTCCACACGATCAAACTGCGCGATCAGCTCAGCCGGAGTTCGCTTCTCCATGAGTGCCGCTTCAAGCGACGTGCGTCCGAGGTTGAGATACGACTCGCGTGCAGTGGCCTTCACCTGTGCGGCGGTAAACTCTGGGAACGCAAATGCGATCTGCGCCTCAACAACTTGCGCGCGAATACCGAGCCTGTATCCAAGCAGTCCGAGCAACTCACCAGCGCGTGAACCAACGCGAAACGGAAACAGACTGAGCACCGCAACGAGTCCGCGAATGCCGAAGTACTCAAGCCAATGCTGCAACGAATCGCGCGGCACTTTAGGAACCGATGCTGCGATGTCGCTCAGGCCGCCACCTGCGCAGTCGCCGCCTCGCCGAGCACCTTCATCAACGCATCGGCGACGGTCGAGAGTCCGCGACTTAACCGCACAACTTCGCGTGCCGCGTCTCCCATTGCTGACATCGATTCCTGATCCGACTGCATCAGCGTGACCAGCGCTGCACTTGCCAGCGCGTCATCGCGATCCGCAACAATTCCCGTCTCACCGTGTTGGATGTATCGCTCGGCCACAGTACCGCGGGTCACGACCACTGCCGAGCCGAGCGCCATCGCATCAAGCGTTGCGATGCCACCATCGTCGTTATCCGCGACGATCCATACGATATCAGCGGCGGCCAGTACCGATGCACGATCGACCAAGTCACCGAGCAACGTGACCGAGTCACCAAGGCCAAGCGCGGTGGCATGCACGCGCGTTTCATTCACGTCATGCGGCGTACCAAGAACCAATGCGCGTATAGGGTGCCCGCGACTTCGTAACGCGGCAACTGTGCGAAGCGCGGCGGCTGTGGCGCGCTGCGCGTCCGGATCAGTAAGAATCGCAATCGTCGTGGTGCCAATCGGCGTTGGCGCGGCAATCACGCGTTCAAACTGCATTGCATCGATCGCGATGTCTGCGATGATTCTGCCACGCAGCTGCTTTAGCGGTTCGGAGGCCTGGGCTTCAGCGGCCGAGCTATGCATAAACCACGTTGGCGCCATTCGCACAGCGAGTCGTGTGCTGACGGTCAGTGGCGTTGCAGCGCCAGTTCGCATGCGACGAATGACCGCTGCTCGGCCACTGCGACGCGCAGCCCATGCGACAACCAAGTGTTCATCATCGCCGGCGACGACAACTGCATCAGCGGAAAATTCACGCAACGCGTTGCCAAGCCGCACACCATCTGACACCCATGAGCCGCGAGCCTCGGCCGAAATCAACTCCAATCTGGCTGCGTGAGCGGCGTACGCAATTTGCGAATCGAGTGGGCACGCGACAGCGACGGTGACACCGCGCGCCGCGAGCGCCCGACCCATTTCGAAGTACACGCGCGCGAGTCCGGTCCACTCCAGCGACGGGTAGTAGAAAACAATTCGACTCATACCTCAACCGTTGCTGCGTGTGTCATGGTGCGTTCCCGAAACTGCATGGTGTACAGGCGATGGTACGCGCCGCGCTGCACGAGCAGCTCTGTATGCTTGCCGCGTTCCACGATGCGCCCACGGTCGAGCACCAAAATTTGATCAGCATGCTCCACGGTACTCAACCTGTGCGCGATCACAAAGACCGTGCGCCCGGCCAGCAGTCGATCAATTGCTTCTTGCACCAGTCGTTCACTTTCGGTGTCAAGCGCGGATGTTGCTTCGTCGAGAATCAGAATTGGGGGATCGCTGAGTAGCGCACGCGCGATCGCGACACGTTGCCGCTGACCGCCGCTCAGGCGCGTCCCGCGCTCGCCCAGCACTGTGTCATAACCTTGCGGAAGCTCACGAATAAAATCATGCGCATTCGCACTGCGCGCCGCTGCTTCAACTTGGGCGTCGGTATACGCGTCGGGTGCACCGAAGGCGATGTTGGCGCGTACCGTGTCATTAAAGAGCACCGTGTCCTGACTGACAATTCCCGTTAAGCGACGCAGTGAGCGCAGCGTGACAGTTTGTAAATCATGCCCATCCAACAGAATCCGGCCAGATGTTGGCGCGTTGAATCGCGGCACCAGATCGACTAGCGTGCTTTTCCCTGCGCCGCTGGCACCAACCAACGCCACGATCTGGCCTTTGGGTGCATTGAAGGAGACATCCTGCAGCACCGCCTCATCACCGTAAGTGAACGAGACATTGTCGAAGCGCACGCCCTCGGCGAGCGCGGAGACTTCGCGAGTGCCGCGATCAGCCGCCACTTCGGTGGTTTCATCCAACACTTCGAAAAGCCGTTCCGCGCTTGCCAGTGATGCTTGCGCTGTCGCTGGTACTTGCGAAAGTTGCTTGAGCGGCTGGAGCATGTGCAGCACTGCAACCAAGAATGCTATCAATGCACCGCCGTCCAACGTGCGATCGACAAGCACTTGTCGCGCGCCCACCCAGAGCACGAGCACGGCGATGCCCGTTCCTGCTACTTCGGTGAGCGGCTGCGACAGCGCGCCCAATGCCGCAACACGTGTCATAGCTTTTGCGTATCGACCACTGGCGTCGGTAAAACGCTGCGACTCGTGCGGCTCAGCACTGGTGGCTTTCACCAAACGAATTCCGCTAACGGCCTCCTGTACGATGCTCGTCATTTCACCGTACTCGTTGCTCAAACGACGATTTCGCTTGCGCAACTTTCGCAGAATAGGTTGCAGCGCACCGATCAGAATCGGCGCCAGCACGAGGGATACCAAGGTCAGCTTCCAACTCAGCGAAAGCAAAAAGAAGATGGTGACAATGATTGTCGCCGTGCTTTGCAGCGAGCGGGTGACGAGTTCTGTGACGAGCGCCTTGGTCTGCGCCGTATCCGTCAACACGCGCGTCACAATCTGGCCAGTCTTGGTGCGCTGAAAGTACGACAACGGGAGCTGCACCAAATGGCGGTAGACCGAGTCGCGCAGATCTCGTGTTACCAATTCCTGCAAGCCAGCGCCGAGTTGCCCGCTAAGCCACGCAAAGAAATTCTTGAGCGCGCTGGCCGCGAGAATGATCAGCACGACCGTCTGCAGCGATCCCATTTTGTCGGAGGGATCCAAAAAGCGACCCAGCGAATCATTCAAGATTTGCTGCACGCGGTTGGTCGCCATCTGCTGCGCAGTCGGTTGCGCGATACCAAACAGCGTTTGCAAAAACGGAATCAGCAGCGCCAGCGACATCACGTCGAGCGCGGCCACCAGCAGATTGCAGAGAATAGTTGCGGCGAGGCGCCACGAATGCGGGCGCAGCACACCAAGCAGTCGACGATACACGGTCAGCGTCTAGGGACGAGTCGCACCAACGGTAAAATCATTTCCTCAGGGCTCACGCCACCGTGAAAGAAGCCGCCGCGATATCGGCCTTGATATTCGCGCAGCTTTGTTGGATAGACAAAGTATCCGTCGCCCGCCGCCAGCAGTGTGTTCTTGCCTAGACCGCGGCGCGGCAATCGCAACGCATCGGCATTGGGGAACAACAGCGCCTGTTCCGGCTTTTCCGCTCGCAAATCTTCGCCAAACTTGTATCGCAGATTGTGCGTCGCGTCTCGACGCGCAAAAACAGTCACCGGAGTTTGACACAAGATGGAGCCGTGATCGCTGGTCAGGATCACGGTGATTTTCTTGCGCGCCGCTTCCTTCAACACTGAGAACAACGACGAGCGCTCGAACCACTGGCGCGTCAATCGGCGTAGCGCAACTTCGTCTTTGGCGACTTCAAGCAGCACCGAATTATCGGAACGACTGTGCGTCAACAGATCAACAAAGTTGAACACAAACGCACTCACGCCTTCCGTACCAACGGCCGACGACATTTTCCGCTCCAACTCTTCCGACTCGTGCGGCGTGCTGATTTTGTGGTATCGCACCGGCACGTTGTGCCCCAACTCTTTGAGCTGCAACTCAAGGAGTTGACGTTCGTGCGCGTTGAGTGATTCGTCTTCGCGTTCTTTCCACCAGTCGGGATGCATTCCCGCCATTTCACCCGGAAACAAGCCGCTGAATAACGCATTCCGTGAGTATGGAGTGGCCGTTGGAACAATCGAGTAGTAGTGCGACCGTTCTTCCGTGAACCACTGGCCAAGCAACGGCGCAAGTCCAAGCCATTGATCAAGGCGTAAGCAGTCAACAACGATGAATACCGCAGCTTTCTCGGTGGTGAGCAACGGTGCAACGTGTTCCGATACAATGTCGATTGAAAGCGGCGGACGATCGCCCTGCAAATCATCGAGCCACACGGGATACTGTCGGCGAATGAAGTGCGCAAACTCGCGACGCATCGCGGGATACAATCCCACCAACGACTCGCGCAATCCACCTTCGCCCGCTTCATCGAGATTCACATCCCAACGTGTAAGCTCGGCTGTGCGCTCAATCCAACCACGCCAATCGTTGCTGTAGCCTTCAATTTCCAACGCGCGAAACCGCTCGACAAATTCACGCGCCAGCGCCTGTTGACGCAGTCGCGTACCGTCGAGAATTCGCGTAATCGCCGTCAACACTTGGCGCGGATTCACCGGCTTCACGAGATAGTCGTGCACCGCCGCGCCTAACGCTTCGCGAAGCGTCGCATCTTCTTCGCTTTTGGTGATCATCACAACGGGCAGCATGGCGTCGATGGTCTGCACTTCGCGCCACGTCTCTAGCCCGCGCTTGCCCGGCATCTGCTCGTCCAGCAACAGCACGTCGAAGCGGCGGCGACGGAGGAGCTCCAACGCGTCATCCGCATTGGTTGCCATTTCGACTTCATAGCCCTTGTCCTGCAGAAAGATGCGATGGGCCTCGAGCATCTCGGCTTCATCATCTACCCAGAGCACAACCTTCGCAGGAGCGGTCATATACCGTGCAAGTTACCCCAGCAGACGCCGACCGGTGGCCTGCGCCGCGCCTGAATCTTGTTTCACCGCGGTGTAACTTCGGCCGGTGCAACGCCCCACACCTCTGCTGCCGCCGGTCCCGCCACCGCTCCGTGCTCTGGTCGCCCACGCCGCCACGCTTGAGACGCCCACCGACCGCGCCGCCGCGCTCGCATGCTGGATGGTGGGTAGGCTGGCGCAGCCTCGCGTACCGCGCGAATCGGACATTGCGGACGCCGATGCGCTGTTGCAGCGGGCTGAAGCGACACGCCGGTGGTTGAGCGCCCAACCGATCAACAACGCGCTCCGGGTCGCCGTGCTGCACGCCTGTGATGTTGCGGCGGAACGCGAGCCGGCACTTTTGGCAGACGCAATTGACGATATTCGCGACGCAGCCGATGCCGTGCTGAACAACAGTGCGCGTGCGGAGCTGACCACGCTTGCCCGCTTGCTCCGCCGATCCTCTCTTGCCGCAATGCGCTGATGCCGACCAGTCGCGAACTCCTCTCTCAGCTTCTGCACCGACTGGCCAGCGACGCTCGGCCATCGGCGGCCCCCGACCTTGTCACGACCGGCTATCCGTCGCTTGACCGGCTGCTTGGCGGTGGGCTTCGGCGTGGCGAGCTGACGATCGTTGGCGGTGATGTCGGCGCAGGAAAAACCGCGCTGGCTTTAGGAATCGCGATCCGCGCCGCTGTTGCTGAGTTCGGCGTACTCATTTTGACGCACGAGTCGAGCGAGGAGCGGTGTTGGGAGCGTCTGGTAGCGGCGGAGTCCGGCGTGACGCAGATCGCGATGCGGACGGGTGTGCTGCCGACCGGCGGCGGTGATGCGCTGCGATCGGCGGCGGATGTGCTGCGCCGCCTGCCGATTGGCGTGGAGCGCGCGCCGCACACGCCGGCCCTACTGGAGCAACGGCTGGAGCGTGGCGAACTGCCAGCGTTGGTTGTGATTGACGGCTTGGCCGGACTGGACCAAGCACCGCGTCCTGTGGCCGAGGCGCATGCGCAGGCCGTTCGGATTGCGAAGCGCGTCGCGATTGAAGCGAACGTCGCCATGCTCATGTCTGCGCCACTCACCAGCGACCACGCCAAAACTCCAGCGCCGCGGCCGACGCTCTCGGACTTCGGCTCGCTGGGTGCGGCGGTCACCGTTGCGGATGTGGTGTTGGGAGTCTTTCGGGAAGCGTTGTATGATGATGCTCCAGATGTAGCCGGCGCCTTTGAGGTACACGTTCTCAAGCACCGCGCGGCCGCCGTCGCCTTCACCGATCTGTACATAGAGCCTGGCGCCGGACGCGTTGAAGATCTGATCGAGTCGTGAGCAGTTACGACCGGCTTATGTTTGCACGCTGACCCAATACACGACGATCTGACGGAGTTGCAATGGCCGGCCACAGTAAGTGGAAAACAATCAAGCACGCGAAAGCGGCGACCGACGCAAAACGCGGCGCGGTTTTTACCAAGTTGATCCGCGAAATTACCGTGGCGGCGAAGGCCGGCGGCGGTGATCCGGGCGGCAATCCGCGACTGCGTACTGCGATTGATACCGCTCGCTCGCAGTCGATGCCGAAAGACAACATCGATCGCGCAGTGAAGAAGGGCACCGGCGAACTGGAAGGTGTGGAGTACGTCGAGATTTTGTACGAAGCGTACGGGCCAGGCGGCGTCGCGCTGATGATTCAGACGCTGACCGACAATCCCACGCGTACGGTCGCTGACGTGCGCGCGAAGCTCACGCGCAACGGTGGCAATCTGGGCACCAGCAATTCCGTCTCGTTCATGTTCGATCGACGTGGTCGCATCTATTTGCCAGCGGCCGGTGACGACGATGCGATGATGGAAGTTGCACTCGACGCTGGCGCGAGTGATTTCGCACGCGAAGATGACGTCTTCGCCGTCACCACCGAATCGACCGACCTGCATACGGTCAAAGAGGCGTTGGAAGCGAAGGGATTGAAGATCAGTGAAGCGAAACTCGAATGGCTTCCAAAGAGCACGGTGGCAGTGACCGGTGACGATGCGAAACAACTCGTCAAGCTGCTTGATGTGCTCGAGGATTTGGATGACGTGCAGAATGTTGAAGGCAACTTCGACATTGACGCGTCAGCGCTCGACGACTGACGTGCGAGCGCACCCCTGATTGTACTTGGACTGGACCCCGGCACTGCGATCACTGGATTTGGTGTGGTGAGCGGTGACGGGCGTGGCAGTTCGACGCTGATAGAGTGCGGTGTTTTTCGCACGTCGCCGCGCGATCCGCTGGCGGCGCGCTTAGTCGAAATTTTTGACGGCGTGACGGAACTGATCGCACGACACAAGCCCGACGCGCTCTCTGTTGAATCAATATTTTATGCGCGAAATGTTCGCACAACTGTGACGCTCGGACATGCGCGCGGTGTATTGCTTCTGGCAGGTGCGCGCGCGGGTGTCACCATTCACGAATATTCGCCGGCTGAGATCAAGAAGTCGATCACGGGCACCGGCGGAGCGACAAAGGAGCAGGTGCAGTTCATGGTGAAAACACTGCTGCGCTTGAAGACCGTGCCGAGTCCGAACGACGCCGCTGATGGTGTGGCGGCGGCGTTGACGTGTTTGCTCACCGCGCGAACATCCGCGATGCTGGCGAGCGGTGGTCGTTCGCAATGATCACGCTGCTCATTGGCACCATGCTGGAGCGCGATCTCTCGTCAATTGAAGTGCTGACGCAAGGCGGCGTGGGGTACACGCTGGCCATTCCGCTCTCGACCTACGAGTCGCTGCCGAAGATCGGTGAAGCGGTTCGCTTGCACACGCATCTGGTAGTCAAAGAGGATGGCTGGCAACTCTTTGGTTTCGCGACGAACTACGAGCGCGACGTTTTTATGCGCTTGCTCAATGCAAAGGGATTCGGTCCGCAACTCACGCTCAACATGCTTTCTGCGCTCAGCGCGGAACGCTTGGTGCGCGCCATTCGTGAGCGTGACGTGGCGGTGCTGCAGCAGGTGAAGGGATTGGGGAAAAAGAAGGCGGATCAGCTCATTCTTGATTTAGCGGACAAGCTTGATGATCTGCAGCGCGGCGCCACCTCTGCGATCAAAACTGGTGGTGCTGGTGTTGACGACGCGGTGCGTGCATTGCAGTCGTTGGGATACGGCATTCCTGAGGCGGAGTCTGGCATCAGGGCCGCACTGGATGCAGGTGAAGGAAAAGAGAGTACCGCAGCACTGATAAAGGCTGCGCTTGGCCGGATCCAGGCGCGTTGAACGTGCTGACGGAAAAATGTGTATCAGGTTTCGACGCGGATTCATCAGCGCGCCGCACGCGCAACGTGCGCTTTTCCCCGAGATTGCGTCATTCGACTTCTCCGCCGCAACGCGACGCCCGGTGCACCGCCGGTCTCTGTTCGGTATACTTCGCCAATATGACGCGCGCCGAGATTACGACTCCTGAAACGATGAGCGACGACTCCCTCTTCGAGTTGTCGCTTCGACCACAACGGTTGGCCGAGTTCATTGGGCAGCCGAAGGTCAAAGATTCGCTGCGCATTTATATCGATGCCGCGCAAGGCCGGAAGGAAGCGCTGGACCACGTGCTGTTCTTTGGGCCGCCAGGTCTTGGTAAGACGACGCTGGCAGAGCTGATCGCGCGCGAGATGGGTGTAAACATTCACACCACCGCCGGTCCAGCGCTTGAGAAACCGGGCGACCTGGTTGGCACACTCACCAATCTTCGCGCCGGCGACATTCTCTTTATCGACGAGATTCACAGGTTGCGACCGGTGATTGAAGAGTTTCTGTATCCGGCGATGGAAGATTTTCGTGTTGATATTCGACTTTCTGACGGCCCGAAAGCGCAAACCATCACGATGGCGGTGGAGAAGTTCACGCTCATTGGCGCAACCACGCGACTCGGCATGCTGACAGCACCAATGCGCGCGCGATTCGGCATTGAACAGCGATTGAACTACTACCCTACGTCTGATTTAGAGATGGTCGTCAATCGCACTGCGGCGGTGCTGAACTGTGTCATTACACCAGAAGGTGCGCACGAGTTGGCTCGCCGAGCACGCGGGACACCGCGCGTGGCCAATCGATTGCTGCGACGTGTGCGCGATTACGCGCAGGTTAAAGCCAATGGTGTGATTGACAAAGCGGTGGCCGACGCCGCGCTCGAGTTGTTGGAAGTCGATTCGTTTGGATTGGACGACATGGATTCACGTATTTTGCGCGCAATCATTGAGAAGTTTGATGGCGGGCCGGTGGGACTGAAGACGGTTGCGGCGGCGGTTGGTGAAGATGAGGGAACGATTGAAGAGGTGTACGAGCCATTTTTGGTGCAGAATGGATTTTTGCAACGCACACCGCGCGGTCGAGTGGCAACGGCAACCGCGTATCGGCACTTTGGTTACACACCGCCGGGGGATGTGGCTGGAACGCAGCCAGCGCTGTTCTGACTTTTGCGCTTCGGTTGTTCCCTCTGGAAGTGGGAGACCGTCAACACTGTTCTCTCAGAGTTCACGGAGCCACAGAGAAGAGCATCAACTGTAGGAGGCACGGTAATGTGAATTTAGCTGAGCCGAACGTTGTACAGCTCGAAATCTTCCCGCGCAACGAGAAGAATTTTTGATGTTTCCATATTTTGTTGCACTTCTCTGCGGCTCTGTGATCTCTGTGAGAACAGTGTTTAAGAGCATCTCCTATCCGCAGAAATCCGCGACCTCCGCGAGAACAGTGTTGAAGAGAATCTCCTATCCGCAGAAAGCCGCGAGTTTGTGCGTGTGATGAGTACGCGAATCCCGGATGGCACACGCGTCAGCGACTACGATTTTGCGCTGCCTGATTCACTGATCGCGCAGACGCCGATGACAAATCGTGACGGCAGCCGACTGCTGGTGCTGCATCGCGTATCGGGCATCATTGAGCATCGCCAGTTCCGCGACATTGTCGAGTTCATCGCGCCCAACGATGCGTTGGTTGTCAACACCACGAAGGTGATTCGTGCACGTTTGCTTGGCACACGCCCCACTGGCGCGCCGGCCGAGGTGTTGCTGCTGAAAGCGCGCGGTGAGATGGTGTGGGAAGCGATGGTGCAACCTGGCGCAAAATTGCAGACGGGGAAGGTCGTCACAATCAGCGACGCGTTAAGTGTTGAGATGCTTGAGCCCACCGACCGCGGCACGCGATACGTGCGGTTGTTAACCGTGCTGCCTGAGCACGATGCAATCGAGCAGTTTGGTCACGTACCACTGCCGCCGTATATGACGCGCAGCGACACGCCAACTGACACAAGGCGCTATCAAACTGTGTACGCCAATGTTGCCGGATCAGTTGCCGCGCCCACAGCCGGTTTGCATTTCACTGATGAGGTGCTCGCAACACTGGCAACCAAAGGAGTGCGGCGTGCTGATGTGCTGCTGCATGTTGGCGCTGGCACGTTCAAACCAATTTCCGTTGACGATCCGACCGCGCACATCATGCACGAAGAGTCGTATGAAATTTCGAGCAGTGCAGCCGCGACAATCAATGACGTTCGCAGCATGGGTGGCGCGATTTGGGCCGTGGGGACAACGTCAGTGCGCACATTGGAGAGCAACGCGAGTGCTGCCGATGGATCACTCACTGCCACCAGTGGCGACACGAACATCTTCATCTATCCGCCCTATCAGTTTCGCGCAGTGGATCACCTGCTGACGAATTTTCATCTACCAAAATCGACGCTGGTCATGCTGGTGGCTGCGTTCGCCGGATACGAGTTGACGCTGCGCGCGTATCGCGAGGCGATTGCGCAGGGTTATCGGTTTTACTCGTATGGGGATGCGATGCTGGTTTTATGAAGTGCGAATGACCTGAGCAACACCATGAACCATCCTCTGTACGACGTCGAATTGACCGGAGGGGACCGCTCACTCTTCGCTGACGCCCTGAATCGTGTAGTGGTGCGAACACCTGAGCGGTATCGTAACCCGCCCAGCACAAATGCGGGGCGAGCATTGCAACGAATTTAGGGGCCGGAAGGTCGCGGGCATTGCGTCCCACCGTTCGCCTTCGTAGCGAGTAGTTGTCCTTGGTGGAACAGCCGGACCGTTCCAGAAAGTCGTGTTGTGAAAAACACTTCACGCTGACTTGTTCCCGGGTCTGGCATAGAAGCGGTGCCCGTTCCGGTATCTGTGGTGCCGTACACTTCGTAGCGCGTGGTAAGATTGAGAAAGAGGCGGCTGCGAAAACGAAATTTGTTTCCACACATGTACGTCAATGTGATCGCGGATGTCGGGATGACGACGGCGTCAGGGGCGGCAACATGGACCGCAGCCAAGCCGGCAATTCCGATGTCCTGCAAGACAGGATCCGCCGTTTGCGTTGCAAGGGTCATCATCAACTGCGCAACAGAGCTCGTCGCGTTGGCATTCGGAGGATTGGACCCGTTCACGATGTCCGCTTCGCCGGAATAGAACGGCGCGGTTGCCTGCGTTCGCGCCGTCCGACGTAGCATATCAATGTTCGTTGCGATGCCGCGCACCACGTAGGGCAGTGATGCAACTGCGGCGGACTGTCGTAGGTATGAGGGACGACTAGCGTCGCGAGCGACCGTCGTGAGGCTGAACAAAATTCGTGTGTCGAGCATGTATCGAGAACCTTGCAACAGCTCGTTCGCCTCTCGTTGCGTAAGCGAGGGCCGCATCCAGATTCGCGCGATCTGCGCCGGGCCTGAGATTGGGCACCCAAACAGGCGCCGGAAAGACACCGCAGAATCTGCTAGGATGTCAGGAACCGTGATTGCGGCAATAGCGGTCGCCGCCGCCGTGCAATCAGGTGCCTCCTGTGAATTGGCCCGCTCCATCGGGAGAACAGCCAGAAACGCTGCCACCCAGAGTTGAATCTTCACCATAGAATACAAACCTTAGAAAAGTGAGCAGCCACCGGGGATGCGAACCGGATTGCGAGTTGAGCGAGCTGAATCAATCTGTGATGCATCGCGGTATGCGATCGCCATGACTTCTTCGCGCAGCGCAGCTGGACCGGGAGCTACGCCGATAATGGCTGTCTCCATGAGTCGCACTCCGGCGGAATCAAGAGCATCTCTAAATATTCGGAGGTGAGAATTGGGTTGAGCATCCGGATTGGTGCCTTCATGCTGCTCAATCAAAGAACGCAGATTGAACGAGTTGAGCTCTGACCTTGAGCACCGACCGTTAACGCGAGAACTCGCAAACGAAGCGCGCCATGCGCTGTTCGGCGCAAGCGCTGAATCGTTGATCTGAACGGAGTATTCAGAAATGCTCAGAGGCAGCGTCGTGTAGTAAATAAGTCCGCGGTTGGGTCCCGATCCGATCGCAATGCATTGCGGCGGAGCACACCGCGACGGAATCTGAATGTTGAAGCCTGCCAAGCCTAAGTCACTTGCAACGCGCGGCAATACTCGAAGCGAACCTTGCCCAAGCAGAGCAACGTTCACCCGTGGTACCACGACGCCGTTCGCACGCCACGGCCGCGGTCGCACCGTCAGCGATACCGATGCGGAATCCGTCCGCCCAGCAACGTCGGCATAGGCCCTCACAGTGCCTGCTGTCACCACAACCCCAGACCATGTTGTAATCGGTGGATCGTCCGAGTCGGCGCTTGGGTACGCGATCGGACGCGACAGCAGCGATCCGTCGATCGCAGGGCTGTCGAAGGTCCAGCGCGGACGCTCAAGCGACGCGCCTCCGAGAGCGGTCATCGCGCACGTCACAACCTGCCCCCGCTCAACATCGCGGGGCGTGCACGACATTTGCATGCCTTCAAGGATGCCAACGGTGATAGTATACAACAGCGTCACACGACCTTCGATTGGCGCCATATCCTCGCGTGGAACGTCGAAAATGAACGGCGACGGTGGACGAATCGTGATCGATGACACAGGAACGTCTCGTGGCGTTGCACCGACGGTTGCAAACGTAACGTCGTCAAATGCACAGTCGCTGGCTTGCTGCAGACGCATCGGGATTGACGGCAGTGCCTGACCGCTCGTATCCAAGGCAACGAGGATTCCGTTACTGCCGCTGCACTTTAAGGCGCCGCGTGACGTCACTGACACGTTGGTCACCGGTGCGACAAATGTCACCGTGATATCACCAGCGTACTCCGGTGCGCGACCGCTATGGCGTAGCAACGGTGACGACGGCGAAATACTCAGGACGATTGTCGCGCAGGATGACGTCACTGGCGACACGGTACACGTGCCTGCGGCAGCAGCTGTCTCGCCAGCGACGGCCAAATTCGGAGCGAGAGTCGAATCGGTTGACGGAACGCCGTCGCTGTAATTCAAGCGAACGCGATTCGTGGATGTCAACGTGCGATCGCTGCAACCATCGAGCGCAATCAGCGCCACAACAAAAAGCACGATGCGTCGCCGCAGCCTGCGGAAATCGGTGTACGGCGTCATGGAATCGGCGGACAGAGAAAGCGAAAACACCAAACCGGACCTGAAATTTTAGCGACGCCGATTGCGCGACGCCGATTGCGCGACGCCACTGGCGCGAGAAATCGGCGCGTGGATCCGCTGTCGTCTGAACGATTCGGAGCGGAAACAAGCCCCCATTCACGGCAGCACTGCGGTTCACGAATGACCACTCGCCGGAGTTGTGCAACGTCGTCAGCGCTCGCCATGGTCAGACATGCAGCACTCTTTCAACGTGCGGCTTCTTGCTCCCGAACCACTTCACGCGCGGTTCAACTTCGCTTACTGACTCCGCGGCGTGCGCGATCGGGCACCGCTGGATCCCGTCGCCAGAGGCACCGAGATCCAGACGACCGCTATCTTACACGCCGCTCGTCCGCGCACTGCGGAATTCTGCAGACTATGTCCGTCAAACGCCTGATGTCCGACTTCTCCTTCCGCACGTCGCACGACGCCGGAGCCGCACGCTTAGGATGGTTTACCACACCGCACGGTGTGGTCGAAACGCCAGCGTTCATGCCGGTTGGCACCCACGGCACCATCAAGGGTCTGAGCGTCGAAGAAGTGGCTGACGCTGGCGGACAGATGATTCTCTCCAACGCGTACCATCTCTATTTGCGCCCTGGCGACATGATGGTGCGCGCTTTAGGTGGGCTGCACGCGTTCACGCGATGGAAGGGGCCGATGCTCACCGACTCGGGTGGATTTCAGGTCTTTTCGCTGTCGAACCTGCGGACGGTCAGCGAGCACGGCGTGATTTTTCAGAGTCATATCGATGGCTCGCGACACGAGTACACGCCTGAGAGCGTGATGCGCATCGAGCGGAACATTGGCGCCGATGTGATCATGCAGCTCGACGAGCTGATCGCGGGGAAGGCGGAGATGGCGGCGAGTCAGGCGGCGATGGAGCGGAGCCTGCGTTGGCTGGAGCGCTGTCGCGTGGAATTCGATCGGATCACCCGCGAGGGTCGCGGGGCCCCCCCCCAGTTTGAAGTTCCACTCGGCGCACCCCCGATGGCAACGCAAAACGCTGCAACCGACATCATTCCACCGCGCCAATCCCTCTTCCCTATCATCCAAGGCGGCGTTCACCCTACGCTCCGCCGAGCCTCCGCGAACGGCATTCTGCAGGCCGGCGACTGGGACGGCATCGCCATTGGCGGACTCTCGGTCGGCGAATCCAAAGCCGATATGTACGCCACCCTCGAGGTCGTTGAACCGGTCATCCCACGCACCGTCCCCCGCTACATGATGGGCGTCGGCTTCCCCGACGATCTGGTCGAAGCGGTCCGCCGCGGCGTTGATCTCTTCGATTGTGTCGCGCCAACACGAATGGGCAGGAATGGCACGGCTTTCACCCACGACGGCAAGGTGCAAATCCGGAAGAGCGCCTTCCGGAACGACCGCCGACCGCTGGTTGACGGCTGCCGCTGCCCCTGCTGCACCAACTACGATCGCGCCTACCTCCGCCATCTCTTCGTCAGCGAAGAGATGCTCGGACTCCGGCTCCTGTCTCTGCATAACGTATCTTTCCTTATCACCCTGATGCGTGACGCGCGCCTATCGCTCCGCAACGGCACCTTTGACGCGTGGAGTCAGAATTGGCTCGCGCGCTATCACGCTTCCCAACCTCGCATTTCATGACCTCCGCTACTCCGTTCGCATCACTCGCCATCCTGCAGTTCGGCGGTGGCCAAGCGATGATGGCACCGCTGCTGATGTACGGCGGCATCTTTGCAATTTTCTACTTCCTGCTCATTCGTCCGCAGCAGCAGCAGCGCAAAAAACACGAGCTCGCCATTCTCGAATTGAAGAAGGGTGATCGCATTGTGACGGCCGGCGGATTGGTGGCCGAAGTGATGCACATCAAGGGCACCGACAAGGCCAGCGCAGAAGATGAGATCACCGTCAAGAGCGGTGAGTCACGCTTGGTGATTGAGCGCGGTCGGATTGCGAAGATTTCGTCGGTGACCGGCGCATCGTCAAACGGAGAGAAGGTCGTCTAATGGCGGTGCTCGACATTCACGTCCTCGGCAGCCCAATCCTCCGTCGCGAGACGGAGATTGTGCAGCAGATGACGCCTGAACTGCGCAAATTGGTGAGCGACATGTTCGAGACCATGCACGCAGCCAAGGGCATCGGTCTGGCTGCGCCACAAGTCGGGCGGAGCGAACGTATCGCCGTGCTTGATGTAGACGACAATCCGATCGTGTTGGTCAATCCACGAATCACGCTGCGCAGTGGGAAGAGCAAGCGTGAAGAAGGATGCCTGTCCATTCCCGATATCCACTTTGACGTGGAGCGCGCCGCGCGTGTCACCGTTGAAGCGTTGGATATGGACATGCAACCGATCACGCTCAACGGCGCTGATCTGTTTGGCACCTGCCTGCAGCATGAGATCGATCATTTGCACGGCAAACTTTTCCTGGATCATCTGTCGATTCTGAAACGTCGACAGGCGATGCGTGAGTGGGAGTACGAAAAGGATCAGTATCCTGAGATGATTCGCAAGCTCACTCCGGAAGAAATTGCAAGGATTAAGGCTGAGCATGAGGAAGCGGACGCAGACAGAGTGAACGCGCATAGCGGCGACGTTCGTTGACACAGAAGAACGCCTAGCACTGTGCGCGTTCTCTTCTGGGGCACTCCGGAGTTCGCCGTCACACCGCTCGAAGCACTCTTAGGTGAGGGTTTTGATGTGGTGGGCGTCGTGACGCAGCCAGACCGACCGGTGGGGCGCACGCGCGTGCTCACACCACCGCCGGTGAAGGTAGTCGCGCTGCGCGAAGGCATTCCGGTGCTGCAGCCAGAACGACCACGTGGCGATGCATTTATGGCGGAACTCAGCGCGCTTGGTGCAGAGTTGAACGTTGTGGTCGCGTACGGTCACATTCTGAACACCAGCGTGATTGAACAGCCAGCGCGTGGCACGATCAACATTCACGCCTCGCTGCTGCCTGCATTGCGTGGTGCCGCACCAATTGAAACGGCTATTCGTCGCGGGCATACCGAGACCGGCGTGTCCATCATGCGGATGGTGTTGACGATGGATGCCGGACCAATCCTGTACACCGCGCGCGTGCCGATTCTTGCCGACGAAACCGGTGGCGAATTGCGCAATCGCTTGTCAGAAGTTGGGGCGCAAGCGCTAATCGAGTCACTGGTGCTGATGCAAGCCGGCCAGCTGCCGGAGCGTGAACAAGATCACGCACTGGCAACGTTCGCATCGAAAATCGAACGCGACGACGCACGCATCGATTGGACGTTACCCGCGCCAGTGATTGCCAACCTGATTCGCGCGTACGATCCGCGTCCGGGTGCTTTCACCACGCTGCACGATATCGATGTAAAATGTTTTGGCGTGCGCGCGTCACACATGCACACACACGTTGACGTGCCAGGCACCGTGCTGACGATTGATAACGATGGCATGATGGTCGCTTGCGGCGAAGCGACAGTGCGAATTCGCGATGTGCATCCCAGCGGAAAGCGTCGCCAACACGCATACGAGTGGGCTGCGGGTCGCGGTGTTGTGCCTGGTGACGTCTTTGGCGCGCAGCCGTATTCACAAGATTGATGCGCGGTTCTGTTCCCGCGTTGCACGCACTAACCAACGATGTGATACTCGCAGCGCCATCGTTTCTCGCCTCCGCAACCGCTGTCATGCAGGCAATGCGGGGTCGCGTCGCGATTCATTTACGCGCCACCGACACCACCTCGCATCGATTGCTTGAGTTAGCACTCGAATTGCGCGTCATCGCTGAAACCACGGGCAGTTGGGTGCTGATCAATGATCGTGTTGACATTGCGATGGCGTCTGGAGTCACCGGTGCGCAGCTCACGTCGCGATCATTGACCGTGCCCGATGCGCGTCGCATTGCGCCATCAATGGTGATTGGTGCCAGCGTTCACGCCGCTGCCGATGCGTGGATAACGGCACAGAATGGCGCTGATTACCTGGTGGTCGGGCCTCCACTCGATGCCACCCGCTACGATCTCGACGGGTCGCTCACATTTCTGCGCGAAGTCGTTGAAGCCGCCGATTCGTGCCCGGTGATCGCTGTGGGTGGTATGACGCCAGCACGAGTGCACGAGGTGGTGCGTGCAGGCGCATCCGGAGTCGCAGCGATGCGCGGGATCTGGCTCGACGATGCCGTGACCGCCACTCGGCGCTATCTTGCCGCGTATGACGAGGGATTCCGCGGTTGACGCGTCCATGACCCGCAAAGCGCCCAATGCGACGCACGCGCGCACGCCCGCCACGAGCGCAAGTGTCATTACCGAATCACGGATTGCCGCAGCAGAAATTCTGACGGCGCTTCGTGGTGGTACGTTGCTAGACGCGGCGTTTGAACGCGTCTCGACCACGCTCGATCCGCGTGATCGTCGCTGGATGCAAGAGTTGGTGTACGGTTTGCTGCGATCACGCGGCTGGTTAGACGCCGTGTTGTCGCCGCGCATTACCGGAGGGCTGGCAAGACTGGACGGCGACCTTGGTGATCTGCTGCGACTCGGTACCTATCAATTGTTGTCGATGGGCAGCGTGCCAGCGTACGCCGCCATCGCGCAGACCGTGGAGCTCGCGAAGCGGCGGCACGGCATTGGTGCCAGCAAGTTGGTCAATGCTGTGCTACGCCGCATTGATCGCGAACGTGATCTTCCCGCGGTCGCGAGCGCCGACGGTGCCGCTGCCGCGCTTGATCGCAATCACGATGCGAATGAACGCATGGCGATTCGCACCAGTCATCCGCGATGGTTGCTCGAACGGTGGGTACGTGCTTTCGGCCGAGATGCTGCCGAACGTTTGACGGAGCACAACAATCGTGAAGCTCCAATCATCGTGCGACCGTTTGGTATCACGCGCGATGAACTGCGCGCATCGTTGCTCGAACGCGATATCGAAACGATCGAGACACCATTACTCGCCGACGGCCTGCAACTGCCGCCGGGCGTTGCCCTCATGCAGCTTGGTGCGTTTCAGAGTGGGCAACTGTACGTTCAGGATTCCGGTAGCGCGCTGGTAGTGCAATACGCCAACATTCCGCGCGGTAACGTAGTGGCGGATCTCTGCGCCGCGCCTGGTGGAAAGACGCTCGCGCTGATTCAAGCTGGCGCGCGAGTGATTGCGAGCGATCGTTCAGCGGTACGTCTTCAACGGCTGCACGCAAACTTTGATCGGATGCGCGTGACTGATGTCGACGTGCGCGAAATGGACGCGACCGCGCCAACCCTTGAACCCGTCGACGCAATTTTGGTGGATGTGCCGTGTACCGGCACCGGCACATTCCGTCGGCATCCTGACGCGCGGTGGCGCCTTCGCGTGAGTGACTTTGCGTTACTTCCGGTACTACAGCGCGACATTCTCGCTGCCGCAAGTAGCTGCGTGAAACCGGGCGGATTGTTGATCTACAGCACATGCTCGCTGGAACATGAAGAGAATGACGACATCGTACACGAATTCTTGCGCGACGATGATTCGTTCGTACTCGAACCACCGGCAGCAGGCGTCGTTCCAGCAAGCGTCATCGACAACGGATTCTTGCGCGTACTACCGCAGCAGCACGGTGTAGACGGTGCATTTGCAGCGCGTATGCGGCGAGTCAAGTGACGGCTCCCGCGCCGAAGCGCTCCACGCGATTCGCGTCAGTACGCGCCGGCGTACGCCGCTGGCCATTTGTGAGCACGGCTATTGGTGGATTTGCGATCGGCTTCATCTTGATTGCGCTCTATCTGTTGCCAGGCGCATTCATGAAAACAGAGTCGGGCGTTCCAAATGTGGTTGGACTTTTGTACAACGACGCGGCGGCGCGACTCTCCGCTGCCGGATTCAGCGTCAAAACGGGTGAGTCACTCTTCCACCCAACTGCGCCAAAGACTTCGGTACTCGGCCAAACACCGGCACCGGGTACCAAAGCATTAAAGGGCAACGACATCACCCTCGACGTCTCGCTCGGCGCCAAGAAGGGAACGATTCCAAACGTGCTTGGCATGACGCGTGAGATCGCGACCAACACGCTTGAAGACGCTGGATTTGACGTGCCGAAAGACGTGATCGAGAAGCTCGATTCACGACCGCGTGGAGAGGTGATGGGAACGACGCCGCGCATTGGTCTGACCGTGCTGCAACCGTCCAGCGTGCGACTCACGATCAGCGCAGGTCCGGACGCCGTCGGCGTGCCGTCATTGGTCGGCATGCCGGTGGAAGATGCGCTTGCGATCCTCGGCCAGCTGGGACTGACTGCGGCAGCCGCTCGCGCCGACTCAAACAGCTCGCAGCCCGAAGGGTTTGTGAGCGGTCAGCGACCGGCAGCCAACACACCCGCGACTCCCGGATCGGCGGTCACGTTGACCGTCTCGCGCCCGCGTCAGCCAGCCCCAGACAGTGTGATTCCGTAGCACGGCAATTGGGCAGCAGCGCGCCGTTGTTTCCGAATGATATTTGCCGCACACCTCGTAGATTTCTCGCATGGCTATTCGCATCGCTCCGTCGCTGTTGTCCGTTGATTTCGCTCGCATGGCCGACGAACTCGCCATGTGCGAAGCCGCCGGCGCTGACTGGTTGCACGTCGACGTGATGGACGGCGTCTTCGTGCCCAATCTCAGCTTTGGTGTGAAAGTCATCGAGACGGTGCGCAAGCTGACGACGCTGCCGCTCGACGTGCATCTCATGACCGTTGAGCCAGAGAAGTATTTCGACAGTTTTGCAAAAGCGGGTGCGAACGGTTTGACCATTCACGTTGAGACCGCGCCACATCTGCATCGGCAGTTGATGCGTATCAAAGAAGTTGGCTGTCTCGCGGGTGCGACGATGAATCCTTCGACGTCACTTGAAACGGTGCGCGAGGTGGCTGCGGATCTCGACCTTTTGCTAATCATGTCCGTGAATCCAGGATTTGGCGGTCAGCAATTCATTCCGCAATCGCTCGACAAGATCCGTCGCGCGCGCGCGCTGCTGGACAGCGTGCGCAGCGGTGCCGTGCTCGAAGTTGATGGTGGTGTGTCGCGAGAGACAATTCGAAACTGCTACAAGGCGGGTGCGGATACATTCGTGGCCGGTAACGCGATTTTTAGTGCCGCTGATCCAGCCGCCGAAGTCAGCGTGCTGCGAAACCTTTGTGTGATGGAGCACGCATGACCTTCAAGCAACAGTTGGCGGTGGTTGGCGCAATCATCACCGTGCTCGGTGGCGGACTGTGGTTCGCGTCCTATCAGCTGAAAGACGAGTTGATTGGAGTTGAGGTGGGCTCCAAGGCGCCATCATTTAGTGGCGCAACCGTCGCCGGATCGGTGAAGTCAAAATCGCTTGCAGATTA
Organism: Gemmatimonadaceae bacterium; assembly: GCA_031408755.1. GTDB lineage: Bacteria > Gemmatimonadota > Gemmatimonadetes > Gemmatimonadales > Gemmatimonadaceae > JACMLX01. The sequence continues at coordinate 10,008 of JANNWU010000372.1, read as the reverse complement.
CAAGGGAAAAGTTGTGCTGCTCAACGTGTGGGCAACGTGGTGCGGCCCATGTCGAACTGAAATGCCGAGCATTGAAGCGTTGCACAAGGATATGGGACCGAAAGGACTGCACGTTGTGGCAGTCAGTATTGATGACGCAGGGAAGGCAGACGATATTCGAAAATTCCTCAAAGATTTTGGCCTCACTTTTGAAGTGCTGTACGACTCCACGCAGGCCATTCAAGCTGCGTATCAGACAACTGGTGTGCCAGAGACGTTTATCATCGCGTCAGACGGTACAATCCGAAAAAAGGTAATTTCGTCCGTTGACTGGAACTCGCCGGCGAATCGCGCACTCATCGAGCAGTTGCTGAAGGAAGGCGGCGCGTAACGCGCGCACACTATGCGACTGCTCGGCATTGAAACGAGTTGTGACGAGACCTCTGCTGCAGTGTTGAGTGGCTCGGGTAACGATGTTACGCTCGAATCACTCGTCATTCTATCGCAAGATGTGCATCGGGTTTTTGGCGGTGTGGTGCCTGAAATCGCCAGCCGACAACATCTCACGTCGATTCTACCAGTTATTGATCAAGCACTCAGTGACGCTGGTGTGCAACTCGCACAGCTTGATGCGATTGCCGTCACGCATGCGCCGGGGTTAGTTGGCGCGCTGCTGGTTGGAGTGGCCGTAGCGAAAGGGTTGTGCATGACGGCAGGGATTCCACTGGTTGGCGTGCATCACTTGGAAGGGCATCTCTTTGCGACGAGTTTGGAGCACAGCGACGCCGTGCCGCCGTTTATTGCACTCTTGGTGAGCGGTGGTCACACGATGTTGATCGATGTCGCAGCGTGGGGCGAGTACACGTTGCTTGGCGCAACGCGCGATGACGCCGCTGGCGAAGCGTTTGATAAAGCGGCCAAGCTGCTCGGCCTGCCGTATCCTGGCGGTCGTCATTTGGAAGCGTTGGCGCGCGACGGAGATACCGACCGTGTTCGCTTTACGCGGCCAATGTTACGACGCGATCAGCGCCTGGGTGACGACGACTATTTCGATGTGTCATTCAGCGGACTGAAGACAGCCGTGATGCTCGCTGTCAAAAATTCCGGCGACCTGGATGCGGAACGGGCGAGCATCGCACTCGGTTTTCAGGATGCGCTGACAGAAACGCTGGCCGAAAAAACCGCTCGCGCTGTCCGGGTGTGCGGGCGCTCGCGGGTGGTTTTGGGGGGCGGCGTGGCCTGCAACACGGCGCTCCAACTCGCCGTGGCAGCGCGTGTGGGACCTGCGGTGGCGGTATTTGCACCCTCGCCGCGCATCGCTACGGACAACGCCGCGATGATCGCGCGCGCAGGACTGTTCCGTGCTGAGCGCGCTGAATGGGCATCGCTGGAGCTCGGCGCGACCTCTGGCGCAGCCATTCCGGGAATGATTGCACGCTGATCGGGTCAGTTCGTATAGCCCCAACGAGTTACCGCTCCCATGTTTAAGCGTATGCATCTGCAAACGCACCGCACCCGCTGGCTTTCGGCTCACCTCGTGAATCGGTGGCGCTTGATCGTGTGCCTATCGCCGACCATGTGCTGCGCTGGTGCACTGTACGCGCAAACGCTCGAGCGGCAGGTGCGCGTTGAGGTACGCGATCGTTCGGGAAACGCTGTACCGGGTGCACGCATCGCCTTTCTCGCGAGTGGTGATTCGATCGTAACTGATTCACTTGGAATCGCCACGACCACGGTAGACGCCGATAGTTCAATGAGCGTCAATATTCGTAAGATCGGCTACGAACCGCGCGCAGCGCGTTTCACTATTGGCCGCGCACCAGCCTTCATCATTCGGGTAACTCTTGGCGCACTTGGGCAGCGCTTACCGGAAGTTTCGGTGACGGCAGAGTATCCCGGCGAGTCGTGGCGGCGCGGCTATGAAGATCGAAAGCGGCGCGCGAGCGGTTCATTTCGTGATCGCGCGTTCTTCAGCGGACGCGAACCGGTTGCTCTCAACGATTGGTTTAACGGCCTTCCCGGTGTGCAGCTTACGTCGCGCGGGTTGCGAGTGAATCGGTGCGCGCGACTTGGCGTCTGGGTTGATGGCGTGCACCTCACCGGACCAGGGCTTTCGCAGGGCGTTGCGCTACAGCAACTCACTCCGACAGATATCGCGGCGCTTGAGCTGTATCGCACGTCGCAGCAGCAGGCGCAGTTTAGTGACCCAAATGTCGAAGACTGTTCACTGGTCGTGTGGACGCGGACACGATGACAGTCGCACCAACTCTCCAACTCCCGTAACAATGACAGTCGTGTGTCGAATTGCTGAGCGCTGCGTGATGCTATGCGCCTTCTTGGCCGCGTTCAGTTCAGTCGTCGTGGCACAAGCGCCATCACATCGTGATTTCCGAATTGAAGTGCGCGATAAGTCAGGTCGGCCAGTTCCTGCTGCGCGTGTAGAATTCTTTCTGACCGGTGATTCAGCCACAACTGATTCCGCTGGGATCGCTACGGCCCGTGTGACGGCAGATTCGGCGATCAATATCACGGTGCGCAAAATCGGTTTCGAACCACGTTCAGCGCGATTTGCGATTGGTACCGCGCCAGTTTTTTCGCTCAACGTGACACTCGGTGATGCCGGACAGAAATTGCCTGAGGTAAAAATTACAGCGAGTTATCCTGGTGAACCGTGGCGTATGGCGTTTGAGCAACGACGCAAGCGCAATGGCGGCGGCGGTGTCTTTCGCGATCTCGCGACGTTCAGCGGTGTGCAGCCGTTGCAGATTGGGGAATGGTTTGCTGGCATCGCAGGCGTACAGACGAACGGTGGAATTAACGGCACATTGGTGGTGAATCGATGCCGAGCAATGGGAGTCTGGATTGATGGGCAGCACGCCACAGGTCCCGGCCTCACATATCAATCAGCTTTGCAGACGGTCGGAGGTCAGGATGTCGCAGCGGTTGAACTGTACACCTCATCCCGACCAGCGCAGTACACTGCATCGTACGAAGATTGTTCGATGCTGATTTGGACTCGCGGACGCTAGCGCCACCAAATTGGCGGCGTCGACGCGATGCGACGTGTTCACAACGTGCGCTAGCGAGGCTCGTTGCTAGGCTCGCAGCCACACCCTGACGCGCAACCCGCCGCTCCATTCTTCGCACGCGCCGATGCAACTACGCTCCACACGCGACGGCCAAGAAAGAGAAACGCGGTGAGCACGATCGCAATCACAATGGTCTGCTGAAGCACGTCGCTCTCCTACTGGAAGCCAAGTAATCGTCCACCTTGATACACCGCAAATCCCGCGGCGTATGCAAGCACGAGCATGTAACCGAACTGAATCGCGGCCCAGCGCCAGCCAATTCGGCCGCCGCCGGCTTCACGAACCGTGACGGCCACCGTGCTGATGCACATCAACGCGTAGACGTAGAACACCATCAGCCCCATCGCGATCAGCGGTGAGTACTTGGGTAAGCCGGTGTTCGGATTGACTTCCGCGCGCAAACGATCGCGCAGCGCAACCGACGTCTCGTCCGCTTCACCCACGCCGTAGATCGTGCCCATGGTGCTCACAAACACCTCACGCGCGGCAAAGCTCGCGGCAATCGACACGCCAATCTTCCAGTCGTAGCCGAGAGGGCGAACCAACGGTTCAATCACCTTTCCGATGTGGCCCAAGGCAGAACGCTCGAGCTGCATCTCATGCGCTTGCGCATCGGGTAGGCCAGCCGGTACCGTCGTCTTGGGATAGGTCGCGAGCGCCCACAACACCATACTGCAACTAAGAATGACGGTACCGGCGCGTCGCAAAAACATCTGCGCACGGTGCCACACGTTCTGCAGCAGCGTACGAAGATTTGGCACACGATACGCTGGCATCTCAAGAATCATTGGGCGCACCGGCCCCTTCAACAGCGTACGCTTGAAGAACGCTGCCACAATCAGCGCCGTAACGGTGCCGAGCAAGTACATCATCAACATCGTCACGCCCTGCAAGCTGAACGCGCCGCCCAACACCGCAATTGGCGGCACGAATGCGCCGATCAACAGCGTGTAGACCGGCAGCCGCGCAGAGCAACTCATTAGCGGCACCACCATAATCGTCGCGAGCCGATCCTTTGGTTCTTCGATCGTCCGCGTAGCCATGATCGCTGGAACGGCGCACGCAAAGCCACTGATCATCGGAATAAAACTCTTCCCGTGTAACCCGACTCGGCGCATGAGTCGATCCATCAAGTACGCAGCCCGCGCCATGTACCCAGTGTCTTCTAAAATGCCGATGAACAAAAAGAGCATCGCGATCTGTGGCAGAAAAACCAAGACGCTGCCAACGCCGGCGATCACTCCATCCACAACTAATCCGCGCAAGTCACCCGCAGGCAGCAACGCGCCGAGCGCAGCACCAACGCGTGCAACGGCCCACTCCACACCATCCATGAGCGGTTGCGCCCACGTGAAAATTCCTTGAAACACAAGCGCCATCACCAGCACGAACAGCACCGGACCCCAAATGCGGTGCAGCACTACCGCGTCGATGCGATCACTATTGGTGCGTGCACCTGCATTGCGATGCGTGACTGTCCGCGCCACCACGCCGCTGCTCCAGCCGTAGCGCAGTTCCGCTTCCAGACTCCGCGGATTCGCACCCGTCGCAGCAATCGCAATACGCGCTTCGTCAACCATTGGTGCGATCACGGTATTCGAAGCGCCGTACCACTGCTCCAACTTTGGCACCGCTAACAAACGCAGCGAGTCGTGAGCCGCCAATGTCGGTGTCGCTCCGCACGATTGTAGCGTCTCATTCAATGCCGCCAACGCATCCGTGACGTCATCTGACAGCGCGAACGGTCGCGTTGGTAGCGGCAGATCCAGCACGCTGACCATCGCCTTGCGCAGCACATCAATCCCTTCGCCACGTGTCGCAATTGTCGGGATCACCGGCGTGCCAAGTTCATGCAGCAGCGCGATGGCATCTACCTCCACACCTGCTTCTGCTGCGGCATCTACCTGATTGAGCGCGACCAGTGTTGGCAAACCAAGCTCCAACACCTGACTGACGAGATACAGGTTTCGCTCAAGACGCAGCGCATCAGCAACAACAACCACTACATCTGGCAACGCCTCCCCGCTCATGCCACGTAGCGTGCCGAGAGCGATCTCTTCGTCAGGACTTGCCGGCGACAGCGCGTAGCAACCAGGCAAATCAATGATCGTGAGCCGTTCACCAAGCGGTCCGCGCGCGGAGCCTTCAACGCGCTCGACTGTCACTCCGGCAAAGTTGCCGACGCGTTGGCGCATACCGGTCAGCGCATTAAACAGCGTGCTTTTACCCGTGTTCGGATTCCCAACCAGCGCAACACGAATGCGACGCTGACTCGCCTCAGTCGACACGCCAGAAGCGGAACGGGGAGCGAAGGAAGTCGACACAGAATTGTAAGGGCGGCGAGAACCGCGCCGCGCTTAACGCGTCGGCAGAACGGTGATGCCGGCGGTAATCGCTGGACTGAGAGCGAACCGTGAGCCGCGCACATCAAGCAGCATGCAATGGCGCGCATCAACAACACTGATGCTGGCGCCTTCAATCAATCCGAGCTCGCGGAGCCGACACGCTTCATTCTCACCGCAACCTAAAGAGACAACCGTCGCCGATGCACCAGCTCGGCAGTCACCCAGCCGACACGCGAGTGGCGCGCGTGCACCGCCGCTCAGTGAGGTTTCTACTACGGGTAGCGCGACGGAAGGCACGAATAGAGTCTAGTTGAGAATGGTTCTCAGAAGCACAACTGAACGATACCACAGCAGGACAGCCTCGGCTAGAGGAGAAAGCGTGAAAGCCGAATAAACCACTTGGCATTCCAGTTGGCATCCTGAACGCAGCGCCTGCTTAGCCGTCCAGAACGACAACTGCCGCCGCCACGCTGTCAGAATGGGTGAGCGATATGTGGACCACCGTCACCCGAAGCTCCTCGGCCCGCGCCGCCGCACGCCCGTGGAAGCGAAGCGTCGGTCTGCCGTCCTGAGGATCGCTCACAACCTCGATGTCCTGCCAGTGAATGTGGCGCGCCTCCTCGGTGCCGGCCAGCGCCTTGTACGCCGCCTCCTTGGCTGCAAAACGGGCCGCGAAATGACGAGCTGGCTCGGCGCGACGATCGCAGTACGCACGCTCACCCGCAGTGAAAAGACGGGCACGGGCGCGCTCCGGGTGCCGGCCCAACACGCGAGCGATCCGATCGATATCGGCCAGATCCAGCCCAATCCCGCGAATCATCGCGCGCTATCACCGCGTTTGTTTACCAACCGCCGCCAGAACGTGCCTTTGACTCCGCGCGAATCGCAGAGTACCGGAACCATCGCCGTCCACACATCATCGGCCGCACGAAATGACTTCTGCACACACTCCACCCATGCACGCCAGACATCAAACTGCGCTGACTCCGGCGCGTGACGCAGCTCAAGGCCAGCCTGTTCTAACGCGCGCATCGTGAGCGCGTAGGGTGAGCCGAGTAACTCAAGCTCAGCGTTTAGTGCGCGCTGATCTGCCGGCGCAGTGTGACGCTCTTTGGCGAACGTTTCTCGCGTAGTCTGCGCATGACGGCTCAGCCGCGACGCATCAAATGCACGGCGTTGCGTCTCAACTGTCCGACTCTCTTCGGCCACACGTCGTGCCAGAAGCAACGCTTCAAACCACCGATCATGGTCCGATCCGGGTGCACTGCGCTCTGAACCAAAACCACGCAGCGAAAGTGTCTGCGCTGGAAAGGTGCACACCAACGCTTCCAAACGGTTGCGCAACCCATCCAGATGCGGTGAAGCCGACAGTACGACGGGTGCACCGCCGCGAAGATGGAGCGTCAGCGTGTCATCGCGAAATACCGCGCCGGTGAGTTCGTGCACTGCAAACTCGATCATCGGCGATGTCGACTGATTGTACGCGATGCGAACAACGTCGCCCTGCAGTAGCACTGACGCATCGTAGTCCAGCGCGCGGTTTTCCCACGCGCCGTGCAACCGAACGGAAAGCGCACCGACGCTCTGCTGCATCACGCAGCTCTCTCGGCTGCAACACTGGTGATTGCGGCCACCACTGCATTCGTATCGCTAAGGTCTGCGAACACTGCCAGCGGACTGTATGGCTGCAAGTCTGCGTTTCGGAATCGCCCCGTCTCAACGCCAATTGCACGCGCGCCAATCTCGTTGCCGCAGGTCAGATCGTGCGGTGTATCGCCAATAATCACCACCTGTGAACCGGGCATCGGTTGGCCGAGCAGCGCTGCCGCACGCGCCTGTGCAATCGCAGGAAGCTTTGGGCGACTTCCGTGATCAGAGCCATACGCACCAACCCGAAATCGATGCTCCGCAATGTTCACAGATCGCAGCTTGAGCATTGCACCTGCTTCGATATTGCCTGTGAGAAGCCCAAGCATCACATCGCTGCGCTGCTCGAGTGCGTCGAGCAGGGGGTGCACACCCGGAAGCAGCACGACCGTCTCCGGTGTCTGCGTCATATCGGCGTGGAGATAGTCAAAATAGGCATCGAGTGCGCGATCCATTCGCTCATCAATCACCGGCGCATCGACTCCAGCAAGTGTGCCCAGTTCGCGAATGATCTGCGGATCTGTTTTGCCGTCGAACGGATGATGTGGAGGTACTGCAACGCCAAACACATCTTGCATCGCGCGCTGCACGCTGCGACGACCGGCGCCATTGGCAAGCAGCAACGTGCCATCAATGTCGAACAATACAAGTACGGTCATGTGCGCTTCCGTGCGAGCAGCAAGCCGCCCGTGATGCAAAGGAATCCCAACAACTGAAACGATGTTGGGCGATCGTTCTGGAATTTCCACGCCACCAGAATTGCGACGCATGGCTGCATATTCGCGTACATTGATGTGCGGGTGGCGCCGAGTTTTTTCAAGCCGTGGTAGTAGATGAGGTACGCGAGCACAATCGCACCGATGCCGGAGTACAGCATGGCCGCCCACGTCCGAAACGTCAGCGCCATCCACTGCGTCGCAACCAGATCACGCGACGCGATCACGAGCATTGGGATCAGCCCGCCGAGTAGTGTGATCAGCGTGAGCTGCGCGCCATTCACACGGTGTGTCAGCGGGCGCAGCATCGTGATGTAGACCGCCCACGTGACCACTGCCGCACTTAGTAGCACCGCACCCTTCCACGAGTCGCCGCCAGTGACGCTCACGTTATCACCGAGCATCACAAAGACCACACCGACAATCGAGAGCATCACGCCAATACCGAGAAACTTCGTGACTTTCTCCGTACGAGTCGCCCAACCAAAGATCGCCAGCACCGCCGGTGATGCCGCCATAATGAGCGACGCTGATCCGCCGCGCGCATTCGCGAGCCCAAGCATGAAGAGCACTTGATAGACACCGTTGCCAACCACGCCCGCACCCAACAGACGCAACGTATCGGGCATCGCAGGCCACGGTTCACGCACCGCCACGAGAATGACCAGCAACAACGCCAGTGCGCCGACCGTCATGCGCGCTGCGTTGAATGCGAGCGGTGCAACCGATGACGCGCCGTATTGCAGCGCATAAAAATTACCGCCCCACAGCGCTGCCATCAGCAACAGCAGCACGTCGGTCATTCCAAAGCCCTGCGACGCACGCGACGATTCGTCGACGCTGGCGGGCACGGTGGATGTAGTAACGATGGGAGTAGCAGACACTGACATACCCGAATCTAGCAACGGCCGGGAGCCTTCCCGCATGACGGTGTGGTGGATAGCATGCGGGCATGCATGTTCAATTCGCGTTATTCGCAGACGCCGCCAACGTCTCGCAGGAAGGAAAACTCAATATTCTGGGCGTCTTTGACGCATTACACGTGGGGCAACTGCCATCGTTGCACCCGCGCGCCACCTTCGTGGTGCGGCTCAAAGCAGTGCCTGAGGATGAGGGACCGCACGGCGTGAGCCTCGACTGGCTGAATCCCGTGGGCGATATGCTCTGGTCGTCGCGCGGAGAGCTGGTGGTTGGGCCGCCACCTCAAGGATCAGACGGTATCGACGTTCCGTTGCTCGCCGTCGTCGATTTGCCGCTGGATGTTCCCGGTGTCTACACCATGATTGTCGCCGTTGATGATTCGGAGGCGGCGCGCACGATGCTCCATGTCAATCAGGTGCTGGAGACGAGTTTTCCGTTAGCACCGGCGGCTCCGGCCGGCTTGGTGTCGTAACCGTCACACCACGCGACGCGCGGACACGAATCTGGCGTTGAGTGTGGCGATGTAGGCATCGTCCGTATCGCCAAGCCACTCCAACGCAAATCCGCCGCGGCCAATCGCAATGTGCGCCATGCGATCGCCGGCCAGCGCGATACCAACGTGGGTGATTCGCAAGTCATCGCGATCGGAGAAAAACAGCAAGTCAGCGAGTTCCACTGCGTCACGTGCGACGGCAACTCCCGCCGTGGCTTGTTGGTGCGCATCTCGCGGAAGACGCACGCCATGCAGTCCAAAAATAGTCTGCACAAAACCACTGCAATCCGCGCCCCACGGTGTAATGCCCCCCCACTGATACGAGGACCCTGCAAACCACTCCACCGCCGATTGCGCTATCGCATCGGGTGCGACGGCGAAATGATCCTCCATCTTGTTGAGCGCGACGGTATCGCCATCCACAATTTCTTCATCCAAATCCATCCACGCGCCTAACGGCAGCGCACGAAGTCCGTGGCGTTCACTGCGAGTCACAACTCCCATTGACACGCGCGGAACATATGTCAGCGCAAAATCAGTCGCATCTGTCGGGACAATTGGCGCCTCGTCAATCAGACGCATGAAGTAGCCGTCGTGCATCCACCCTTCGTAGTCATCCATACATCGCACGCGATGCCAATGGTCTTCGCGCGATTCTAGTATGTACACCGGATGCCCTGCGAGTGCTTGGGAAACTTGCGCCGATGACACGCGCGGCTCGCCATAGACTGGCGCGATCGGACTGCGCACAAATGCGTGGCCAATTACAGGAGCAGTCATACGAGACTCTCGACCCTGAGAAGCAGTGGATTACGACG
>JANNWU010000371.1:0-8666 GCA_031408755.1 Gemmatimonadaceae bacterium | reverse complement strand
GAGCGCAGTACCGCAGGCGCGTACACTCTTTCAACTGCTCCGTCGCCTGACACTGGTCACGCACTACGCGGACCCGCGATCGCACGCCAGTATCGGCTACCTTGGCGCACTCAACACGCGCGAACCGGCGATGTCGTGGGAAGGCCCGATTGTTGGCGGTGCGGACAGCGGTGTCGCTGATGAGCCAATCTCGCGGAACGACAGCAACTGGCGTCGCACATCGCATCAGCAATCAGAACCTGCGGGTGTGATTACCGCCGCCACCTTTCGCGATGCATCCATCGTCACCGCCGATGCGATTGTCATTGGCTCGGGTGCAGGCGGAGCCGTTGCCGCAGCGCGGCTGGCAGAGGCGGGAAAACGCGTTGTGATTTTGGAAGCCGGTGAGTTTGTACGCACCGACGAGTTCAATGAGAATGAAGCGGAGATGACGACGCGTTTGTACGCGGAGGGTGGACTTCGCGCGACCGACGATCTGGCAGTCTCAGTGCTGCAGGGTGCGACGGTTGGCGGGAGTACCACGGTCAATTGGATGATCATGTTGCGCACGCCCGAGCATGTACTGGCGGAATGGGCGAATCGCTTTGGACTGGAAGGGATGAGCGCTGCTGAAATGGCGCCAGTGTTTGCAAGCATCGAGCAGGAGGTGCACGCGCGACTCGTACCAGACGACGCACACTCACCAAACAATCGCATCATTCTTGACGGTGCGGCGGCACTGGGCTGGCGTGCAGAGTCAGCGCTGATCAACGCGAAAGGGTGTGTGCGCTCCGGATTTTGCGGACAAGGATGCCGCTACGATGCAAAGCAAGGCACGCAGCAGACGTACATACCTCGCGCGCTGGCACATGGCGCAACGCTGTACAGCAACGCACACGTGACGCGAATCCGCATCGGCACCCGCTCGCACAACTCGGCAGCGGTCATACCGATGAAGTATGTGAGCGCGATCATTCGCGCCCCCGGCGACACTGCGCCAGCGCGGATGCTTGAACTTGCAGCACCAATTGTGATCGTTGCAGGTGGTGCGATTGAAACGCCGCTGTTGCTGCAGCGTTCAGGGCTTGGTGGTGGCGGCGTGGGAAAGTATCTGCGCTTTCATCCCACCACTGCAGTACTCGGCCTTTACGATCGTGAGATCTACGCCGCGGCTGGCATACCACTCAGCGCAATGTGTGATGAGTTCATTCAGCGCGATGTGAACGGCTACGGTTTCTGGCTTGAATGTCCGCCGCTGCATCCGTCAATTGGCTCAGCCGCAGTCCAAGGGTTTGGGGCTGCACACGCGGCCGTGATGCAACAATTTCCGTTTATGGCATCGACCATCGCGTTAGTGCGCGACGGTAGCGATATACAGCAGTCAAACGGCAGCGTGTCCCTAAACCGACGCGGATTTGCACATATCAAATACGTATTGGGCAGTGCTGATTCTGCTAATATGATTGCGGCAATTGAAGCAGCGGCGCGGCTACAACTCATCACTGGTGCGAGAGAGATTCGTACGTTACACAGTTCACCGATTGTCATTCGTCGCGAAGCCGACCTAGCAGCGATTCGCACGCGCCCAGTGAACGCGAATCGGTTGGCACTTTTTTCGGCGCACGTTAACGGCACTTGCCGTATTGGTACCAATCCTTCAATTAGTGGTGTCGCACCAACCGGCGAACGACATGGTGCGCCGGGTGTGTACGTCTTTGACGGATCAATGCTGCCAACTGGCGTCGGCGTGAATCCGCAAGAGACGATCATGGCACTGACGACAGTGCTGACGGAACGTTTGCTGGCCACCTGGCCGTGAACAACACCGATCAGCGACCCGTTGCATATCTCACGCGGCGATATCCTGCCGTGGTTGAGGCAGCGTTTGCCGAGCACTTTCGAGTTGCGCTGAATCCTGATGACACGCCGCGGAGCGCCGATGATCTCGCGCGCGCACTGCAAGAATGTGATGTGCTCGTGCCAACGGTCAGCGACGTTCTCAACGCGCATGCCTTCGCTGCAAACACATTGCGCACCAAACTGATTGCGAATGTTGGTGTTGGGTTCAATCATGTTGATCTGCTGGCGGCGCAACGTGCGGGTATTGCAGTAACCAATACTCCCGACGTGCTCACCGACGACACCGCTGATCTGACAATCGCGCTCATCCTGATGACCGCGCGACGACTTGGCGAAGGCGAACGACTGGTCCGCGCGGGTACATGGCGTGGCCTCGCACCAACCTTTCATCTGGGTCGTTCACTGCGTGGATTGACGCTTGGCATTGTGGGATATGGCCGCATTGGTCAGGCGGTCGCGCAACGCGCCGTGGCGTTTGGTATGCGGGTGCAGTGGATTGGGCGCACAATGGCGCAGACAGAAGCGCAGGCAATGGCGCAGGCACGAGCGCACGCAACAGAGCAGTCATCACCGGCCGCCACCGGTGCGGCTCTGTCGTTAGAGGCGTTGCTTAGCAGCAGTGATATTGTGTCGCTGCACGCGCCGGCCACGCCGCACACGCATCACCTCATCAACGCGTCACGCATTGCACTGATAAAGCGTAGCGGCATACTCATCAACACCGCCCGCGGCTCGCTGGTTGACGAAGCGGCGCTTGCCAGTGCGCTGAGTTCGGGACAGATCGCGGCAGCGGGCTTGGATGTCTATGAGCACGAGCCACAGATCCATCCGGCGCTGCTTGCGCTGGAGAATGTCGTGCTACTTCCGCATCTGGGGAGCGCGACGCTCGAAACACGGACAGCAATGGGACTGCGAGCGCTTGAAAACGCACTGCTGTGGGTGGCCGGACAGCCGCTTCGCGATCGTGTGATCTAACAGAGAAGGCTAGGTGCCTGAGAGCCGCACGACGCCGTAACTTTGTGCGTGGTGCACCGCCCTGCTGCGCCCATCATCGCGTCCCCGTCGCCTGCCCTCTCCCGTGACTGCTCTCGCTGCATCGCCCGCCTCGCTTGATCTGCTCAGCATCAACACGATTCGCACACTCGCGATGGACGCGGTGCAGGCTGCGGAATCTGGACATCCCGGCACACCGATGGCATTGGCGCCGCTGGTGTATCGCCTATTCGCTACGCACATGCGACACGATCCCTCTGATCCGATGTGGCCAGATCGCGATCGGTTTGTGCTCTCTGTGGGCCACGCATCAATGGTGTTGTACGGCGCGCTGCATCTGAGCGGATACGCACTCACGCTCGACGATATCAAGAATTTTCGGCAGTGGGGTTCCAAGACACCCGGTCATCCGGAAGTTGGGCACACGGCCGGTGTCGAAACCACCACTGGTCCACTGGGTCAGGGTGTTGCGAACGCCGTCGGCATGGCGATCGCAGAGACGCAAATCGCCGCAGTCACAAATACTGCGGACCACAACATTGTCGATCACTACACGTACTTCATCGCCGGTGACGGCTGCTTGATGGAAGGCATCAGCCATGAAGCGTCTTCACTCGCGGGACATCTCAAACTTGGCAAGTTGATCGGCTTTTACGACGATAATCGCATTACGATTGATGGCAGCACTGACCTGTCGCTGAGTGATGACGCGACCAAGCGATTTGAAGCGTACGGCTGGCAAGTGTTGCACATCAGCGACGTGAACGATCTTGCGCAGATTGATGCTGCGATTGCCGCCGCCAAAGCCGATACGGTGCACCCCACGATGGTGATCACGCGCACGGTGATTGGGTTTGGTAGCCCCAACCGCGCCGGTACGTCAAAGGCGCACGGTGAGCCGTTGGGCGTCGAAGAAATTGTTCGCGCGAAAGACGCACTGGGTTGGGCCTCGCACGAATCGTTTGTGGTGCCTGATGAAGCGCGTGCGCATTGGCAGACGCAGGTTGCCGCACGCGCCGGAGCGCACACTGATTGGAAATCACGATTCGCAATATTCACCAAAGCCGATGCGAGCGCGGCGGCTGAATTCACGCGTCGCATGTCTGGCGAACTTCCCGCCAACTGGGACGCGGAAATCACAACGTTTACTGAAGCAACTGGAACCGTGGCCAGTCGTGCAGCGTCGGGTATCGTGCTGAATAGCATTGGCACGTCGGTTCCAGAACTCATTGGCGGTTCGGCAGATTTATCTGGCTCTAACCTCACGCTACGTAAGGGCGATCGTGCGTACACGGCGGAAAATCGTGGTGGCCGCTACATCTACTACGGTGTCCGCGAACACGCGATGGGTGCGATCATGAATGGGATGACGCTGCACGGTGGCGTGATTCCATATTCGGGCACATTCCTCGTGTTCAGCGATTACATGCGCCCCGCCATTCGACTGGCGGCGTTAATGGGTATCCGTAGCATTTATGTGTTCACGCACGACTCCATTGGACTAGGTGAAGACGGACCGACGCATCAGCCAATTGAGCATCTCTCGGCGCTGCGCGCGATTCCAAACTTGCTTGTATTCCGACCCGCCGATGCCACCGAAGTCGCTGAGTGCTGGCGCGCTGCGATTGCACATCGCACCGGGCCGAGTGCGATCGTGTTATCGCGACAGAAGTTGGGCTTTTTGAACACGGCGCCGACTGTTGTGCGCGCCGGAGTGGAGCAGGGCGCGTATGTGCTCGCCGATTCGCCCACGCCGGCGAAGATCGTGTTGTTGGCGACGGGTAGCGAGATCGGGCTGGCGTTGAAAGTCCGTGATGCGCTCGCGACATCTGGCATCGCCGCGCGCGTCGTGAGCGTGCCTTCGATGGAGCGGTTTCTGGCGTCAGACGACGCCTACCGAGCCAGCGTGCTGCCGACCGGTGTACCGCGTCTCGCAATTGAGGCTGGGCACCCGATGTCGTGGTGGCAGCTCATCGCGGGCCAGGGCGACGTGGTTGGTCTGACGCATTTTGGTGCCTCAGCGCCGTTCGACACGCTGTATCGCGAATTTGGTCTGAGCGTAGAAGCGATCACCCAACGTGCCACCAAGCTCGTGCAATCGTGAGCACGCGTTCATGATTGTCTCAGGCAGCCGTAATCGCGGCGCGCGTCTTGGGGCCGGCGCGCAACGTGAGCGGGTGAGCGCGTGAGCGAGCGTTAATACTTCTGTTGGGCGGGTATTGCGCCGCGCGTCATTGGGTCGGCGCGCGGCGCGAATGCATGAGCTATTTGCATTTTGTATGGGTAAACGGTTGACGGATGTGACCGCGGTGGTTCGTATTAGCAAGCAAGAACCACCGGAAAGCTGACGACCCTGAGCGCGAACGGCCCTGCATGAACACCATCGCTCTCGCTGTTCCAATTTTGGTGGGTATCGAAGTCAGCGCCGCAATCGGGCTGGCTTGGCTCTGTTGGCGACTCGCGCAGCGCCGCAATTTGCTTCCGCTGCGTGATATCACGCGAGCCTTCGTAGCCCTCGGGCTCGCCGCGCTTACACAGCTCGTCGATCTACGCAGCTTCAGCGGCGTGAACGCCTCAATCTTTGACATCGCCCTCTCGCTGGCCGTGTGGCTCTACATCGGCTTCATGGTGCTCGGCGCAACTGCGCTGGCCAACAACGATATCGTGACAGACCGCGTGCGTCGCGATGCGGTGATGGGCGCAATTCTGGCCGCGTTGCTCACCGGCGGTATCAGCCTCATTGTCGCGAATGATCCGATTACTCAAGACCTGATTCGCAACGCCGTTCGCGCAGGCGGAACAGGCTTGGCGTGCCTGATCATTGCGCGCGTGATTTCGCGTGCCGAGTCACCGCCGAAAATGGTTCTCGGTGTGAGTGTCGTGCACGTCGCGCTGTGTCTTGTTGCTGCGTGTGCTGCGCTGCGAGCTGGCGTCGCGATCTTCAACAGCGGGCCAGTGGCAGCACGAGTCGCATGGCAACCGCTGTTGTTGGTTGAGTTTCTTTCGCACTGTGCGCTTGGCGTAGGTCTCGTCATCTGGCTCCTTGACCGCGATTGGGCGTTAGCACAAGCGAGCATGCTGTCTGCCGAGCATCGAGCGGGCAGCGATGCGCTCACAGGGTTGCCAAATCGCACCATCATTATGGATCGTCTGGATATGGCGGTGGCGGCAGCTCGGCGAAACGGAACGCAAGTCGGCGTGCTCTACATCGACTTAGATGATTTCAAAGCGGTGAACGACAGATACGGCCATCTTGCAGGCGACGATGTCTTGCAAACCGTTGGGAGTCGATTGCAACAGGTGCTTCGTGCATCGGATACTGTCGGCCGCATTGGTGGCGATGAATTTGTCGCGATCTCACCGTTTCTGCGACAGAGCGACGATCTGGATGTCGTGGTCGCTAAAGTCCGCCAGGCGTTACAAAGTTTGGTAGAACACGAAGGCCTCATGATTGATGTGGATGGTAGCGTGGGTGCCTCGCTCTTTCCGCGTGATGGGAACGCGCCAACTGAGTTGCTGGCCGTCGCTGATAACGCACTGTATCGCGACAAGGGGCTGCGTCGCCGCGGTCGTCGTATCAAGACACCAGTGCATTCCATACGCACCGCGTGACACTGCGTATGGGAACGCTCGCGAATGAATTGCGCGTTCAGCAAGAGTGAAAACAACATCGAAGATTGCGAAGACGGGCGGTTCGACACTGATTTTTGTTGCGCCGTGGGAGTGTTCACGCGCAGTGTCGCAGGTACCGCGCACGCCGAACGATTCAACAATCGTCTGCTTTATCGAAGCGGTCGACAAAGGCGCATCGCTGCCCTGGCATCGCCAGAAATTGGTGTTGGTGCTGTCGGCGATGCGACACTTTGCCGACGCTTTACTGGCTGCCGGATATCGCGTGGATTATCGCACCGCAGCGAGCTACGAAGCGGGGCTGGTGGAGGCGGCCGTAGCGCATGGCGCTGATCACGTACTTGCAACGGAAGGCCGCGAGTGGGAAATGGTGCAATCACTGATGCGTGCAGAAGGTGCACTGCGGAATGTTGGTGTAACCCTGACCCTCGCGCCAGATCGCGGATTTCTCGCGACGCGCGACGATTTCACGCGTTGGTCGGCCGGTAAGAAGGAACTCCGCATGGAGTTTTTCTATCGCGAGATGCGACGAAAGTATGCCGTGCTGATTGAGCCGGACGGTAAACCAACCGGTGGCGCGTGGAACTTTGATGCCGACAATCGGCAGGCATGGCCGAAGAAGAAACTGGTACCAGAACGGATGACGTTTACGCCTGATACCACGACTCAACAAGTGATGGATCGCGTTGAACGCTGGAGTGGCCGATGGGGCTCTGCGAAAGGCTTCTCACTTCCCGTCACCCGCGCTGGCGCGAAATCGATGCTTGATCGATTCATTAGTGAGCGACTGCCGGAGTTTGGACCGTATGAAGACGCGATGCAAGATGGGCACGCCGACTTGCTCCACTCTGCACTCGCGTCGTCGCTGAATGTTGGTTTGTTGCATCCGCGCGAAGTCCTTGAGCGCGCCGAAGCTGCGTACAGATCAGGTGCAGTTTCGCTAGCGAGCGCCGAAGGATTTATTCGACAGATTCTGGGCTGGCGCGAATATGTTCGCGGAATCTACTGGCACTTAATGCCAGCGCTGCGTGATGCAAACGCACTCGACGCGTGGTTGCCATTGCCGATGTGGTTCTGGGCGCCTGATGGCGAAGCGGGCTACGGCGGAAAGGCAGAAACAGCCGCCTGTGAAATGCGCTGTCTGTCCGATTCAATTCGCGCCGTGCGAGACACAGGTCGTGTGCACCACATTCCGCGGCTGATGGTGCAATCGAATTTCGCAACGCTGCTTGGTGTTACTCCTGCAGCACTGAATCGCTGGTTCTGGGCCGCCTTCACCGACGCGTACGAATGGGTGACGCTGCCGAATGTGGTCGGCATGGCCACGTGGGGCGACGGCGGTGTGATGGCGTCCAAACCTTACGTTGCGAGCGGTGCGTACATCAACCGCATGAGTAATTACTGTGGCTCGTGCGCGTATGATGTCAAAGCAAAGACTGGCGAGAAGGCGTGCCCGTTCAATGTGCTGTACTGGGACTTCATGGCGCGACATCGCGAACGGTTTGCCAATCATCCGCGGATGGCGATGATGATTCGCAATCTTGATCGAATGCCTGACGATGAGGTGGTGCAGATTCGCCGCGCGGCAAACGCATTTCGCGATTCGCTTGCCTACGACGGCACATCGCCAATTAGCGCTCCGTCGCCAATCCCGATCCCGAATCGTTCGTCGGCGTCAGCGGGCGTGAGTGACGCTCAATCACCTGCGGCGCGTCCAACCCGGTCGGCGAAGAAGGCCCCGCGCCGAGCTCCGTAAATCGTCGCGCGGCAACCAGCACGCGCGAATCGAAGCTGCCGACTGCGCGATTGTATCGCGTGACGGCCTGATCGAGTGACGCGCCAACGTCAGCGAGGTGCGAGGTAAACACACTCAGTCGATCCGACAACTCGCGACCGAGTGCACTGACTTGCGCAGCGCTTTCGGCCACCCGTTCCTGTCGCCACCCGTAAGCCGCTGCACGAAGCAGTGCGATGAGCGTTGTTGGCGACGCAATCAACACGCGCTGCGATACACCAGCTTCCAACAGCGACGGATCGCGCTCCAACGCCGCGGCATGAAATGCTTCGCCGGGTAGAAAGAGCACGACAAACTCTGGCGCGTTTGGAAATTGTCGCCAGTATGCTCGATCGCTGAGCGCGTTGATGTGCGCACGGAGCTGCTTCGCATGTCGATCAAGTGCCGCGAGGCGCATCGGTTCGTCGGT
>JANNWU010000370.1:0-19289 GCA_031408755.1 Gemmatimonadaceae bacterium | reverse complement strand
GCGCGCGCCGAGCATCACCGATGCAAGCAACGCGATAAGCCCCGCAGGAAGCACGTATCGCAATCTGCTACGGACGGTGCCGCCGATATCCGCCCCCTGCGAACCGCTCGACGCAATGGTTGTGTCAGAAACCGGTGAGATGGAATCACCAAATGTTGCACCGCCGAGGATCGCGCCCATCAGCACCGCCGGATCAGCACCTGCTGGCCCACCTGCAGGATATAACAGTGGTCCTGCCAGCAGAATCGTGCCAAAACTGGTTCCGGTTGCAGTGGAAACCAGCGCGCACACGATGAACGCTGCGCCAGCATATTCACCGCCAGTGAGATGCGCACTCCGCGCGAGCCACGCTAATGCTCCAACAAATCCTGACGCGCTGAGTATCGTGCCGAGCACGCCGGCAAAGAGCCACGCGCACAGCATGATCATCACCACGCGTTGACTCATGCCATCCAACATCGCTTCTGCGTAGCGTGACTTGTCCTTCGCTAGGAGCAGGCCAAATGTCAGCGCGCCGAGGAGAATTGGCCAGAAACCTTTCTCGTCGGGCGCACCGGCAATTGCGAGCGCTGCAACGCCAATCAGGAATGCGGCAAACGGCGCCAGCGCCCCGGCGAGTCCACCGTAAAACGTCAGCGGATCGGCTGCGTGAGAAACTTGTGCGTCTGGCATCTGGACGAAAAAACTCGCTAGTCGCTATCGTTCGCGCTATGCCATCATCCGCAAATGCGCCGGAACCGGACGACACCTTCACGCTTTTCGATCTGCGCATCGAGGTCATAGCGACCCACCGACCCATGGTCTGCAATCATCGCGCGGGTGATTGGTTCGAGTTGGTTGGTGAGAACTTGCGTTTTCCAACCGGGCAGAGTTTTCCGCTCTATCCGCTCGCCGCATTGTTGCCGATGTTACCGGCGAAGCAACGTCCGACACATCACAACGATTGGATGACCACGGACACCGACATCGCGTGCCCTGATCCGCATTGTGGCGGCCGATTTCGGATCTCACGAACGGGTACCAGCACCTTCTCTCACGCCGACGTCACACTCGTCCCACTGCCGCCAGCGAGTACCAACGATCCATGACTGATGTACACGCACTGCCGCAGGTTTCGCTGGCACCTGACTACCAGATTCCTCGCCTGATTAAGGGCGGTTGGCAGCTGGCCGGCGGGCACGGTGCAGTTGACGCAGGGCGTGCGATTGAAGATATGATGCGCTTTGCGGAGTCGGGGATCACAGCGTTCGATTGCGCGGACATTTATACCGGCGTCGAAGAACTGATCAGGCAATTTCTTCGTAAGTGGCAGGCCAAGTATGGTGTCAGCGCACCCGCAATTCGTATCCATACAAAGTGCGTTCCCGATCTGGCGGCGCTACCAACCCTCACGCGCGCTGATATTGAACGGCTGATAGACCGATCGCTGACTCGACTTGGCGTTGAGCGGCTTGATCTGGTGCAACTGCACTGGTGGGACTACAGCATTCCCGGTGCGATTGACGCCGCGCGACATCTGCGCGACATCCAATCGACGGGGAAGATTCACCATATTGGCGTCACCAATTTCGATACGGCACACCTCAGCGCGATGCTCGACGCGGGCGTCAACGTCGTTTCGCATCAGGTACAGGTATCGTTGCTCGACGGACGTGCGCTGCGCGAGATGTCGACACTCTGTGCAGCGCGCGGAGTGGGATTGCTCGCGTACGGCGCACTCGCTGGCGGATTTTTGCACGAGCGGTGGCTGGGCGCACCCGAGCCGACCGACGCTCTCGAAAATCGATCGCTAACAAAGTACAAATTGATTATCGACGAGTTCGGAAACTGGCAGTCGTTTCAGGCGTTGCTGCGCGTGCTACATACAATCGCCAGCGCGCACGGCACCACGATTGGCGCAATTGCACTGCGCTACGTACTTGATCAACCCGCAGTTGCCGCAGCGATTGTCGGGGCACGCAACGCTGAGCATCTGCGTCCAACGATTACGGCGACAACACTGGAACTTTCGCCAAGTGAGCGCGCATCGCTGTTGTCGATCGTGGTGTCGGCTGCTGGCCCAACGGGTGATGTGTACGCACTGGAGCGCCAGAAGGGCGGGCGTCACGCGTCAATCATGCGCTACAATTTAAATACCAGGGCCACGCCCTGATCGCAGCAGACTACTGCGCCACTACGAACGGCGCAGAGGAAATCAGAAAGAACTTCTCTTGTCGCGGGCGAAAAAACCGGAATCCGTCGAGAGTTAGATAGGCGTCATCCTCCATCATCACAAAGACTTTCTTACCGTTCCACTCCGGCACGGGCGTCGCAGTGTTGAGCTCAATTGAGATGTATGACCCAAGCCTCAAGCGACTGTTCAACGCAGTGGTATCACTACGATTTGCTGCGCGAAAATCAATTCCGGCGCCCAATCCGTGGCCCTGCGTGCCGATCGGATGCGAGTACACCATCGCTTCAATGCCACGCTCTTTCATCTCAGTCATGGTTGCGCGAAACACCGTACCGCCAGTGAGGCCCGGACGCGCATGTCGGAGCATCACGGCGTCCTGCAAGGTGTTCGTGTTCTGCAGCGCCTGTCGTAACCCTACCGGCGCTACAGTCTCGCCCGGCTTCAACACATACGCCATTTTCTGCCAGTCGGTGTCGAATCCCATGTACGAGATACCGAAATCGATATGCAGCAAGTCACCTGGAAGAATCACGGTCGCTTCTGGTGCAACCGCAAGAAATCCTCGTGAAGTGGCAACGTCACCGCCAGCGCGCTGTACTCGCATGTCGGGCTGGAACCACGTACGAACGCCCGCGCTCCACATCGCATCAAAAAGCGCGCGCCGAACATCACCAACGGTCGTGCGCCCCGCAATGATCACTTTCTCCGAGAAGGTATTCGCCACGATCTGCTCTGTCAGCGCAACCGCGTCGCGGTAGTGCTCCATCTCGTCTGGCAGGCGCGTGTCGAGATACTCCTCAATCAGATCACTCGCACTCGTAAAACGCGCCGTCGCCTCGGCCCCCATTGCGTCGGTCAAAAACTTGTGCGCGTCGTATCCCAAAGAGCGCGTTTGCCCGCGACGTCCATTGATGCCGAGTCCGATCGTCTTTGGTTGCCACGCGTTGTACAGCGCGCGCAGCGTTGGTCCAGCTGGACGGGGCTCATCGCTGGGCGCATCAAAGAAGCGGGCCAGATTCTCTTCCGTGTATCCGGTGATTGCGAACTTCTGCAGTCCTTTCTCGCCGCCATCAATAAAGACGAAAATATCGCGATTTCCCGTGTACGGACGCGGTGGCGCAACGTACTGGCTGAGTGGATCATCGTGGAATTCTTCGTTCACCACGATCCACATCCCAATGTTGTGACGGCGCATCATCGGCAGCAACATCGCGTGCCGCTGCTTCAACCAGCCTTCACGAATTGTGATCTGTTCAGACCAACTACGTAGGCGAACCTCAGTCGAGCCGAGCGATTGGGTTGCAACGGCCGTCGATGTGGGCGCGGAGCGCTGCAACGCCGGTGAACACGCCGCCAAGAACAACAGTGCGGTTACTAATGCTGCCCCGCGACGCGCAAACAACCGAGTGTGATGCATAGTGATGCGCTGCGAGAGCTGAAGTTGAAAGCGAGAAGAACAAGGCAACGACGATCACGTGACAACGACTCCGCTTTGCTACTACCAATCGACCGGGACGTAATCTTTCAGAAACTGTCCCCACACGTGCTTCCCAGAATTCACGCCCGCGATGATCGGATCGACAATTCGCGCCGCGCCATCCACAATGTCCAATGGCGGGTGGAAGCGGTGCTCGGCTGTCTTTCGCGCGGCAATCTCCACCGGGTCCTCATCGGTAACCCATCCCGTATCAACGCTGTTCATGTGTATACCATCGCGCTCGTAATCAGGCGCTGACGTTCGCGTCATCATGTTGAGCGCCGCTTTCGCCATGTTCGTATGCGGATGCCGCGTGGTCTTGAAGCGACGATAGAACTGACCTTCGACGGCTGATACGTTGACGATATGCTTGTCGCGACCCGGCGCCTTGAGCAGCAGCGGCTTGAGACGCGCGTTGAGCAGAAATGGCGCGACCGCATTGACAAGTTGCACTTCGAGCAACTCAACCGACGGCACTTCATCCATCTGCATGCGCCATGAGTTTCGATCTCGCAAATCTACCTGCTGCAAGTCTTGATCGAGCCGACCGATGGGGAATAGCGCCTGCTGCGCTTCGTGTTCGCCATCTAATAGCGCGACCTGCGAAAGCTGCGCCGCATGCGTAATGCCCACCGCGTCTTTGAGCGTCGGATCTATGCGCACCGCCGCAACGTTGCCCTCGGGGAGCATGTTGTAGCCCCGCACGCCCTCGTATGCACCCAGCAATGCGCGGAGGCGTGCAGGCATGGCGTGCAGCGCGGCGTTCTCGTCATCCATCATGTGTTGATAGAAGTCAGGCGGACGCCGCACCGTTTGACACGCATTATTGACAATGAAGTCCAACCGATCGCGCGTCGCTACAAGATGACTGCAAAACGCTTCCACGCTCGGCGTATGCCGCAAGTCGAGGCCGAAAATTTCGAGCCGGTGTCCCCACTCTTCAAAATCGGCTTCGGCGGCGTAGCGCGATGCTGAGTCACGAGGAAAACGCGTCGTCACAATCAGATGCGCACCCGCACGGAGCAACTTGATCCCCGCTTGGTATCCGATCTTCACGCGACCGCCGGTTAACAGCGCAACGCGACCAGTGAGATCGGCAGACTCCGTGCGTTTCGCAAAGTTGAAGGCCGCGCACGTCGGACAGAGTTGATCGTAGAAGTGATGCAACTCAGCAAAATCTTTTTTGCAGATGTAGCAGTTCAGCGTCTCCAACGACTGCCGATGCTCCGGCTCCTCATCCACCGTCTGCTGCTCAAAATCTGACGGCGCAAAGAGCCTCGGCGTAACAAACACCTCTTCGCGACGCAGTTTTCGGATGCCAGTATCTTGCAGCACATTCTCGGATCGCTGCACCCGTTCCGCCTTGCGCTGCACGCGAGTCGCTTTCACAAATCGGCGGCGGGCCAACGCATCAGGGCGCGACACTTCGCCCGCCGCGTGCAAGAGCCGCTTCCGCTCGTCGTCGGTCAATTGCGCCAGAATTGCACGATCCGCAACAATCGATTCCAAGATTGCCGCCGCAGCGTGCAGGCGTTCCACCAGATCAGGTGACGCTGTTGTTGTTGAATCGCCTGAACTCATGTGAGCGGTTGCGTGGACGCGGGAAATCGAGTGCTAGCCATCTGCAAAGTAACTGCAAACGCCAGCATCTCGCCGCATCATGAAACCGCGTCAACCCGCCAAGTCAGCCAGCTACGTCAATATGCTGAGCATCGGCAATCATCTGCGCCTACGTGCCGCGCACCGAACCGCGCACCACCGCACCCGAAGTTGGCTGTGCAGACCCAGCCTCCGGCTCTACCGTGACCGACATTGTGGCCTCCTTCTCGAGATTCACGGGCATCATGACGTCGCCCACCAGCGCGTGACCGAATCGGTCGATGCTGAAGCGCACAACCTCGCGCGCCGGCCCGATCGTCGTTACCCACAACTGATATCGGTATCCCGCCGGTGCTTCAGGAAACCGAAACGCATGTACAACCGCCGTCCCTTTCTGCCGATCGAAGAACACTTGCACACCCGGCCCCCGCACCGTGTCGGCCGTCTTGAGCTGCGCGAGCGTGAGGTTCGTTTCTGCAAGCAGCAAGCGACTCATCGTCGCCTCACTGGTTGCAAGCTGACGCTGAATTGATTCCGCAAATGCCGTTTGACCCGCAATACGCTCGCGCAGTCTGATAACCTCCGCACACAACCCAAGCGTAATCACCGCAGCAGCGGCGAGTGCCGCGTATCGCGCAAGAAGATTTTTCCGCGTAGCCGTCGCGTTGCGTGTGGCGTCCGGCAATACCTGTGTCGACGCGGTATCGCGGTGCACGTCGACGCGTGCTTGCGTCAGCAGTCGGTGCCGAACCAAGTCCGTTGGTGCAACCGCATGTGCCGAGAGTAACGCGCTGACAACCTCCTGATGCCGCGCAACTTCGGTGCGCAACTCCGCATCCTTTGCCATCGCGATCGTCAACGAATGCAACTCATCCGGCGTTGTCGAGCCGGTCGCATACGCAGCGGCAAGCCCAAGCAGCTCGTCACGTGAGAAACTCGTCATCAGACTGAAACCTCGTTATGAAAGCGCAGGGACTCGCGCAATTTGAGTAACCCTCCGCGGATGCGTGATTTGATTGTGCCGAGGGGCTCGCCCAGTCGTTCCGCGATTTCTGGATGCGTAAGCCCGAGGTAGAACGCCAACTCGATCGCATCTCGCTGTGCAACAGGCAGCGCACGCAACGCGCTCCTGATCGCGCGATCTTGCTCGCGTTGATGCGTGTGTTGCTCAGGGTCTGCCTTCGAGCGCATCTGATCTGCATCGCTCAGGGCCGCGTCGTCCAGCGAGACCGGCGCAAGCGTCTGTGCACGCGCCGACGCGCGCAACGAATCGAGCGCGCGCGAACGCGCCATCATCAGCAGCCACGAGAGCACCTCACTACGCGCGGGATCAAACCGCTCGGCGGTGCGCCACGCCTGCAGAAAGGCGTCCAGGAGCACCGACTCTGCGTCGCTCCGCTGCGGGATAAGGCGCAGCAGGAAGCCGAGGATCGGCGCCGAGTGTCGATCGTAGAGCGTGGCCAGCGCCGACTCATCGCGCACCTGCATCGCTTTCACCAGCTCGAGATCGGCGCGCGGGTCAATTGGGGAGGTCCGGGGCAGACCGTCGGGCATGGATCAAGTGGGCGGCAGGGATAACAAAAACGACCGCGCGGCCTGGGGCGCGGCGTTCGGCGAGACGTCCTCTGAATCTGTACGGTGGGGAACCCATCCTGGATCAGTCAGCGATGTGCCCGACCGCGACGTTGGCGTATTGTATCTCTGTTCCCGAGCCTCTCCCCCCTGCTCGACGTCCAAAAACCGAGTCCGCCGATGACCAGCCGTCGTGGATTTCTGACCGCCGCCGCCTCCCTCGCCGCGGTGCCAGCTTTCAGCAGCAAGGCGTTCGCCCAGCTGAGTCGAGCGCGGGAAATTGCCTATCTCCGTTCGCCACTCTCGCTCGCTGATGACGAGACGTTCTGGTTCGAGATTCAGCGTGCATTTGAAGTGGACCGCACGTGGACAAATCTGAACAACGGTGGCGTGAGTCCGGCACCGTCGATGGTGATCGAACAGTTCATTCGCGACATCCATTACAGCAACGAGATTCCGGTGGACCACATGTGGCGCCACTTGCAGCCGCGCATGGAAAGCGTTCGACGCGAGCTCGCCACAGAGTTTGGCTGCGATACGGAAGAGATGGCGATTGTGCGGAACGCGTCGGAAGCGCTTGAGACGCTGATTTTCGGTATTGACTTGAAGCGTGGTGACGAAGTCATCATCAGTACGCAGAACTACGGCCGCATGATTAACGCGTGGGAGCAGCGCGTGCGGCGCGAAGGGATTGTGCTGAAGCGCGTACAGTTCACGGTACCAACGCAGAATGACGACGATGTGGTCGCAGCCTTCGCGAGTGCGATCACGCCACGCACCAAGGTGATTGAGATCACGCACATCACCAATCTCACCGGTCAGATTTTGCCGGTGCGAAAGATTGTCGAGATGGCGAAGGCGCGCGGCATCGAAACGTTTGTGGATGGTGCGCACGCATTTGCACATTTTCCGTTCACGCGCGATTCACTGGGCGTTGACTATTACGGCACCAGTTTACATAAGTGGCTGTACGCGCCTATCGGTACTGGCTTTCTCTATGTGCGTAAAGAAAAGCAGCGCGCATTGTGGCCGCTGATGGCCGCGACGCCAGCGCAGGACAACGATATTCGGAAGTTCGAAGAAATCGGCACGCATCCGCAGGCCAATTTCAACGCGATTGCGGCAGCGATTGTCTTTCATCGCGGCATCGGCGCCGACCGAAAAATTGCGCGTCTTCGCTGGTTACGCGACCGCTGGGCCAAACGCTTGCTGGCCGAGGGCAATGGTCGCGTAAAAGTGCTCACGCCGCTGGACTCACCGAACGGCGGCGGCATCGGGTTTTTCAATGTCGACGGGATCGATCCGGTGAAGCTGGGCGGATGGCTCTACAGCAAACACAACATCGTCACGACGCCAATTGTGCACGAGAAGGAGTTTGCCGGTATTCGTATTACGCCGAATGTGTACACCACGCCGCAAGAGATTGACGTTTTCGCAGAGAAGGTACTGTGGGCGATGCGACAGGGCATCGCGTAAAGCAAAGCGAGTTGCGCAACGCGTGTTATATACGCGGCAAAAGCTGGTGCTGCTGTCGGCATCGCTGGTGCCGGTGGCGGTCGATGCACCAGCGCCGCTTGACATCGGTCGCGGTCTTCGGCGGTCTTACTGGTAAGCCTTACCGGAGCGCTGCATGGCCGCATCTGCGACCACGATGATGTCCACGAAAGGACAGGTCGTCATTCCCGAAGAGATTCGCGAGCAATTGGGCCTCGGCCCGGGCACCCAGTTCATCGTGGTCGCCGAGCGCGACGTCGTCGTCCTGAAGCGATTGACGCCGCCCGCAATGACGGAGTTCAGTGCGCTCCTGTCACGCGCGCGCGCGGTGGCGAAATCCACCGAGTTGAAGCGCGGCGATATTCCGCGCGCGATCGCCAAGGTCCGCCGGCGCCCGTGAGGGTGGTGTTCGACACGAACGTCGTGATGTCCGGGCTGTTCTTCGGCGGCAGACCGAGCCAGATCTTGGAAGCGTGGCATCAAGGCGGATTCGAATGGGTGGTCTCGGCGCCAGTGCTCACCGAGTACCGGCGCGTTGGCGCGGAACTCGGGGCGCAGCATCCGCCAGGCCGCGCCGTGGCGGATGGCGCCGGATCGCCGTGCACACACCGCGGAGCTTCATTGACCTGTTCGGTCGGCGTGTGGGCATATAACATCATGCTGGGACTGCACAGTACCGCAGCGTGTCGTGCGTGCTTGAAGCATCGGTGCCAGGTGCTGCACAGTCTATCTTGGTGTTAGCTCGACCAGCGGCAGCATGTTCGTTCAAGTATCACATTCGGGTACTATATTGAGCTCGATTCCTGACCTCATTGTCGCGTGGGCTGACGGTCGTCCGGCTTGGCAACGAGACGCGCTGCGCCGGCTCTTCGCGTCAAACGTGCTCTCGACGCAAGACATGGCGGAGTTGCTGAACATTTGCAGGCGCGAGGCTGGGCTCACAGTTCCAGACTCGGTCCCTGTGGCTGTACCGATCGCTATCACACACGTATCGGCACAAAGCTCTGGAAGTACGACGGTAGCTCTCGCGGGCATCGCGAACGTTGATTCGATTAATGCGCTTGCACCGCAACTCACACTGGCATTCGCACAAAATGGTCTTACGGTCGTCTATGGCGACAATGGTGCTGGCAAGTCTGGCTATGCGCGGATCCTCAAGCATGCCTGTCGAGCTCGCGGCGACTCTGGCAAAATCCTCCCTGATATTTTCGAGGACGGGCAGGGCCAACCGAAGGCTGACATCGCGTACACAGACTCTGGAGTCGCACAACTCTTTGAATGGAAACAAACCGGAGCGCGCCCTGATGCGTTGCGGGAGATTAGCGTTTTTGATTCGACGAGCGCGACGGTGTATGTCGACGAAAAGACGGACGTCGCATTCCGCCCTTTCGGGCTAGATGTCTTTCCAAAACTTGTGCAGGCGTGTGATAGCATTCGGGCTTCTTTGCAAGGCGAGCTCGGAGGGCTTGGTACGGAGCGGTCGTTCCCGGAACTTTTCGGGGAGCACGAAGTAGGTTCCACCGTTACGAGAATGGACGCAGCGGATGCCGAGGGGGCGCTACGATCGCTCGCGGATCTAAACGAAGAAGATGAGACGCGACTTCTCGTGTTGAAAAAGCAGGTCGCAGCCTTGGATGTTGACGCGCCTGCGCGTCGAGCTGCCGAAGGCAAGCTGCGTTTAGCACGGTTTCGCACTCTGCAGACGCGCATCAATGCCATTACCGTCGCGCTCGGGTCTGACAGCAAGGCGGCGTTGTCGGCCAAGGTCACCCGGCTGCAGAGCGCGACCGAAGCTGCAACGCTAGCGAGAGCTGAGGCCGCAGGCTACGAGCCAGCCTGGCAAATTGGATCAGCAGCTTGGCAGCACCTTTGGAGCTCCGCGAAAAAGTACTCAGAACTAGTGCTTGAGCGTCAGATCCCGTTCTTCGACGCCGGCATTGATGCCGTTTGCGCGCTGTGCAAAACGCCGACTAGTGCGGCGGCACAAGACCGCCTCAAATCCTTCTCCGCCTTTGCTTCGCACGAAGCGCTTACGTCAGAGGCCGCGGCCGCCGCAGATCTTGAAAACGCCATCACCTCCCTTCGTGTGCTGTTGATCGCAACGCCGGATGACGAAACTCTGTTCGCTGAGGTCGGCTCTATCCATGCAGACACTGCTACACACATAAGGGGATTTATGCGTGGTGCATCTGCTCAGCGTGATGAACTCGTTGAGGCACTGAGCACCGCGTCGTCAATTCCCAGCTCCACACTGTCTAGCGAAGCTGCAGAAGCTCTTGCTGCGCTAGTCACTCAGGAGACCGGGGAAATAGCGGCCTTGGCGGCCGCGTCGGAAGCTGATGCGGCCCGCGCTGTCCGAAACGAGTACGCCTTGCTGAGCGCGCGTCGGATGCTCAAGAGTCTGCTGCCGGAGGTGCTCTCGGAGCGCGCTCGGCGCGTTCAACGAAAGGCTCTTGCAAAGGCGATGAAGCAAGTTGAGACAGCTGGAATCACTACGAAGAACACCGAGCTTACCAAGGCCGGCATCTCAGACCAACTTCGGCGGCGATTTCAAACAGAGCTCAACCGATTGAACCTGCAACACCTCACCGTCTCGGTTGAACCTCAGCATGGAGCAAAAGGGGTCACCTTTCATCAGGTCCGATTCGCTACTGCCAAATCGCAAGGCTGGACAGCGTCGGAGGTATTGAGCGAGGGAGAGCAACGTTGCATCGCACTGGCTGGATTTCTCGCAGAAGTCTCTACGCAACCGTCCGGCTCAGGCATCGTTTTCGACGACCCTGTTTCGTCTCTCGATCATGAGCGCCGAAGCTTAGTGGCGACTCGAATCGTAGAGGAGGCAAAGGATCGGCAGGTTATTGTGTTCACGCACGATCTTGTGTTTCTCCTTTTCCTCGAGGAGGAGTGCGATCGACAAGGGATTAACTGGAAATCATCGTACTTGGCGCACAAAGGCGCCAAGCGAGGAGTCCCATATGATGGACTTCCTTGGTACGGGCAGACCCTGAAGAAGAGAATCGGCTGGCTCCGGCAACAGGTGCAGCAGCTCTCTGCCGACGCGAAGTCGCTCGATAAGGACCGCGTCGAAATGCAGGCGGCTCTCCTTTGGGGTCGGCTTCGGGAGGCTTGGGAGTGCGGAGTCGAAGAAACACTTCTCGGTGGTGCTGTGCGTCGGTTCTCACGCAAGGTGCAGACGCAACAACTTAGGCACGTTTCTGACATCAGCACATCGGACATCGACGCAGTCAACGCCGGAATGACGTTGGCCTCGACGTGGATGCCGGGACATGATCTCGCCGGTGCAATTAATCAACCGATACCTAGCCTCGATGTTCTAAAAGGTGAAATTGAGAAGCTAGACGCTTGGCGTTTAGGAATCGAAGCGCGTCGAAAAAAGGCGAGCTAACAAGGACATGAGCCTGACGGAGTGCCACAAGGCATGGTGCGTTGTAGAATCATCGCGCGGGCACTCCGCAGGCTATGCCTGGTGTTATACAATGCGCCCTACACAACGCGTGCTACGCGCACCCCTACCGCGGCAATCCGTTCTGCAATAGCCGGAGCACATTACCGCCCATGATCTGGCGAATTTCCTGAGCGGAGAACTGTTCGGAGAGTAGCGCGGCGGTGAGCTCGGCAAGTCCACCGGTATCAAAAGGCGTGGAGGTGGCGCCGTCAAAATCCGAGCCCAAACCAACGTGGTTAATGCCAGCAATACTCACGGCATGACGGATGGCTTTCGTGATTGATGCTGCGCTTGGTGTGCAGACGGCGCCATCCCAGTAACCAATTCCGACCACGCCGCCGTTTGCGGCAATCGCGGTCAATTGCGCGTCAGTGAGATTGCGCGGGCCGGGACAGGTTGCAGCAACGCCGGTGTGCGAAACGACAATGGGTCGGGTCGCAATCGCGAGCACTTCGCTGATCGTTTGTGGCGATGCATGCGCCAAGTCAACAATGATGCCCAGCGCCTCCATTCGTGCGATCACCTGCTTTCCCAGCGGCGTGAGTCCCGCGTGAGTCACGCCGTGCGCCGATGCCGCCACTTCGTTGTCGAAGAAATGCGTAAGCCCCATCACCCGGAAGCCGTGCGCAAACAGTGTGTCGACGCTTTCGAGCGTGCCGTCAAGTGCGTGTAAACCTTCGATCGCGAGCACGCCGGCAGTTGCGTTGGGCACCCGCTGCCGTCGCTCAAGAAATGCCTGCAGAGACGCTTGGCTGGCAATCACAACCAGGGCGCTATCAGAACGCGCCGCTGCGAAGTGCAATCGTGATGCTTGGTGCAGCGCACGCGCGCGCAAACTCTTCCACGCAGCGATTGGCCAACGTTGCACTACTGCAAGCAAGGTGATGTTGTCTGTCTCGCCCGTATTGTGATCGTAATTCTGGTTGCGCGGCGTCTTCGTCACAACGGAAAACACTTGCAGCGCAACGTTTCCGGCCTGCATTCGAGGCACGTCGACGTGACCGTGCACCGCTCGCAGCAACGGGTCACGCGACCACAAGAGTTGATCGGCGTGCAGGTCGGCGATAAACAGCTCACGGTGCAGCGCACGCGCGGCATCGGTGACAGGGACCGAGGTCGTGGATGCAATGATCTTGTTCATTCGTCGATCAACCATGCCCGGCACGACCACGAACGCGGTGATGATTGCGGCCAACAGAACTAGGCCCAGCCCAGTTAGCACACGACGCCACACTTGATGCTCCTGGCCTTGCGGGGGTCGCCGCTGCAACGGATCGCCGATTGCAGCAGCGCATTCTACGATCTTGCGAACGAATCTATACGCTCGCGCTTGCCGAACGTTGCGCGTTTCCCAATGTTCGTCTGCAATGCCACCGCTCGCACGTACTGCACTCATCGTTCTCGTCGCCCTCCTTGTGCTGGCGCGGGTCTTTCGGCGTCCGATCAGCCGCTACGGCAATCGGATGGCGGTCCGCGCGCGACGCCGCTACAAAGGACGCCTCGATCGTTTCAAGCTACTGGGACGCAAGCATGTACGCAGCTTGCTGCTGGCCGATCCTGTCATCGCAACCGCAGTGCACGATCACGTCGCAAGCTCGGCAACAGATGAAGCGACCGCATGGCAAATGGTCGACACCTATGTGCGAGAAATTGTCCCATTCTTCAATATCATCGCGTACTACGAGGTTGGATTTCGGCTTTCGCGTTTTCTCCTGAAATTTTTCTATAACGTCACCGTTGAGTACGAAGAACAATCGACCGTGGATCGGCTTCCCAAGGATGCGGTTGTCGTCTATTTGATGAATCATCGCTCCAACGCTGATTACGTGCTCGTGGGATATGCGCTGTCAGGACAGGTCGCGATCTCGTACGCAGTGGGTGAATGGGCCCGCGCATTCCCGCTTGAGCAGATCTTCAAGGCATTCGGCGGATACTTCGTGCGGCGGCAACATCGCGAACGCCTCTACCACACCGTACTCGAACGATACGTGCAGTTGATCACCCGCGAAGGTGTCACGCAAGGAATTTTTCTTGAAGGTGGACTCACGCGCGATGGCAAGTTGCGCGCACCAAAGATCGGCCTACTCGACTACGTCCTCGGCATTGGGCACGATCCTCAGTACCATCCACGCATGTTCGTGATTCCCGTTGCGATCAACTACGATCGCGTGCTGGAAGACCGATCGTTGCTTCGCGAACTCAGTGCAGCAGGCGGCAAACGTGTGCACGGAAAACTGGCGCAACTTGGCGAGGTGTTACCGTTTGTATTCTGGAATCTCACGCGCATTCTGACGCGACGTTGGAAGCGGTACGGTCGCGCCGCGGTGATGATTGGCACGCCAGTTCCGCTTGCGCCGTGGTATGCCAATCAACCCGACCTCTACACTATTCCACGTGCCGAACGCCTGGCGCGTGTGTCAGAGTTGACTGATCGGATCATGGAAAGAATTGGTGCATTGATTCCGGTGACGCCAGTGCCGTTGGTCTGCGCGGCAATCCAAAGCCTTGGCGCAGAACTCTTACCGCGCGAGCGGCTCGTGGCGCGAATCATTGACATACGCGACGAACTGGTGGAATTGAACGCACGCGTTGTCCGTGCCGATCGCGATGCCCATGACATCCTCGATCTCGCGCTTCGCATGCTGGAAATGCGTCACGTTGTGCTCGTGCAAGGTGACAGTTACCTGGTGCTGCCGCACGGTCGAGAGCTCGTCAGCTACTACGCCAACAGCATTGCGCATCTCCTTGGCCCGTACCAAACCGCTGTGCGCGCCCGCGACGCCCTGCCAATGGAAACGCTGGCTCTGTGAGCGTTTCGGCCCACGCGGTAACCAAATTCTGCGTCGAGCATCGACCGCGGCATGCAACTACACTACTCTTGGGGCAGCCGGCTTAGCCCCACCGAGACCAGTCCAACACCGATCACCATGACTTACGCCACAATTACCGGTTGGGGAAAGTGCATGCCCCCAGCGGTCCTCACCAACGATGACCTGTCCACCTTCCTCGATACATCGGATGAGTGGATCAGTTCGCGGACCGGAATGCACGAGCGACGCATTTCGCATGTCAGCGCGATCGAGATGTCAGTGGTGGCATCGGCCCAAGCGTTGGCATGTGCCGGAATGGACGTAAATGATCTCGAAATGATCATTTACGGCAGCTGCAGCAACGATGAAGCCGTGCCAAACAGCGCGTCAGGTGTACAGATCGCTCTCGGTGCACCTAAGGCAGCATCGATGGATGTGAATACTGCGTGCACCAGCTTCAGCTACGGCCTTGCGACAGCGACGGCGATGATTCAGAGCGGCATGATCAAGAACGCTTTAGTGATCGGCGTTGAATCAATCACTCGCTTCATGGATTGGACGAATCGCAATGTGGCGGTGCTATTTGGCGATGGCGCGGCGGCAGTCGTCCTGCAAGCGACCGACAAGCGCGAAGGTGTGCTCGGTACGGTCATGGGCTGTGATGCAACAGCACGCGAGACACTTCGTGTACGAGGTATTGGATGCAGCTACGCAAATCGTCACGTCAGTTTCGGCGACACAATTTGGGATTTTGACGGTCAAGCAATCTTTAAGCGCGCCGTGAATGCCATGGCAGATGCGTCGAAGAAAGTCATGACTGAGTGTCAGATCTCGCCAGAAATGCTCGATCTGGTGGTCCCACACCAAGCCAATTTGCGTATTCTGGAAGCGATGGCGAAGTATGCCGGTGTGCCGATGGAGAAGGTCATGGTGACGGTGCATAAGTACGGCAACATGAGCGCGGCAACTGTGCCGGTTGCACTCGTCGAAGCGCTGGAAGAAGGCAAAATTCGGCCCGGCGCGAACATTCTCATTCCGGCATTTGGCGCTGGACTGACGTACTCGTCGATGATCGTGAAATGGGGCAGTCGCATCACGCCATTGGGTTACTCTGATCGTGTGCTCCCGCCATGCACACGCACGGGGCTTGAGATGATCAACGAAATTCGCAACACGCAAGACCCGCACGGCCGCTCACATGCCGGACTCATGATGCAGGAATTTGCGGAGCGGCAGCTGGTTTAGCGCGCGCCGCGGAGCACCCCGATCGACACAGTTCCGCCGAATGTGCGCACGGTGACCGGCGGACGGAGTGCCGACGCCCCAATGTCGCGCACAAGTGCTCCGCCTTTGCGGCTCGACGATGGTTGTTGAGTGGATGCACCTGACATTTCGTCGACAACGCTGCCGCTGGACGAGCGAACATTCAGCGCCGCCGATTGGTTGCGCGGAAATTCCAGCATGATTCGGCCGCCAAACGTCTCAATGTCGATCGCACCGCGAGACGCGAGCGGTCCCATCACGCGCACATCACCATTCACAGTTTCTATGCGCAGCGTACCAGTTGGCTGACCGCGCACGCTCACTGACCCGCTGACACTGTTCAAGGCCGCCTCGCCAATTGTGCCGGTCATCGTGAGGCTTCCGCCGCTAGTGCGTGCGCGAACGATCCGCGACGTTCCCGCAATCTCAACATCGCCGCTGATCGATTCCGCAATGATCGACTCAATCGTGCCGGAAATGTCGATATTCCCAGACGCCGCACCCACATCAATCGTTCCAGACACGCCGATTACTTCAACACTTGCACCACCGCTGCGCACGACCAATCGCGCGCCAAACGGCACACGCACCAGCACGCGACTCTCACCGCTCACTCGGCTGCCTTCAACGCCAAGC
The DNA here is from genome assembly GCA_031408755.1 of Gemmatimonadaceae bacterium. Lineage (GTDB taxonomy): Bacteria > Gemmatimonadota > Gemmatimonadetes > Gemmatimonadales > Gemmatimonadaceae > JACMLX01. The sequence goes on along the minus strand of JANNWU010000370.1, from coordinate 2,799 downwards.
TTCAGCCCGGTCAGCGTACCGCCGCCAAAATACGACTCACCCTGCGCTAACGGTCCACTTATCGAAACCGAATCGTTGTCCCATCCCTGCACCAGCAGCGCTCCACTCACGGCATGCACTTTGATCGCAGCACGAGGGGCCACACTCCAACCACGTGCTGAGTGTGTCGAACGCTGAGCGCAAATTTTAGTTGCCGTGCCCAGAAGTAGCAACGACAACGTTGCAGCAATGCGCGAAGATAAGAGGCGCATCAAATCTCGTCGAGCAGCGTAAACGCACGCTGCAGGATGCTGAGCTGACGCGCACGCAATGCGGCGAGCGCCTCGCGCGCCTCACCGTTTGCGGGGTCGCGGATCAGCGCAACGCGAGCAACTGCAAGCGCATCATCTGTGGTTGCGAGCGCCGCGTCTACCGAATTGCGCGCCGGTTGTGGCCAGCGTGCGGAGCGAAGCGAGTCGCCGAGCGCGGCGTGCCAATTGCGCCGCTGATCGAGCACCGCGTGTACTCGCGGATCAGCGCGCTCTTCTTGCAGCAAGGTCGACAGCTCACTGGCCGGAACTGGCACGTTGGCTCTCTGCGTTTCAACGCCAATCATGATCGCGAGTAGTGCCGCTGCGCCGAGTGCGGCGACGGAGATCGTCCGCCGCCTGACGCGTTGTCGAAAGCGCAGTGCGGTTGATTCGTCACGCTCGCGCTGGGACACGAATGCACGTTCCACTCGTGACCACGTGTCTGTCGGCGGCGGAATTTCTGTCGGCAGTGCGTGCAGAGCGGCGCGCAAAGTCGCGCCTGGGCCATCATCAGCGGTTGCGTCCTCAACGTCGTCTCTCATCGCGAAAGCTCCCGACTCAAGAGTAGTCGAGCGCGCGAAACTTGGGCGCGAATCGTGCCCATTGCGGTATCAGTGATCAGCGAGATCTCGTCGTAATTGTAGCCTTCGATGTCACGCAGTACGAACGCCGTGCGCATTCGCGGTGGGAGCGCCGCAATCGCGCGTTCGAGGTCAATCCGCAGTCCGGGTTCAGACGATGGCGCGGCAATACCGGCCAGAGTTTCCAGCTCTTCGACGGCAGACTCGCGCGCGTCGCGACGCCGCTGCGCGCGCAGGGCAGCGAGATGCGCATTGACGGCAATGCGATGCAGCCAAGTGCCCAGTGCGCTTTCCGCACGCCAGTCAGGCAGCGCGCGCCACGCCTGCACGAACGTCTCCTGCAGTAGCTCGTCGGCGAGCATGTCGTTGCCCGCCAACCGAGTGAGGAGTGCGAATAAACGCGGGGCGTGACGATGGTACAGCGTCTGGAACGCTGCCTCATCGCCCGATTGTGCCGCACGTACCGTCGCACGTTCAGCGGCTGCGTCGTCGGGCAACGAGTCGGATGCGGAAGGTGATATCGTCATCGACGAGATCATTGCCAAGTTGCGACCCACGATACGCTAATCCCCACAATTGTCGGTTGATACGAAAGTACGCATTCGCCGCCACACTTGCTTCAGGAGCGCGGTCGAGCTGGGCGTCAAAACTGATCGCTCGCGTGCTATCGCGAATCGTTAACCGCGCCTCAACCCGAAGCACACTGGGCGCGGTGCGGCGGGCACGAACTAAGCGAAGTGTCGCCGTTGGAAACCGCGGCGCGTCGAAGAAATCCGCGTCGAGCAGATGCTTGCGAAGTCGGTTGCGCGGCACCGGTTCCCACGCCGGAATATCGGTGACTTCCAATGTGGACAGTGGAATCGTGATCACACCCGCTACCAAAGCTTCACCACCAAGCAGCAGAAACCCTGGTGCCACGCGCACCACGCCCTCGTGTTTTCCTCGTCCACCAAATTTCGTGCCCTTCCAACGGATTACGGTGGAATCCAGATCGAGCTGCATCGTGTCGACTCTTGCTGGATCCCAGAGTTGAATGTCGCGCGCAACGCGCCACACGCCATCAGTTCCCTTCGTCGGCGTCACGATACCCGCGCCGCCGTAGGCCGGTCGCGTTCGGCGTCGCGCACGCGTCATCAGCGGATCGTCCGTGAACTCCACTGCGTCGATCTCACACGCGATACCGTCGGCAGGCAGCACTTCGAGATGGATGTGCTGCGCTTCCACATTTCCCGGATAGCCCGCCGGCCGAATGGTGAGCAACTGAAAGCGACCGTCTGCACCCGTGCGCACCCACCCGCGCAATCGTCCGTGCATCGCAGCCAGTCCGGTGGCACCGGGATCACGCGCGTACACGCCGCGACTATTCGTGTGATACGCATAGACGATTACACCACTAGCGGGTGCGCGCGTAGTCGCACCATACACAGTTCCGCTCACGATCATGCGCTCACCCGGCTCGATTGCTGCAGCGATTGTCGTCGTGTGCGTGATTCCCGCCGGAATCTCTTCGGGGCCGTGGGCTGGGCACCACTGCGCTCCGGCGGAACGTGTAGCCATAAGAAGACTGACAACCAGTGGTGCCGCGTGTACGAAGACGGAGCATCTCATGCCCTGTTAGATGCCAAGTTGCGTGTGGGTGCGTAGTGCTACGCAAAAGAGCTGCGAGCGGTGCTAATGCAAGTCGCAATGCAGCCCCCTCCGTTAAGCAGCATTACGTGGGCGCCGGGCGGTGAAAGCGATCCGGGAGTCGCACCATGACGAGCTGCGCCACAGCCGCGCGGCGACCAATTGCCATTCCCCGCCCAACGCCCAGATTTCAGCGTAGCCACCTTTCAGGAGCCCTGCCCCATGCCGGTCACTTTTTCAGTTAACGGAACGCCTCGAACCGTTGACGTCCCCGCCGATATGCCGCTGCTCTGGGTGCTGCG
>JANNWU010000369.1:0-7066 GCA_031408755.1 Gemmatimonadaceae bacterium | reverse complement strand
CCAGCGCCTTGAGATGGAAATTGCTCATGAGTGGGCTCTGGTGACATCGCGAACAACATCGTCCATGGTGAACCATCCCTTTCGACGCTGCAACCAGTGCGCAGCGAGCAGAGCGCCATCGGCAAAGACTCGGCGATCACGCGCTTCATGCTTTAGCGTGATCTGCTCAAACGGTGCGTCGATCACGAGCGTATGCTCGCCAGGAACGTGGCCTACACGTACGCTGGTGATCGGAACCTCAGCGCCTCGCGCATCGGCCGCAACAGCGGCAAGTCGGCGCGCTGTGCCAGACGGTGCATCCTGCTTCATCACGTGATGCGTTTCGATGAGATGCAGATTAAAACCGAGCGTCGCAGAGAAACGCTGAGCCGCGTCAGCGACCAGCGTCGAGAAGAGCACTGCTCCGACGCTGAAATTCGGCGCGACCACTACGCCGCCATTCTTGACGCTAACCGAGTGACGTACAGCCGCCTCATCGTGCTGCCACCCAGTCACACCTACGACGCATGGAATGTTCGCGTCGAGACAGGCTGCGATGTTCTGCGCAACAGCACTCGCCACGCTCACGTCGATCGCCACATCGATGCGATTCAGTAAGAGCAATTCTGGCGACGCAGGCGTATCACGACCGAAGGTACACACAAAATCGACACCGCGATCACCGGCCAACGCGACGATCTCGCGGCCCAATCGGCCGACACCGAGAACGGCCAGTCGTAGCGTCATTCTGTGGCTCCTTCAAAAAGCGCGGCGTGCAAGGCGCGCATGGCATCAGGCACATCTGCGTCATCGAGCAAAATGGTCAAGTTAATTGCGCTAGCGCTCAACGAGAGCATATAGATGCGACGATGCCCGAGCGCGGCCACAACGCGGCTCATTGCAAATGCATCATCGGCGATTCCCGATCCGACGACACTCACGACAGCCCGCCGTCGCTCAACTGATACATCTCCGATCTGCCGCAGCGCAACGAGCAGTAGGTCGAGCGGTGCGGTGTCATCCACCGTGACCGAGACGCTGACTTCACTCGTGGCGACAACGTCGACGGAGACAGCGTGTTCGTCGAACAGTTCGAACACTCGACGTAGAAAGCCATGTTGAAAGAGCATCTTGCCAGTTGCAACGCGCAAAATCGTGGTGTCACGTTTCGCCGCAATCGCAGTTACAGCGCGGCGCGGCGCGTCAAACGTAATGCGCGTACCATGCGCCGTTGGATTGCGAGAGTTGTAAATCCAGACGGGAATTCCCAGCCTCACTGCTGGCGCGATCGTTGCCGGATGCAGCACCTTTGCACCGAAACTCGCTAACTCACTGGCTTCGTCAAAACGAATCTGCTCGATAGGACGCGCGCTTGGCACAACTCGCGGATCGGCGGTGAGCATGCCATCAACGTCGGTCCAAATTTCAATTGAATCAGCCTGCAGACCTGCCCCGATGAGTGACGCGCTGTAATCTGATCCGCCACGCCCAAGCGTCGTGGTGATACCGGCAAGACTGGAGCCGATATAGCCACCAAGTACCGGAATCTTTCCATTGTTGACCAGCGGTGCGATGATGCTACGTGCAGCGGCAGAGATTGCGTCGGCCTGTGGCTCAGCCTTGCCGTAGTTGTCGTCCGTGATCAACACCTTCCGCGCATCAACGTGCACCGCGTGCAGCCCGCGAGCACGAAATGCAGCCGCCACAATCATCGACGATGCACGCTCACCCATCGCCGCAATTGCGTCAAGACTTCGAGGCGTGATAAATCCGAGCACCGAAAGCGCTTCGCACAGCGACGCGAGCTCGTCAAAAATAACGCTGACTTCTGCGCTGATTTCGTGAAGCTCTGGCGAATCCGTGAGCAACGTTTCCACTTCTTCCAGATGGCGCTCTCGCATGGCCTGCACACTGGACACTGCGGAGATAAAATTGCCTCCACTTGCCTGTCGCGCGATGCCAAGCAAGCCGTTGGTCACACCAGCCAGTGCCGAAACGACGACAACCGGCTTACGATCTGCGCGACCGCGAACAATCTCAGCCGATCGTTGAATCGCAGCCGCATCGCCGACCGATGTACCGCCAAACTTGCTGATGATCATGCGGATCGAATAATTCCGCGTGAAACCAGCAATTCCGCATTCTGAATCGATGCGCCGGCTGCTCCACGAATCACGTTGTGGCCCATCGCGACGAAACGCAAATGCATTTGCGGATCGCTACGCACGCGCCCAACGTGGACACTCATGCCGCCATCACGATTTACATCGCGGCGCGGCTGCGGGCGGTCGAGCGCGGTGTGCACGACAAGTGGTGTTCGTGGTGACGATGGCAGGCCGTGAGCGGCGGCATCGCCACGCCACGCACGTAAAACTTCCATCGCTTCGTCAGGCGTTGGCGGTGTCGCAAAGCTCGCAGAGACACAGATGGTGTGGCCATGCTCAACGGCGACACGATTGGTGTGTGCACTCACGATGAAGGGTGCAGCCGTGATCGCGTCATCATTAAGAATCCCGAGAATCTTCTGCCCTTCACTCTCGAGTTTCGGTTCCTCATCGCCAATATATGGGATCACGTTGCCAAGGATATCAAGCGCTGATACGCCTGGGTAACCAGCACCGGAGACAGCCTGCATTGTTACCACAAAAAGACTTCGTGCACCAAACTCTTCGTGCAGCGGTGCAAGCGCCATCGCGAGTACGATCGTCGCGCAATTGGCGTTGGTGACAATTGCGCCACTCCATCCGCGCAGATGTCGCTGTGTGGCGATCAACGCGATGTGCGACGCATTGATCTCGGGAATCAGCAGCGGAACATCAGCCGCCATGCGATAACTTTTCGCGTTCGATAGTACGATTGCGCCTGTCTGTGCGAAGGCGGGCTCAATCTCCATGGCCGGGCCACTGTCGAGTGCCGAAAATACGACTGATTCAGTGACGCGCGCCGGATCACATGGCTGCACGATCAGGTCACGAATCGCGGCAGGCATGTCACCGTCGAGCCATTTGGCGGCGTTTTCGAAACGTTTGCCTGTCGACCGTTCCGATGCAGCGACTGTCGTGACAACAAACCACGGGTGATCGGCAAGTAATCGGAGGAATGCTTGGCCAACCATACCTGTCGCACCGAGGATTGCGACTGGGAGGCGCTGGCCGCCGAACGGATGCGCGTCAGTCATTCTACGACTTCAACAACGTGCGCGTGAGAGACATGTACGTCTCCACACTCGCGCGAAGCTCAGGTGCCGAGACAAACTCCTGATCGGTATGCGCGACGTGAATCGAACCGGGCCCGAAGAGCAACGGCGTACCCCAGCGCGGCAAGAGTGGAATGTCTGAGGTGTACGACACTGGTCGAGCGTCGAACCCGGGCACAGTGTGAAAGTGTTGTGCTGGGATGTACGAACCCCATTCAAGCGTCGCGATTCCTGCAACCCACGCCTCAATCGCCGCGCGCAGTGGCGCCGGATCGCCAACCAAACGAAACATCAATTCGGCTTCGCAATGACCGGGGATAATGTTTGCTTCTGAGCCACCGCGAATGACACCGATGTTGACGGTCGTCTCGCCGAGCACCGGATCGGTAGGAAGCGGAAGCGTGTGCACGGTTGGAAGCAATTGCAGCATCGGTTCTATCGCCGAGATACCGAGATGCGGATACGCCGAATGCGCTTCGCGACCTCGTGTGCGCACCATCACGCGCATGGAGCCTTTGCAGCCCGACGCGAGGATGCTTTCGGTGGGTTCACCGTTGATCAGAAAGCGACTGGTCGCGGGCAGGTGATTTGCAGCGCGCGCTCCATCAGAGCCCTTCTCCTCGCCAACAACGAACAACAAATCCACGCGTTCTTCGCCCTCAGCGGCGAGGCGCTCGGCGGCGACCATCATTGCCGCCGCAATCCCCTTCGCATCGCACGCGCCGCGACCATACAAACGGTCACCGTCCAGGCGTGGAGGGATGTATGGCGGGACTACGTCGAGGTGCGTGGAGAGCGTGACGCCACCGCCGCGTCGGGTTGCCCACACGTTCCCGCGTCCCGGCGACACCTCCTGCACGTGGACGTTCCAGCCTCTACCCAGCAGCCAACCGCTGACAAAATCGATAGCGGGGCCTTCACCACCCGAGGGTGAATGAATGGCCAGGAGTTCGGAAGCGAGGGCGAGGACGTCGGTCATACTCGCAAACTAGCGCAGCATACGCGTTTTCAACGGCGGTCGACACAGGCTCCGTTTTGTCCGCGACCCGGAACCCCACCACAATGCCCAGAGTGGGAATCGAACCCACATGACCTTGCGGTCGGGGGATTTTAAGTCCCCTGCGTCTCACCAATTCCGCCATCCGGGCTCGGCACTCGTCGTGCAGTATAGTCGCACATCGAAAAGTCGCCAGAATGGTCGCGTGGTCGAGCTTGAAGAACGCTCCCATGGGTAACGCCCTGCAACCACCACCTGTCACGCCAGGTGCCGTTGATATTCTGGTTGTAAAGCGTGCTCAAATACGACCCGGGGTCGATCAGGACTACATGCAACGCCGGAAATAGTATCCAGAATACGAGGCGACGCTGTACGCATCGTGGTACGGGACGATGCACCGCTTGCCGAGCTTCTGCTACGTATCGACAACTTCGTATCGGCGCGCAAGAACTCCGCGCATCAGTAGTAGCGCTCTCGATCGCGGGACTTTCACGTGCGATTTTCTATTCTGGTGAATGTCGAATCGACCCGAATGCGGCAGGGCTGAAGAACTGTTGCACTACTTCTGCGTAACGTGACGAACCGGGGGAAGCGTACGCGCCGTGCTGCGCGTTCGGCACGATCAGAATCTGCTTTGGTTCCTTGGCCGCGTCAAAGAGATCTTGCGCAACATCAGGTGGAACCACATCGTCAGCCGTTCCGGAGACTATTAGCAATCGCCGAGGTGAAATTTGTGAGACGATGCTGCGCGCCGGAATTGTATCAGGCTCCGGATAGAGAAATTCGTCAGCGCGCAGCGCAAGCCAGACCGCAACCGGGCCCCAGTGTCGATACTCCCAACGCACCAAATCAGTCGGACTGGCCGGCGTCCCGAGCAACGCAACCGCACGAATTCGGCGATCCTTTGCCGCGACTTGCGCCAACACATGGCCGCCAAAGGAGAAACCAACTGCGCCAATTCGCGAAGAGTCGAGACCCGGTTGCTCCGTCAACCAACTGACAACGGCGCTCAGCGCGTCTCGTTCGGCCTTGCCCCACTCCACACGACCGGTGCTAAGGCCGTGACCGGGAAAGTCAAACGCGATAATCCCAGTGCCGACTGAACGTAGAATTCGCACTTCATCCAACACATCACTTCGATCACCCGATGTGCCGTGCATGAGAATTACGTTGACGCCGTTTCTTGATGGAGCATACCACGCAGCGATGCGAGATCCGCTGCCGCTGCTGATCGCGATCTCGTGCATTCCATCAACGGCGGCTTCTGCAAGCGAAATGCGAAGGCGCCCATGCTTGGGGTGCAAGTATGCGCGCTCGCGAAGAAAAATTCGAAGCCCTAACACTGACACGATGGCTAACGGCAGCAGACCAACGACGATCAACAGAATTGACCTGAGCGAGCGTCGCCGATACAAAACGTCACGTGTCATAGCGCTCTAACATCGCAAAGCATTATACGTGCACGACGCGAACAAACTTTGCCGAATCATTTGGATCGCGCACGAACCACGCTGGATTACCCTGCTGATCGCGTCCTAAACGCGCCCCTTCCACTGGCGGTTCACCAGCGACGACCGCTTGCGCAACCGGTGCTAGCGCGATATCGCCACCAGGCAGAAAACCAGAAGTTTGCAACTCCATCACCGACTCCTTAAACGCTGCTACGATTGCTGCAACATCGGCAGCCGAGTGCGCCGTAGTCAGAAAACAGGGGAACATGTCGAGAATATGGATTCCCTTGTCACGCATGTAATAAAACAGCAAGTCTCCATACGGCTGTTCCTCCGTCCAAAACACTTTCCAGAGCGACGCGAAGTATCGAACCTCCAGTGGCGCACGAACAGAGACAAAGAACGCGTTTAACTCAGCGGCCAGCTCGGCGGTTCGCGCGTTCAAGCCTGCTTGGAGCGCAGGGCCTTGCTCTTTCATATGTATTAACGCCGCTTTCGCGACCGCCAGCGCCAACGGATGTCGGCAGAACGTTCCAGCGAAGTACGTGACGCCAACTGTCGGCACCGATGCGTCTCCGTACTCCCAAAAACCGCCGTCCAATGCATCCATGTACTTGGACTTGCCCGCGATCACCGCGAATGGATAGCCGCCACCAATCACTTTACCATAACTCGCGAGATCTGCGCGCACATCAAAGTACGCTTGCGCACCGCCGGGGTGACAACGAAACCCGGTAATCACTTCGTCGAAGATGTAGACCGCGCCACAATCATCGGCAATCTTTCGCAGATCGTGCAGATACTGTTTCGGCTGGAGCTCAGGGCGTCGACTTTGCACTGGCTCAACCATGATCGCCGCCAACTCGTGACCGCGTTCGCGCAAGATGTCCAACGCCGCAGGATCCCCGTACTCGAGGATCAAAACATTCTGCGCTGTTGACGGCAGAATTCCGGGCGCCGCGGGCACCGAGCGCAATTTCTTCGTCCCGCGAACGATCACTTCATCAAATATTCCGTGATACGAACCATTGAAAATCGCAATCGTATCTCGGCCAGTTACTGTACGCGCGATTCGCATACAACCCATCACCGCTTCAGAACCGGTGTTGCAGAACGCAGCGCGTTCATTACCCGTCATCTCGCAAACCAACTCTGCAACTTCTGCAGCCAGTGGGCTCATCGGCCCAATCTCGTGCCCGCGTGCAATTTGTGCGATCGCCGCATCAGTTGCGAACTGCGGTTGCCATCCGAACAGGCTACATCCAAATCCACTGAGCGTATCCACATACTCGTTCCCATCAAGATCCCACATGTGCGATCCCGACGACCGATCAATCACGACCTGGTAAACCATCTCTTTCAGCTGCGGTCGAAAACCGGTGACCGCGCGCGGATCTGAGAGCACGCGCCGGTGTTGTTGTGTAAACTCTTTGGACCGGTGGG
>JANNWU010000368.1:0-4906 GCA_031408755.1 Gemmatimonadaceae bacterium | reverse complement strand
CCGGAAGGGTTGCTCGACGCAATCGTCACGGTGTTGATCGCAACGCATGATCGGCAGCGCGCCCATGCTGAACGCAATTCGGTCACCGGCTCGATTTACATCGTGAAGCCAAAAATGCATGGCCCCGACGAGGTGGCGTTTGCCGGTGATGTATTCTCGATGGTCGAAGATATTCTTGGCCTGCCGCGCGACACAGTGAAACTCGGCATCATGGACGAGGAGCGTCGCACGACAGTCAACTTGCTCGAGTGCATTCGCGCAGTGCAGTCGCGTGTGGTGTTCATCAACACGGGATTTCTCGATCGTACTGGCGACGAAATTCACACGTCGATGGAAGCGGGGCCGATGGTTCCAAAGGCGATGATGAAGGGCGAGCCGTGGATTGCAGCGTACGAAGACCGTAACGTCGACGTCGGCCTAGCGTGCGGATTTCCCGGCAAAGCGCAGATTGGGAAAGGGATGTGGGCCGCGCCGGATCTGATGGCCGACATGCTGCGCGTGAAGCTTGCACATCCGCAGGCCGGCGCAACCTGCGCGTGGGTGCCATCGCCGACTGCAGCCACGTTGCATGCCACGCACTACCACCGTGTGAACGTGCACGACCGTCAACGCGAAATTGTTTCGAGGCCGCGCGCAAGTATCACGAGTATTCTCACGATTCCGCTCGGTGATGCCTCGCAGTGGACTAGCTCGCAATGTCAGCGCGAAATTGAGAACAACATTCAGAGCATTCTCGGATACGTCGTCCGTTGGGTTGATCAGGGCGTCGGTTGCTCCAAGGTGCCCGACATTGATGACATCGCGCTGATGGAAGATCGTGCGACCTGCAGAATTTCGTCACAGCACGTCGGTAACTGGCTGCACCACAGCGTGGTTTCTATCGATCAAGTTGAGAGTGCACTGCGGAAGATGGCGCTGGTTGTGGACCGCCAGAACGCGAGTGACCCACAGTACATACCGATGTCCACTACGTACGATGGCGCGGCGTTTCTCGCAGCACGCGACCTCATTCTGCAGGGCCGCACGCAACCCTCGGGATATACTGAGCCAATTCTTCATGCACGTCGCGCGCAGCGGAAGGCGCAGTTATTAGACTAGCGCGGTAGGGCTGTCACGCCTTCACGAGCAGAATTCTTTTACACGAAGAATTTCACTTTTCAGCATCAGCCGGGACGCACTCTCATGGATCTGACACTCGACCTCGCCCGCACGATCATCGCCGCCGCACGCGCGACAGGTGTGGCAAAGGGCATGCAACCGCTCTCGATCGTTGTACTTGATCGTGGCGCTTGCGTTACTGCATTCGAGCGCGAAGATGGCGCTTCGAACAAGCGTTTTGAGATCGCGTTCGGGAAGGCGAACGGCGCATTGGCGATGGGCGTTGGATCACGCGCGTTAATGAAGCGCGCCGAGGCGCAGCCGTACTTCGTGGCGGCCGCGATGTCGGCGATTGGCGGTGCGTTGATTCCGGTGCCTGGCGGTGTGCTGGTGCTTGATGGCAGCGGTGCAGTTATTGGCGCGGTTGGTGTGACTGGTGATTCGTCCGATAACGATGAGATTGCAGCGATTGCGGGGGTTGAGGCGGCGGGGTTGGTGGCGAGTCCGGGGTGATAGCTGATGCACTTCGACGTTTTTTATCGCGTTCGGGGACGGAGTTCCTCCGGGCACGGGGACGGAGTTCCTCCGGAACAAATGCTTTTCCGACCAGCGACCATTTCACTCTAACCCGCACCCGTCACACGACTTACCGCCCACCACCCCGCTGCCGCGCCAACTCTTTTTCAAAGCTCGCCTCAAACTCCAACGTCCACCGCCGCAACGCCCCTGCATCCACAAACGGGTTCCCGCGCCCCTGCTCACCCAAACGCGCGCGGCGCTCAACAAGTCCAAACAACTCCGCGTGCCCAGCCAGAAACACATCCGCTTGCAACGCCCTCAACCGGCGAAACGCTGCTCTGTAATCCGCAACGATTCGCGAATACTGCGGACGGGGCGCGAGTCGATTTGCAGCCACACTCGCGCTACAGAAAAAGATCACCGTCCGGCGCACGCCATCGTCCATCACCGGCATCGTCCACGACGTGCAGCCAGCGGTGTGGCCAGGCGTGAGATTCGCCGTCAGTGTCACGCCACCTAACGTGACCGTAGCGCCGTCGCGAATCACGCTGTCAACCGCGACCGCTGGAAAGCGATACGCAACAACATCCTCGGAGCCCACGTACACACCGCGCTCCAACGCCACGCGATCTCCCCGGTGCACAATGAGCGTCGCACCAGTCACGCGCTTCAACTCCGCCAAACCACCGGCGTGATCAAAGTGTGCATGTGAATTCAGTAGAATTTTCACATCGCGCAACGCAAACCCCAATCGTTCAATGTTGCGCTGTACCATCGCTGCGTTGGACGGCATGCCAACATCAAGCAAGATATGTCCCGCTGGCGTGGTGATCAGCCACGCGGACAAGCCAGCGCTGCCAACATAATGCACATTGTCAATCAGCCGAAACGGCGAAATCGTGTCTGTCCAGTTGGCTGGTTGCTGTGCGTGCGCATTTATAGCGAGAACCGACGCGCTTACGGCGACGAAAGCAATACGCGTCGCGAGCGCATGCACGGAACATAAAAACCGATAGCGATTCATCGCGGCTCCGAAAATTTGAGCATCTGCACCAGATCCCAGCGATTGCCGTACAAATCCTCAAACACAACCACGGTCCCGTACTCCTCATCGCGCGGCGCTTCACAAAACTTCACGCCTCGTGCGTGCATCCCGTCATAGTCGCGCCAAAAATCATCGGTATTCAGAAACAGAAACACGCGTCCGCCGCCTTGCTTGCCGACGAATGCACGCTGTGAGTCATTGGCAGCGCGCGCAAGCAAGAGCTCACTCTCAGTTGAACCCGGCGGCGCAACGCGAACCCACCGTTTTTCTGGAGTCTGCAGCGAATCTTCAAGCAAACTGAAACCGAGCACATTCGTGAACCACGCGATCGCCTCATCGTACTCGCGAACGAGAAGCGCCATGTGCATGAGATGTTGCGGCATTGGCGCGCTACCAAGTGGGTCGCGCCGTGATTCCGCCATCAACAACGAGATTCGCGCCTGTGACCCAGCGCGACGCCGGAGCGGCGAGAAAGAGCACCGCATCGGCGATATCTTCTGGCTGCCCCAAACGCTCCAGCGGTACCACACTGGTCCAGCGCGCAACGCCTTCTGGCCAATCTGACGACAGCCCCGGTCGATCAATGAGTCCTGGCGACACGGCGTTGACGCGAATTCCGTCGCGCCCGTACTCAAGCGCTGCAGCGCGTGTGAACATCAACATGCCAGCCTTCGACGTTGCATAATGCCCGTGGCCCGCCGCCGGTGCGATGCCTTCGATCGACGCGATGTTAATGATCGCGCCACGCACACCGCGTCGCTTCATGGCCTCGGCAGCCAATCGCGTCGTGAGAAACGTGCCATCAAGATTGGTCGCCATCATCGCTTGCCACGCTGCCAACTGCATCTGGGGCAACGACTGCACGCCCTGATCCGCAGCATTGTTGACAAGAATGTCGACGTCGCCGAGTGTACTCGCGATCTCGGAAAACATGGCGGCGCAATTCACTTCCGAAGCGATATCTGCGCGCACGCTCATCGCTCGTCCGCCACCTGCAACGATGGCATCAACCACCAACCGCGCAGCCGCGACGTTGCGATGAAAATGCACCGCGACTGCAGCTCCAGCCTCTGCGAGTCGTTTCGCAATGACGCCACCAATTCCGCCAGACGCACCGGTAACGAGCGCAACTTGACCGTGCAGCTTGAGCAACGAATCAACGGCGGGAACTGCGAGTTGCGCAGGCATGATAGACGGGGCGAGAGGTGAGCGAAGACGCAGGCGCATAATGTAATCGCGGACTGCAATGCACTCTGCGCTCGCGTTTCGGTGCCCAGTCGCGCACTGACTTGATCAGATGTGCCGCACTGCCCGGCGACCTGCGCGATTGCTAACCACAGATTGACAGAGCGACCCCGCCACCAGCAGAGGCCAACTCACTTCCCCGGGTGGTACTCCCGTTCTGTGTGCCCAACAAGTTGGGAGCGATAGAAGTACACGTCGCGCAAATTGCCAGCGCTGTATCGCAACGCCTGATCGTTAAAATGTTTGGAGCCGGGATTGCTATTTAATCCGCCAGCCGTCACCGCTTTCGCACGCACACTATCGCCGAACTCAACGACCGCAACGAAACTGTTGCCGCTAGTACCGTACAGCTTCTTTGTGCCCGGATAGGCGCGCGCACCAAACGATGCGAGCGAGCCCCAGCGAGACGACGCGAACGGTACCGGTAAGCTTGCGGCGACATCGCTGAACTCTTGCGTAATGTCTCCGGTGCGACGCTGGAAGCGATTCACTTCGCCCCACGTCATCTTCCACGTTCCAAAGTCGGCGGCCAGCGAATCCGACGCGTCAGCAAGCAACTGTAGTTTGATCGCCGACGTCGTCTTCTGCGTCATGTACTCATACACCGACATGTTTTCGCTATCGGCATCCGCACGCGACGCACGCCACAGCCGTTCACCCCAGAAAACAGCAAGCGTGGTGGGTACGGAGCCTTCAGAGTATCGATAGTCCCACGTGCGAAAGAGTGAAATCTGTTCGCCAAGTTTCGCGCGAAGCGGATTTGACATCGGCATCTGATCATACGACTTGACGAGCACAGGAATCAGTTCCGCGAACGCTGGCAGGTAGCTGTCGTACGCCGCCTCGCGCAACGTCTCGATCGTGAAATCCTTTCGCGCACCGAGTACACGCATCGCATGAATCCCACGCGGATTCTCGAAGTACGTTTCCATATAGTTCGGGAAATCAGACCGCTTGATCGTATTTTCACCGGCGGCAGAGTACGGCCAGTTATTCGTG
>JANNWU010000367.1:0-3650 GCA_031408755.1 Gemmatimonadaceae bacterium | reverse complement strand
GAATAGTCGGATGCCTGTGACCACTGCCCGCGCTGCAAATCCGCGCTCCGCACTCGACGCCACGTTGGACGTGGAAACGCCGGAGCAGGTAGTTGTCTCCTACACCCTTGCCGGTATTGGCGCACGCGGTGCGGCGGCATTGATCGACCTGCTGATAATTTTCGTGCTCATCGGCACGCTCTGGTTTGGCGCCGCGTCCATTCCGAAATATCTGCCAGGCGCGCGTGAATTCACCGACCGGAATTGGGTGCAAGCTGCGGCCATCATCGGACAGTTTCTGATCTTGTGGGGCTACTTCGTGATGTTCGAGGCGGTCTTCGATGGTCAGACGCCGGGCAAGCGCGTGCTCGGATTGCGAGTCGTGCGCAACGGTGGCGGTGGCGTAGACGTTGGCGCGAGCGCTGCACGCAACTTGCTGAGATTCGTCGACTTTCTGCCGTTTGGCTATTTCGTCGGAATGGTTGCAGTTGTCGCGAACGGACGCAATCAACGGCTAGGTGATTTGGTCGCGGGCACAATTGTAGTGCGCGAACGCTTGCTCCGACACGAAAAGCCGAAGGCGCAAGCGTCTGAGGCCGACGTCGATCTTCCTGTTGGCGTCGCCACGCTAGACGATGATCGCTTTGCGTTGCTGGATCGTTTCGTGACGCGTGAAGTCACGCTCGATGACGATTCCCGTGCGCGTATTGCCGCTGCACTGGTTGCGAGACTTGGTATTGGTGTCCGCACCGATGCAGTGGCCGCGTTACGGATTCTGCACGCCAGTGAACTCCGCGCACGTCGCGCACTTGGCCCAACTACCAGCGCCGGTGGCTTACGCCGCGAAGAGTGGGCGGTGGTGGCCGAAGGGCGCGCGCGTTGGGACGCTTTTGCATCTGAGGTTTCGCGCACGCGGCGACGTGGTATGAGCACGATGAGCGAAGACGAAGTCACCGCGTTTGTCGAATCGTATCGTGAAGTGGCCACTGACTTGGCGCGGCTGCGCACCGCCGATCGTGGTCGTGGTGGCGACGCCGTGTTCTCGCTCTCGCGCGTGGTGTCAGCGGGGCACAACCTGCTTTATCGGCGACCGGCGCAAAGCCTTGAGCGCATGCTTCACTTTATGATGTTCGATGTGCCGCGAGAAGTTCGACGGAGTTGGCGGCATGTGCTGGTTGCCTCGCTGCTGCTTTTCGTTCCCGCCTTCGCAACCATTGCCGCAATTGTTCGCACACCGTCGTTAGCAGAACGCATGTTGCCGGCGGGAATGATCGAGCGTGCCGAGCAGGGGCAGCAACGTGGAAACACCGGCGCGGATTACCTGCCAAATGGCGAAGATGAGAAAGGATCGGTGCTGTCGGCATTTCTCATGACGAACAACATTCGCGTGGCGCTGGTCGCGTTTGCTGGTGGAATTACAGCGGGTGCGCTCACGGTGTACGCACTAGTGTTCAACGGTATTGCGGCGCTTGGCGCGGGCGTCGGCTTGTACATTACCAGAGGAATCAGCGGTCAGATCCTGGGCTTCGTCGCAGCGCATGGCGTACTCGAACTGTCGGCCATCTGTCTCGCTGGCGCGGCTGGTTTACTCCTCGCCACGGCGATGTTGGTGCCAGGCGACAGAACGCGACGCGAAGCATTGGCAGTCAACGGAATTCGATCACTGCATCTGGTTGCGTGCGTTGTACTGTTCTTGATTCTTGCCGGTATTATCGAAGGGAATATCTCCCCGTCAAAGCTGCCAGACAGCGCCAAGTTCGCGACAGCCGGCATCACCGCGATTTTCATGTGCTGGTATCTCGCGCGTGGTCGCGAGACGACGCCGGCAGTGTTAGCCGACGCTACAACTCTCCGCGCGCCTTGATCGACAGGTAGCGATTGACGAGAGCCGCAGACATGGACTGTGGCGGAACGTCCAACACCTGCACGCCTAGCCTGCGCATCCGGAGTAACGCCTCGCTCCGTGCATCGAGGAGCGCTTCAGCCGCGGCACCGCGCCATGCATCGTTCTCGCTACCCGACGACGACGGCTGCGCGGTTGCGACCAAGGTGTCATTACGAAGTGCCAGAAACACCGTGATATGTCGAAGCGCCGCATGTCGGGTTTGCGTGACGATAGCGCGACTCGCGCGCACGTCGATGACATCGCTCAGGCAGATGACCAGCGCGCGCGAGCGCTGCCGTTGCGCGAGCGTGCGAAACGCAAGCGCGTAGTCTGGCTCAACCAATCGCGCATCGCACGCCGCCAATGTGCTGCGCATCGCGCGAATCACTGCAGACCCACGACCCGGCGGCACCCAGCCCCGGATCTGATCGTCGAACACCAGCAAGCCCACTTTATCGCGGCCCTGCTGCGCAACATCGGCTAGCACCAAACACGAATTGATTGCGTATTCAAAGCGCGAACGATCGCCAGCCATCTGCGTCATCAAACGGCCAGCGTCCAACGCGATGATCACCGTTTGCCCCTGCTCCACGGTGTATTGGCGAACCTGTGCCACACCGCGACGTCCGCTCGCTTTCCAGTCAATGAGTCGCGGATCATCGCCGGCCACATACTCACGCAGCGCGTCGAACGTCATTCCACCGCCACGCCGCCGAATCTGCCGAACGCCAGCGTCACGGAGCCGATTCTGCACCGCCAGCAGGCGAAACCTTCGAACTTGCGACAGTGACGGCACCACGTCGATCTGATCGTCGACATTGATATCGCGAATCACGTCCATCAATCCCAACGCGCCGTGCAACCGCAGTGCGACCGGGCCAACCGATGCCGGACCACGCGTGACACCACGCACCGGCGATGCCACGTTCACCGTTCCCATTGCCGCAATGCGCAACTCCTCAACTCGCACCGCACCACCGCCAAGCGCCGGCGGAGTACGGTCAGCCAGCACCGCGCGCACGCTGCTTGGCCACGCGGACTGCACGGTGTATGAGATCGCATCTTCGTCGCCGGAGCCTAGCTGCGCTGGCATCACGCGCGTGACGGTCAATGCCTCTGGTGACGGGAGTTGCACGAGATCCCAGATCGCCGCCGCAAGCACGATACCGATCGCGAGCAGAGCGATGATCGTCGACCACGGTGACGGCAGCGGGAGCAACCACGCCAACGCCGCGATCGCGAGCCAGAGCGCGAGCCTCGGCGTTGGTGCGAAGCTTGAAAGCCAAGAAAACAGCCGCCGAATCACCGCTTACACCGGCGCCGGTACGCGTAGCAGAACCGCTGCAAGCACGTCGTCGGTCGTGCGACCTTCCACATCCAATTCGGGGCTCAGGATCAAGCGATGGCGCAGCACGGCGGGTGCGAAACCCTTCACATCATCGGGTGTCACGAAGTCGCGACCGGCCAGCACCGCAGCCGCGCGTGCGACGCGCAAGAGTGCAACCGATGCACGCGGCGACGCACCGAGAGCCAGCGCCGGATCCTCACGCGTCGCGCGCACCAACGCGGCGATGTATGCGACCACCTCTGGCGCGATCGTGACGCGATCAGTTGCCTCGCGAAGTGCATCCAGCGCCTCGGCCGAAATGGCGGCACCGTCAGCGCCAAATCGCTGTTCGGGATCGTCGCCGCGCGCGTGCGCCTGCAACATCAATAGTTCGTCTGCCGCAGCAGGATATCCGACGCGAACCTTGACCAAAAACCGATCCAATTGCGCTTCTGGCAA
>JANNWU010000366.1:0-4515 GCA_031408755.1 Gemmatimonadaceae bacterium | reverse complement strand
CAGGCCCTTCCGTCGACAGGAGATGCGGCATCAAGGGCTCGCGGTCCATGTCGTTAAAATCGTTCTCGAGATGCGCGAAACCAGTTACGCTGCTATCGGTCACATCACGAAAGAGTGGGGCTTTCGAAGATGTATTGACGTACGAGTACTTTCCGCGTGCGTCACGCTGCGCGAGTGCTACCGTGCGATTCACTTGCACGTTGGTAAGCACTTGGAATCGCTGATCTGGCCACACCACAGTCAACGAATCAACGACAGTCGCAGCGCCAACACCAAAGTGAAGGCGCTGATCCACCGACGATTGGAACCCGCGCGTTGGCATCTGCTCCAACATCTGGCGTTCAGCGCCTTGCGTGACAAACAGTTTCGCGCCAACGCCGCGAGTGTTCTTACCCTGCCCCAGCAGATCAATCGCGAGATAGTTGGTAGCAGCTGTAGCGCGCACATTATTTCGATAAATCGACGCCGGCGCGTTGTAGTTGTTGACCACCAGATCAAGCGCGCCGTCGTTATCCAAGTCTGCATACGCTGCGCCATTCGAAAAGCCTGGCTGCGCGAGTCCCCACGCTTTCGCCATATCGGTGAAATGCAAGTCACCGTCGTTACGATAGGCGTGATTGCTAACCGGTACTGTCGGCATCTTTTGCAGCAGCGACAGATTTTCTCGATTCACACCATTGGCGAGCGACGCTTGGGCGGCATCGTTGCCCACAAAGTTGATGTAATCCAGATCGTTCGGACGTCGGTAAATTCCGCTAGTGATGAATAGATCTTTGCGGCCATCATTGTCCAGATCCGCGAAAAGCGGTGACCACGTCCAGTCCGTTGCATCCACACCGGCAAGAAATGCGATTTCGCTGAACCTTCCCTCTCCGCGGTTCAGCTGCAGCGTATTCCGCGCATACTGCGGATGGTAGCCGGCACGCACGCGGAGGTTGAAGAGGCTGTACGACTCCGAACTTGCCGACGATTT
This sequence comes from Gemmatimonadaceae bacterium, assembly GCA_031408755.1. GTDB lineage: Bacteria > Gemmatimonadota > Gemmatimonadetes > Gemmatimonadales > Gemmatimonadaceae > JACMLX01. The sequence goes on along the minus strand of JANNWU010000366.1, from coordinate 3,542 downwards.
GAGAATCGCTTCATTTTCTGGCAACATGTCGCCCACAAACAAATCAGGCCGACCATCATTGTTGATATCGGCCGCGTCCACACCCATTGAGAAACGGCTGGTGTGCGTAGTGGCCGAAGCAATTGATTCTACGAACGACTTTTTGCAGGTGTTGTAGTAAAGAAAGTCTTGCTCTTGAAAATCATTTGCGACGTAAATGTCGGGGCAGCCATCCACATTCAGATCGCTGATCACGACGCCCAAACCGTAACCTTCAATACCGCCGAAAATACCCGCTTGGGCGCTGACGTCAGTAAAACGTGCGCCGTCGTTGCGATACAGCCGTCCACCCGCACGCGCATTCCGCACGTCGCGCTTGGTTGCAGAGCCAATCGCGCGCTCCGTGTGCGTGGAGTGGCTCAACAAAAACAAGTCGAGATCACCATCTGCGTCGTAATCAAAAAACGCAGATTGTGTGGAGTAACCCGCGTGCGCCACACCTAACTGTTCGGCGCGATCAGTAAATGATCCGTTGCCGTTGTTGACGTAGAGCATGTTCTTGCCCTTCATCGTCAGGTAGCTCACCGCCGACACGTAAATATCCAAGAGGCCGTCGCCATTTACATCGGCCATCGTGACGCCAGTCTTCCAGCCCGGTGGCCCGCCAACGCCAGCAGCATCTGTCACGTCATCGAACTTGAAATTGCCGCGATTGAGATACAGTCGGTTCTTCTCAAGGTTCGATGAGAAGTACAGATCGGGCAAACTGTCACCATTCACGTCACCAACTGCAACTCCGCCGCCGTTGTAGTAGTACAGGTAGTTGAGAATATTGAACTCGGGCGCTTCTGGCAGCGTGTTCGCGAAACGAACGCCGGTGGAGTCGGGCGAAAGTTTATCGAAGCGCGGCGGACCTGTGGGCACCGTGTCTTGCACCGCCACCGCTTTTTGTGGCTCACCACTTTTCTCCGTGCACCCTACTAGCAGCGCCGCGAGAGCACTCCAAACAACCGGCGCTCGCAGCAGGCGCGATAGAGTGCGGCTCACGAGGGCACGAGTTATCGCGCCGCCGCGACCGCTCTCGCCGCCGCACGCGTGATCACTTTCGCCACCACGTACTCACCAACCTTACGCCCCTGCAATTGGCCCTGCTCCACTGCGCGACGATAATGAATGCCACCATACAGTCTGCTCACAGAAGCCTCCTGCGCCGCAGCATCAAACGATACGTATCTCCGAACAGGAAGCCCGTATTCCAATTCTGTAGAATCTGCGAAGGCGAAGTCGGCGCCAAATAAGTGTGTCAACACCACCGATGCTGCACTCGAAATTCCACTGTGACCGCTGGTGTACTCCGGAAACGGTGGCGTCTGCAGCAACGGCTCCCACTTCTCATCCACGTACGTATTGATGCTCGTCTCAGGGCGAATCAGGTTGCTGCGATACTTTTCGGCCCACACGCTCAAGAATCCATCAGCGAGCGCAATCGCGGTCCGCGCATACGCTTCGGCTGCACGCGGCATATCGGCCCGAGAGTTACGCGATGCTTGGCGCACGATTCCCATCCAGTGCCCGCCCGGGCTGAGTTTTTTTGTCGCAAACATTGTGTGGCCCTGCACGTGCATCACAAATGGATTGCAATCCCAGAACGCCGCAATCGCGCGCTGTTCCGTTGTGAGGTTGATTCCAATCTGCTGCACCTCAACCATCTGCTTGTAGAACTCACTGGTTTTTGCTGTGTCAAACGGGAATGGCGGTTCTGGCTTGAACTGGTTCGATGTGTCCATGACAAACGGACGAAGCGTGCCCCAGTTTGGCTCTACCGCATCCATATACGCTGGTGGTGTCGGGATCCATCGTCCCACCTCGCGCGTCACACTGAATTTGGGCAAGCCGCGCGATTGTTTGAATCGATCTTTCCCTGCCCACGCGAGAATATGTTTTGCGACAGTATCACCGTACGCAATTGAACGCGTGAACACGGCGTCACTTAATCCCGTACGCAGCCGCTGATCCATTGCTGTGCGCAGCGTGTCCATGCGCGCCTGGCTAAACGTCAACGTGCGGCCGACCGTCATGTACGCATGAACGCCCGCCAATGCCAGCGAGATCTCCTCGCCTGCGTTGCGCGACGGTATTGGCGTCAGGCCATTCAGTTGCCCTGCCAACGTGCGGTACGAACTGTCACTCTGTCGCAACACTTCATATGCTGCGATGCTGCCGTACGCATACACTCGGCTTGCTTGCGGTGGGCTAAAGATGTCGTAGACAATTACATCGTTCACCTGCTTCACTGCATCGTGGAGCGGTGTCGCATCTGCCGTTGTCACTGGCGCCCCGCTCACCGACGTGCGGTCGCAAGCTACAAATAACTGCGCGGCAACAATCAGCGGCAACGCACGAAGCAGTAATGTCATGGCGCGCCACGGTTAAGGGCAAACAAAGCGGGACGATCGTTGTTGCGCACCACCAGCACACGCTGGCGAGTGCGACCCTTTACGCGCACGATATCGCGCACCTGCCCACGGACAAAAAACCCGCTCTCTGCGCGGCGACTGGTTGTAAACGCGCCCGTCCGCGAGCCGAGCAGCACCGTGCCGTAACTCTCGCTCAACCGACCAATTTCTGGTTTCACACCATCAAAGTTTCCGCCCAACAGCAGATCGACAGCGCCGTCACCGTTCACATCCTCCGCCAACATACCAAACACCGGAGCCAGCTGCGCTTCTCTCGGAAGTGGCACCACAGTGAATGCGCCATTGCCGTCGTTGCGCACCAAACTCGATGCGAATGTTTCCGCCTTCCGCTGAACCGCATCAGCCATCTCCGATGCGGGGAAAATCTGGTCAACTGTCGCCTTCGCGTACCCTTCATAACTCAGAAAGCGCACCTTGAGCGGCGGTAATGCGCGGATCATTTCATCACGCAGCACCAGTGGATAACTCTTTTGTCCATTGTAACTCGCGACAATCTGATCGACGACGCCGTTCCCATCAAAATCTCTGACCGCCATGGTGACAGGTTCGCGCGGCGTCGCTTTCAATCGACTGTTCAATCCAAAGTTTCCCACCGCGAAGTCAACTTTTCCATCGCCAGTGAAGTCACCGGCAACAATCCGGTTCCACCAGCCGCAGCTCTGCGCCAAGCCAGGTACGGCAGACTTCACCAATCGACCGCCGGCGTTCCGGAACATTGTGATCGGCATCCAGTCACCAACCAGCACCAAGTCTGCGCGCCCGTCACCGTTGGTGTCCTGCCACAAAGCGTCCGTTACCAATCCAATTTCTCGCAGCCCAGGCGCAAGACGGTCGGTCACATCTTCAAAGTGGCCCTTACCATCGTTGCGCAGCAACATGCTGCTCGGACTGGGCCCGTAGCGCCATGGAATTGCGCGGCTACCCACGAAGATGTCCATGTCACCGTCGCCGTCAAAGTCTGAGACAGCGGCGCGTGATCCGCTGTTCGTCTCTGACGGAAGTGCACCCATTGCTTTCGTCAGCGTGCCACGTCCATCGTTCAGATACAACCTGTCCTGCAACGCCGGCGACTGCTCCGAGTACTCG
>JANNWU010000365.1:0-10329 GCA_031408755.1 Gemmatimonadaceae bacterium | reverse complement strand
GTTTCCGGGCCGATTGGCACTCCTTTTCGCGATCATGGCTGCAATGGTCAGCGTGAACGTGGTGCAGCGGCTCATTTGGGCTCGAAAAGTGTTGTAAACTGTGATGCGTAGGCAGTAATGATCTAGCGAGCGAGTTCGGGTGTCACAGCGAATGGTATTTTGGGACGTATTTGCGCTAGCACGCGCTTGTGACTGCTCAGTTGTTTCAACGCACAGTTGGTTCACTGCACATTTGTTTCACTGCACATTTGTTTCACCGTACATTCTGTCGCTGCCCATCATGCTGATCCGCAACCGAATCGAGCCGCCGTCATCCGAGATTACACCGGAGCGCGAGTATCTCAATCGCCGTGAGTTCCTTGGTGTGGCCGGAAGCATCGGCGCCATTTCTGCGACGGGTGCGCTGGTTGAAGCGATGCTCGGTGGTGCGCGTACCGCTGGCGCACAGCCGCAGGGTGATGAGGTGACTGATGAGGCGAAGGTCACGAGTTACAATAACTACTACGAATTCGGCACCGACAAAGAAGATCCGAAAGCCAACTCGCAGCAGTTTCGCACCCGCCCGTGGACGCTGAAAATTGAGGGGATGTGTCGCCGCACCGGTGATATGCCACTCGATGATTTTCTGCGGCCGAGTCGTGTTGAAGATCGCACCTGTCGATTCCGTTGCGTTGAAGCGTGGAGTGCAGTAATTCCGTGGCGCGGAATTCCGCTCGCCGACGTCATTCGACGCGCGGATCCGCTGCCGTCTGCACGATTCGTTGAGATGACAACACTGTTTGATCCCACGCAGATGTCTGGGCAGCGTCGGCCCACGATCGCGTGGCCGTATCTTGAAGGTCTGCGATTGGATGAGGCGTTGAATCCGCTCGCATTTCTGGCGACGGGCATGTACGGCAAGACGCTCCCGAATCAGAACGGTGCGCCGCTGCGACTGGTCGTACCATGGAAGTACGGCTTCAAGAACATCAAGGCGATCGTCAAGCTGAAGTTCACCGACCGGCAGCCGAACAGCACCTGGATGCAAGCAGCGCCGGATGAGTACGGATTTTTTGCGAACGTCAATCCGACCGTCGATCATCCGCGGTGGAGCCAAGCGCGTGAAAGAAAACTTGGGGACATTCTGCGTAAGCCCACGCTGATGTTCAACGGCTACAGCGCGCAAGTGGCGTCGCTGTACACCGGCATGGATCTCCGTCGCAATTACTGAGTTTCCCGCACCGGTGACCGCGGCATCGATCGCACCAGCGCGCATCAAACCGCGCGGTCCTCGCATCGCGCGCGCGCTCAAACCACTGGTGTTTGCGGTGCTGCTCGCACCCGCAGCGTGGCTGGTGTACGCCGTGCTGCTCGGCAAAATCGACGGCGATGTTGTCAAGATTGTCGAGATTGATACGGGCACGCTCGCACTGCGCAGTCTGGCGTACACGCTCGCGATTACACCGCTACGACAACTCACGGGCTGGGCGTGGCTCAGCACCTATCGACGCATGCTTGGTCTGTTCACGTTTTTTTACGCGACCATGCACATGATGGTCTACTTCGGCCTCGATCTCGAACTGCAATTTGGCGAGATCTGGACCAGTATTCTGAAGCGGCCGTACATCACGATCGGGATGCTCAGTTGGTTGATTCTCGTGCCGCTCGCAATCACGTCGCCCAACGCCATGGCGAAAAAACTTGGTGGCGTGAAATGGAAGCGGTTGCACCAGCTCACGTATGTCGTCGCGATTACTGCCACCACGCACTATTTGTGGGCCGTGAAGAAAGACACGTTCTGGCCGCTGGTCTATTTCGCGATCTTCGCCGTGCTGCTCGGCTTTCGACTGCGCACACGTCTGTCAAAAGCGCGATCATCGAAGTAGAAAGCACGCAGCGCACAAACGTCGTATTGGGCCGATGCGCCCAACTGCTCTCTCTTTCGCGCACAACCCAAATGGATACGGTTCTACGGTTACGCGCATTCGCGCTCAACTGGCCGTTGCGGTCAAGCACCACCGCAAACAACACTCTCGAGAGCACTTCTCGCCCGCAAAAAGCGTTGTGGAGCTCGCTCCGCTTCTCCGCTTGAGGCCGCAGCCGAGCGCCTCAGCAGTAGCCCACGTGGCACAGATCCAGCGATTGCAGCGGGTGTGTGCACGTTTTTCGGGGTCGCGACTCTCCTATGCGTACCTCCAACCAATTGGGAGAAATGATCATGAACATTCGTTCCTTGCGCCTCGGCGCCGCTGCACTCGCCACCGTGGCATTGGCAGCTTGTAACAAGCCGGCAGACGCGCCGGTGACCGACAGCGCCAACGCTGCTAACGCCACTCAGTCAATGCCGGCCACGCCGACGGACTCGATGGTCAAGCCTGATTCTGTGGCCATTAAGCCGATGATCGATTCGGCGAAGCCGACCACCGATTCTGCAAAGCCGATCGCACCTGCGACGTCGATGCCGGTGCCGGAAGCGCCAAAGAAGCCGTAAATCGGCAACTGTAGGTGTGGGTACTTGGGGAGGTCGCGCAGTTTGGCGTGGCCTCCCCGTTTCCATCTGCGAAGTAGTTTGCGAGCGTGACGACAACACCTTGGTCCGCCTTCGCGATCACCGCTCCCGGAATCGCCCCCGTAACCGCGCTCGAGCTCGACGCGCTGGAAATCCCCCATGCGCCGCCGACGCCCGACGGTGTAGCGTTTAACGCCGACGATCGCACGCTCGCGCTGGTCAACCTCTGGTCGCGCACCGCGTCACGCGTGATTGTGCGCCTCGGTGAGTTCAAGGCGAGTGGCTTCACCGATCTTGAGAAAGGCGCCGCCAAGATGCCGTGGCGTAAGGTGCTGTTACCCGGACAGCCCATCGCGTTGCGCGTCACCTGTCGAAAGTCACGCCTCTATCATTCCGACGCCGTGGCCGAGCGCGTGGCCAAACAAATCAGCAAGCACTTTGGTATTGATGCGCCGGTGGTGCGCCTCACAGATGCTGACGAAGAGGATGCACCGACTGATGAAGCGCAGCGCATTCTGGTGCGCATCGTCAATGACAAGTGCGTAATCAGCGCTGATACGTCGGGTGAGTTATTGCATCGGCGCGGGTATCGTCAGGCAATTGCGAAAGCACCGTTGCGCGAGACTGTCGCGGCGGCGTGTTTGCTTGCGTTGGACTACGACGGAGCCGAGCCCTTCATTGATCCCATGTGTGGCTCAGGCACAATCCCAATTGAAGCGGCGATGATCGCGCGGAAGCAGGCACCAGGCCGTGCGCGCGATTTTGCGATTGAACACTGGCCCGGCTGGGATCGCGATGTGTTGCCAAATCTTCGGAAGGCAACGCGCGCTGCGGGAACTGATAGTGACGCGCCGATGATCATTGGAAGCGATCGTGATCCGGGCGCGATTCGTATGTCGAATGAGAACGCTGAACGAGCAGGCGTTGCGTCGCTGATCAGCTTTGAACAACGCGCACTGGATGCACTCGAAGCTCCAGCCGAGAGTGGATTGTGGTGCAGCAACGCACCGTACGGCCGACGCGTGGGGAACTCGGATTTGCTGACAGGCTTGTTCGTGCAGCTAGGAAAGTTGGCACGCGGCGAATTTTCCGACTGGCGCGTCGCGCTGCTCATGGCTGAGCAGAGTCACGTGCAAGCGCTGCAGTCACCGACAACCGAGATTTTGCGAACGCGAGTTGGCGGAATTCAGATTGGGTTGCAGGGGATCGAGGTGTAGCTGCTGATCTGTGGTGCGCTTGTGCTGTTTCGCCGTTTCGCAGTTTCGCAGTTTTGCAGTATTGCGCCTTCAGCAGTTTCGTAGTTTCGCGGCGAGCCAACGGCGAGCTTGCGTAAACGTCGTTCTCGAGTTCCGCAGTTTTGCGCCTTCAGCAGTTTCGCAGTTTTGCGGCGAGCCAACGGCGAGCCTGCGAAAACGCCCTTCTCGTCCGCACGAATCGTCGTCACTGACAACCCCAAAACCCGCCGCGCGAACCAAAACGCGCTTCGAACACCGTCACCCAGCCCGACACCGATCCGAGCAGTACTTCACCCCCTCCCAGTCCCGCTCCCACTTCTTCCGCCACGTAAACGGCTTCCCACACCGCACACAAATCTTCGACTCCCGCTCAGACGGCGGCCGAGCTCGGTTTGGTCGCTTATTTGCCATACAATCCCAAGTCACCCTCACGCTCCACAGTTCCCAACCACCGCTGCAGCCTGACCACCTAAAACCCCCCACCAACGCAGCACAGAATTACGACGCTGCCCGCTGTAGATTTCACGCTATGGCCGACACCTCCATCACCAGCAGCGTCTTCAACGACGGCTACATCGCCGAAATGTTCGACGCCTTCCGCGCGGATCCCTCCAGCGTGGACGAATCGTGGCGACAGTTTTTCCACTTCGCCCAGCAGTTCGCAACCACTGGCGCCACCGGCTACACCGCCGCCAGCGACCCCGAGATTCCACGCATCGCTGCCGCCGCCGCCGCACTTGCGCAGAACATCCGGATTTTCGGCCACCTTGCCGTCCCGCTTGACCCGCTCGGCACCGCGCCACTCGGCGCCGCAGAACTGACGCCAGAATTCCATCGCATCACCGAAGCCGATCTCGATCGCGTGCCGTCCACCGCGCTCGGTTTCAAAGACGCGCGTTTCAAAACCGCTGCCGATGTAATCGCGATGCTACGAAAGCGATACTCGTCGCGCCTCGCGCTGGAGCTCACGCATCTGCCAAGCGAAACCGAGCGCGCCTGGTTCCGCACCATGTTGCGCGCCGAAGAGCACACGCGCGCGCTCACGAACGAAGAAAAGATCGCTGTCCTCACGCGTCTCACGCAGGTCGACGGACTGGAACGCTTTCTCGGTCGTGCCTATCAGGGCAAAAAGCGTTTCAGCATTGAAGGCACCGATGCGCTCGTGCCAATGCTCGACACCGCAATCACCGAAGCATCTGCACACGGTACCGCCGAAGTTGTCATCGGCATGGCGCATCGCGGACGATTGAACGTGTTAACAAATGTGATGGGCAAGGAATACGGCCAACTGTTCGCCGAGTTCGAAGGCCGCCACGGCGCGGCGCCTGACAGCGAAACAGGTGACGTCAAATATCATCAGGGTTACGAAGGCACGCGCACGCTGCCAAGTGGCGCCGAAATGGGACTGACGCTGGTGCCCAACCCGAGTCACCTCGAATTTGCAAACCCCGTTATCAACGGCGTTGCTCGCGCACGTCAACGTATTCCAGGCAAGCTTGGCGAGCGCAACTCGAAGTCGGTACTAACGATCTGCGTGCACGGTGACGCGGCATTCATCGGCGAAGGTGTGGTCGCGGAAACGTTTAACATGAGCCGACTGCGCGGGTTTGAAGTTGGCGGCACATTGCACATCATCGCGAACAATCAAGTCGGCTTTACCACTGATCCAATCGACGCGCGCAGCACGCACTACGCCAGTGATCTCGCGAAAGGGTTTGACGTACCCATTGTGCACGTCAATGCCGATGATGCTGAAGCATGCGTAATGGCCGTGCGAATCGCGATCGCGTATCGCACTGAGTTCGGGAAAGATTTCTTGATCGATCTGGTAGGCTACCGTCGTCATGGACACAACGAGACGGACGAGCCGCTCTTTACGCAGCCGGAGCTGTACGCGCGCATCAAAGGCCACGCCACGCCACGCCAAGTGTGGGGCGCACGTTTGGTACAAGATGGTGTTCTGACGCAATCGGATGTCGACGCGATCGACGCAAATTTCGCGAAAGAACTCGAAGCGATTCACGACAAGGTGCACGGCGCCACTGATACGCACGATGAGCATGTTCCAGAAGCCGCTGCAGCGAGCGCCGTTACCACAGCTGTTGATGCGAAGCGCCTCACCGCGCTTAACGAGGCGCTACTCGCATGGCCCAAAGATTTGACCGTCAATCCGCGCCTCGCGAAGACGCTTGAACGTCGCCGAGAAGGGCTTGAGAAGACGATTGATTGGGGACATGCAGAAGCGCTGGCGTTCGGCACGTTGCTACAGGATGGCGTCAACGTTCGGCTCACCGGTCAAGATGTAGAGCGCGGTACGTTCAGTCATCGTCAAGCCGTGCTCAACGATGCGAACACAGGCAAGAAATACGTGCCGTTGCAAGGTCTTGCAGATGCGAAAGGTTCGATTGAAATCATCAACAGTCCGCTCAGCGAAACTGCGGTGATGGGCTTTGAGTACGGATACAGCACCGCCGCTGCGGACACGTTGGTTTGTTGGGAAGCACAGTTCGGTGATTTCGCCAACGTCGCAGCGCCAATCATCGATCAGTTCATGGCGGCAGACGGCGCCAAGTGGGGTCAGGATTCTGGACTGACGCTTTTGCTGCCGCACGGATATGAGGGCCAGGGACCCGAACATTCATCGGCGCGCCTTGAACGTTTTCTGCAATTGTGCGCAGAAGGCAACATGACGGTCGCGTATCCATCGTCGCCAGCGCAGTATTTCCATCTGTTGCGTCGCCAGGCACTACGCGGTGGTCGACGGCCGATGATTTTGATGCAGCCCAAGTCGATGTTGCGATTGCCTGATGCAATGAGCGCACTGAGTGATCTCGCGAACGGCGCGTTCCAACCGGTTATTGATGACGCGACAAGCACCGGCCGAGAGAAGAAAGTCACGCGGGTAGTGGCTTGCACTGGAAAGATTTACCACGAGATTCGCGCCGCGTCACCCAGCGCAGAAATCGCGGTGGTGCGCATTGAAGAGCTGTATCCGTTCCCGCTTGATGCGATTGCCGCCGTGATTGATCGCTATCCGAATCTGATCGACGTGGTGTGGACGCAAGAAGAGCCGAAGAACATGGGTGCGTGGACGTTTGTCGAACCACGCCTTCGAATGGCAACGGGCAACGCGCTCCCGCTCAAGTACGCTGGTCGACCGGAACGCGCGAGCCCCGCCGAGGGGTACGAGGCAGCACACAAAGTTGAGCAGGCACGCATCATTGCAGAAGCACTCACGGCACCAAAGCCAGCAGCAAAGTCTGCGAAGCCAAGCAAGGCATCGGCGTCACGCTGATCCTCGTCGTCGTTCGTTCTCGTTGTGCACTGCGCGCCCGTCATGATTTGTTCGACAGGCGCGTAATTGTTGGCGCCTTCCGCGCGTCTCGGCCGCGATGCTTTCTCATCAGTCCATCATGATCACTGTGCGAACATTCACGAAACTCGCGGCGCTGTCTTGGTTGTCCGTCGTCCTACCGCTGACCCTCGCCGCACAGCACGGCGCCGTGACAATTCACGATCTCACAACATCGCTCGGCACGACGGTGCGCGTGCTGATGATTGGTGCGCATCCTGACGACGAGGATACGCAACTACTTGGCTGGCTCGCGCGCGGAGCCAAGGCCGATGCGGCGTATCTGTCGCTGACGCGTGGAGACGGCGGACAAAACGCGATTGGTAATGAACTTGGCGAAGGGCTCGGCGTTATCCGCACCGAAGAACTGCTTGCAGCACGTCGCACCGACGGCGCGCGGCAGTATTTCACGCGCGCGTATGACTTTGGCTATTCAAAGACTGCGGCCGAGACGTACAAACATTGGCCGCGAGATTCCGTATTTGGTGATGTTGTACGAATCGTGCGCGCGTTCAGACCGCACATCATTCTTGGAGTCTTTAGCGGAAGCGCGAGGGACGGACACGGACATCATCAGGTGTCAGGGATGCTCGCGCGCGAGGCGTATGACGCAAGCATGGATGTCACAAAGTTTCCCGTCGCAACGCACGGTGCGCCGTGGACCGTTGCAAAGTTCTATCGCGTCGCGCGAGGTAACGCCGCGAACGGTACGCTGAAGGCAGACGTTGGCGTGTACGATCCCATTCGCGGTCGCTCACTGGCTGAAATCGCTGGTGAAAGCCGTAGCCAACATCGCAGTCAAAGCTTCGGCGTGCCGCAGCCGCGTGGCGGCCAAGCAAACTATGTGCGTAGAGAAGCATCACGCGTGAATGAATCAACCGCGCCAAATGCTGAACGTTCAATGTTTGATGGCATCGATCCGTCGCTTGCGCGATTCGCTGCCGCGGCAACGCCCGCGCAACGGCAGGCACTCGACAGTCTCACGAGCGCGCTCAACAGCCTCCGCACGCAGCTTAATTTGCGCGAGCCGTGGGCGTCGCTACCGCGCATTGATCAGGCGCGAAGCTTCCTTGATCGGTGGTGCACCGGCGGCAATATCTCGCGTAGTGATGCCTGTCGTGGCGATGATGATGTTCCTAATGACGCGTCGCCCGCTGATGCTGATCTAATGATGAGTGCCGCACGAACCTTCGCACAACTTCAGCAGTTGGGCGCGGCCGCGAGTGGTTTGATTCTCGAGGCAACAGTCGCGCGCGAGCTCGTGGCCGAGGGCGACACCGCGTCGTTAGTCCTTCGCGTTACGAATCGCGGACCGACTGTCGCGCGCGTGTCGGTGTTTACGCCAAGCAGCGCAACCGCACCGGCTCCCCGTGACACTATCGCCTCGGGTGATGCCTACGTCACGACGCTGCCGCTACCGTCGTATCAACGATCAGCGCCATGGTGGTTGCGTCGCACCTCTGACGATTCGCTCGCGAGCGCAGGCAACGCGATCATCGAACAAACGACGCGTGCCGGCGACATGTTCATCGAACCTGCGTCAACAATGGACGACGAAGCGCGCGGCGCTCGGCCAACTGCGTCAGTCCCTGCACTTGTGAATGGTGTACCGGTGCAGCTTACCGCACCCATTCAGTATCGTCGCATTGACGGTGTGCGCGGGCAGCTCGATACCCCGGTGCAGTTTGTACCGCGCGTCACGCTCCGCATTGACGGCGGCGCGGCGGCATTCGTCCGCGCCAACCAACAGTTTGATCGAACCATCGTGGTTCGTGTCGCAGCCCACGGAGTACTTGACGGACCGGTGCGAGTGCGTCTCGCTTGGCCGCGCGCGTTGTCGGTAGACAGTGCCGTAAAGACCGTGACACTGGCGGCGGGTACTGATGCGCTCGTGAACTTTCAGTTGCGCGGCGTGCTCCCACGCGGCCGACATGTTATCAGTGTCAGTGCGCAGGCCAGCGTTGCTGGTACCGCGCGTACCTTCGCGACCGGCTACGAGCGCATTGCGTACGAGCACGTGCGGCCGCAGCACGTGTACCGTCCCGCGGCAATTGCATTGGAGGCAGTCGAAACGGGTGCAGCACCGTCGCGCGCGATCGCCTACGTCACAGGATTAGCTGACAACGTTGCGCCGATGCTCCGTCAACTCGGTGCGACAGTCAACGCGCTTCCTGCTGACGAGATTGATGACAAGACGCTCCGCAATTACTCAGTCATTGTGCTCGGCCCACGCGCAATGGAAGCGCAACCGATGCTAGAAGCCAAGATGCCCATGTTGCATCTTTGGGTACGAAACGGCGGCACGCTCATCGTGCAGTACCAACAGACTGAGATTGGTAAGCCTGGCCTGGCGCCGTTCCCGCTCACCTTTGCGCGACCTGCAAACCGCGTCGCGGAAGAAGATGCTGAAGTGCGCGTGCTGCGCCCCGATTCGCCATTGCTCACGCGTCCAAATCGGATCGATCGCGCCGATTGGAATGGATGGATCCAAGAGCGCGCATCGTACATGCCTGCGACCGCAGATTCCGCCTACACACCGATACTCGCGATGCACGATCTGGATGAACCAGACAATGCGAACGCGCTGCTGACGGCGAAGCTGGGCAAGGGAACGTATGTCTTCACTTCGCTGGCGCTGTTCCGACAATTACCCGCTGGTGTGCCGGGGGCTGCGCGGCTGTTTGTGAATTTGCTGAATGCGGGTAACGCGGCTCCAGCTTCTCGTCGTCGGCCCGCACCGTGAATCTCAAAGCACGAGGCGTTGCGCTGCTGGTTGCTATAGGGCTCACGCTCAACGCGTGTAGTGACGGTCGCACCGTGCTAGTGATTTATTCGCCGCACGGCAAAGAACTGTTGCTGCATTACGAGAAAGAATTTGAAGCGCGGCATCCGACAGTCGATGTGCAGTGGCTCGACATTGGCAGCCAGGAAATTCTTGATCGTGTACGTGCTGAGAAGGTGAATCCACAGGCTGACGTGTGGTTTGGTGCGCCATCAGAAATGTTTGAACGAGCCGCGAAAGATGATCTGTTCGTCGCGTATCGTCCAACGTGGGCCGCAATGACTGATGCTGCTACACACGACGCAGCTGATCGGTGGTATGGCACGTATTTGACGCCTGAAGTCATTGCCTACAATCGTGATGCTGTTCCGACTGCTGAGGCGCCGGCCGATTGGGATGCGCTACTCGATCCGAAGTGGAAAGGGAAGATTGTGATCCGTGATCCCGTCGCCAGCGGCACGATGCGCGCGAT
>JANNWU010000364.1:0-11107 GCA_031408755.1 Gemmatimonadaceae bacterium | reverse complement strand
TTCATCGGTGGCGTTGCACCTGCTCGCGTACAACCTGATAACGTCAACTCGCCACCACGGGTATGTTGGCAACCATCATCCGTTTCTGAATAACTCTCACACATGTCAGTGCACCAGCGAATTCGCCGCGTTTTGATCGTTGGGCCGTCAATTCGGTACCTCGGCGGGCAGGCAGTACAAGCGGCGCGCCTTCTCGCGGAACTTCGGACGATTCCGTCGCTGGATGTCGAGTATCTCGTTGTGGATCCAGCGCTTCCGATTCCGCTCAATTTCCTCCAGCGTATTCCGTTAGTGCGGACGATTGTCACATCGATGGCCTACGTCTTCACGCTGTTCTGGCGTGTTCCCAGATACGATGTCATTCACATCTTCTCCGCGTCGTATTGGAGCTTTCTCCTAGCGCCAACACCTGCAATCTTGATTGGGCGACTCTTCGGTAAGCACGTGCTATTGAATTACCATAGCGGTCAGGCCGATGATCACCTCGTCCATTGGGGATGGCATGCGAAGCCGATCATGCGCATGGCAGATACCGCGGTTGTACCGACCGAGTACCTCGTAGACGTTTTTCGTCGCCACGGCATCACCGCGATCGCGATCGCGAATCACATTGATCTTGCCGCGATGCGGGAGCGCGTTCGGAGTACGATTAGGCCCCGATTCTTGAGCAATCGGAACCTTGAAGCACTGTACAACGTCGGCGCGACTGTGTCGGCGTTTGCGACTGTGCAAGGCGTGTATCCAGAGGCGTCACTCGTTATCGCTGGCGACGGTTCGCAGCGAGAGAGCTTGAGAGCGCAGGTAGCATCGCTAGCGCTTAATCACGTCCAATTTGTCGGTCCTGTCGTTCCCCAGAATATGGCCGAGTACTACGATGCTGCTGATGTCTACGTTAATGCGTCGCTCATCGACAACATGCCACTCTCTATTCTTGAGGCGTACGCCTCTCGTCTTCCGGTCGTCACTTCGGACGCTGGAGGTATTCCGTGGATCGCGAGTGACGGGCAAACAGCGTTGGTGGTTCCGGTAAATAGCTCGGACGCTCTCAGCGCAGCGATGCTTAATGTCTTGTCTCATCCTGAAGCTGCTCGCGAGCGAGCCGCCGCCGCGCGCGAGTTTGTGGAATCACGATTCGTTTGGGATAAAGTCAGCGCGGCGTGGCAAACGGCTTACGGGCAAACGTAGAAACGTCGGAGACCTCCGAGCGCTCCCAAGTGAAATCATAGTTCGCGCTTGCGCCTGTGCGAGTCCGTCAACGTTTGGTACCGTGCATCCACAGGCTCCAGCCCCAGCGACGCGCCCACGGCTTCTTAATGAATGCCGGAATTCGCTTTGCGAGACCTGGTATTGGAAAGATGTTCTCGAGCATAAAATCGAGCTCTGTCCCGAGAGTTCGGATTCCAAGATCGTTGCTGTGGCGCCCGAACATTTCTTGCATCTCGCCGCGTGTCACCGGCCACGTGTGCGGGTTCCCCTCATCGCGGTCGCCGTCACCATACCGGCTCGCGAGTGCGACTGGATCCAAAAACTGAGATTCGCCGTGGAGATACCCTTCGGTCCATTCAATTTGGTAGCGCTGCAAGATGGAGTCGCGATGATAGAGCATCACGCCAAACTGCCCACCTGGTCGCAAGACGCGGAAAAGCTCGTCCACGGAACGATCTAAATCCGGTGAGTGGTGCAATACTCCCCATGAGTAGACGTAGTCAAAGCTCGCGTTCGCGAATGGAAGGACATTGGCATCAGCGGACTGCACACTCGCTGAAAGACCCATCATCTCCATTCGGCGAGTGGTCATTGCTACTGCCACCGGATTGAGATCGACGGCGTGCACACGCGATCCGTTGCGTGCCCAATGCGACGCCATTGTCCCCATGCCGCACCCCAGTTCTAAAACATCTTTCCCCTTAAAAGCCGCATATGGGAAGACTTTTCCGAAGAAGCCGGTGTTGTCATGGAGTGGATGATTCCATCCGTGAAACGTTTCGTCCACGGTAGCAAAAAACTCCGGCGACCCAAGCTCCACATTTTGTGACGCGCCCTTCGGATCCACATAGACGGTGCTGCCATGATCTGCGCCATACGTCATCGGATTATCGGCCCACCACTTTTCAATGGGTTTCTTGTCCGCAATTGCGCTCGGCATCACCTCAGCAGATGACGGTACACCACTCTCCCATTCCCCGTGTTTTGTCATTTGCGGCCTCGAACAAGATCAGCAGCTAACAGAACGGGCGACAAAACAAAGAATCCCATGGTCAGCAAAAGGTCAGGAAGAAAACTTTTCTCAAGAAAACGGCGCAGATACAGCTGTTTTGCGCTTGCCAACGCAAACTTGCGTCGCCGACCATTAAGAACAACGAGCTCGGTCTGCGTCCCAAGTGTGGTCCGTACTTTTTGTTCGATCGGGCGCCATCCGAGCCCACTGCTATCGGGCCAGAGCAAAACCACTCGTGAGACAAGTGACCAATCGAGTGTGGCAATATCCTTGGGTCCGATATGCTGAGAGACCGCGAATTCTGGGTACTCGACGGCAGCCGCGGCCGCCATGTATTCCCTCGAGCGCGAGTTTTGACGGAAGACAGCGTGCCCATGCATTTTTCTGACGATCGCCGCAAATGACGATCCCTGAGTCCAGCGGGTCAGCACGGGATAAATCGGGGGTGCGGCAAAGAGAAAGACGGTGCTGGGCATGCTCGCGAGACTCCGAAGCCGGATGCAGAATTTGGGATCGAACCAATGATCTCCCTGACATTAACTGCGAGCCGTCGTGGGCGCCATACCGCTCAGCTTGGTGTCGGCGGAGGCTCTGATGATCGACATGTTGCGACGCTTTTGCGCCGAGTGGGATTTCGGTCAAAGGCTTGGAAGCTTGTTGGATTTCAAAGGTTTGTTGCCAACAACGATAGGCAGCGAGGCCTTCGCGTGACCCGATGAGGAATTGTGTCGCAGCTCTGTTACTTGATGACTGCGCTGTTGCGCTGATGTCAATTGGATTCGCCCCGGTTCCCGCAAGTCTCCGACATGTGAGAGATCGTATGTTATTCCAAGGAGTCAACGGTGTTGCCGAGCAGCGCCGTAGCGGGCAGCAAGCGCGGCACCCAGGCTCCGCCGACAGCCTTTTGCCTCGCTACCGGCCGGATCTGTTAAATCGCCAGCAAGATCGGTTTCGCTTGGCCAAGGTCGAATGCCTGCGCCACGATTCCGCGCGCATGCGGTCCGGTGACGAATTTCAGGCCGCGAATCTGTAACAAACTCAGTCGCACACCGGCGTGATATTCCATTCGCTACATCGTCAGCTTCGACAACGAGATCCCTTCACGCCGGAGGAACCCGCCAACTTCCCGAGTGCCATTCATCACGGGACCGCGGGCGCAATCACTGCGCAGCGCATCGGCACGATGGGCGCCGCGCACACGATTGGCATCCCGAACTATTCGTCCGAGACACAGCACCTGCCGCTCCTCCGAAGCCCTCCAGATGAATCTTCGCAGGCGCAACAACTTGTGCTCAGGACGCGCTCAAATCTCACCCGCATCGTCTCATTGTCATTGATCAAGTTTAACCCGTAGCTTCAAGCCGAGTAGAAAAGGCTCTACCGCACTGAAGTTTGCTCGCGTCAACGTGAGCGGTATTGCAACGAGCGTGTCTGAATGTCGCACCGAACGATTCCATTGCGCTCGACGGCTCCCGGTAGCATAACTTCTTCATGCTTAATGGAACTCGACTTTGGTCCACGTGCCGGTTCCATTGACCTAAAAGTCATACAGGAGCGTATGAATGACAGCGATCACGATAGCAGCGAATGGTTCAGCGTCAGCAGTCACGCAGGCGAAGTATGGCAATCTCACGACGATCGCGTGCGTTGCTCGGCTGCGCGCAAGTGATTTACTCGCCGTAGCGGACGGTACAACGTTGGCATCGTTGGTGCGATTCGCCGGCAAGAATTCACTAACGTTGGGAGTGTCGCGCACTGGAGCAGAGTTGTATGTCTTTGGCCGCGATAGCGTTGAGGGTGCGTTTGCAATTGCTACGGTGCAGCGGTCCGCCATTCCAACCAATGGTTGGGTCAATGCGTACTTAGTGCGGCGCAGTGGCACGGGCGTGACTGGCGAAATCGCGGTCTATGCCGGGACGACACTCTTAGCTGGCGCGACAACGAGCACCGCGCTTGGGGCACTCCCGACCGGTGCCGCGGCGGGTGCGCTGGCGCTCGGTGGGTCCATCCCGATGACATTTGATGCGCTGCACATCTTCAATCGTGCATTAACCGTCGTGGAGCGAACGACGCAGCCGACGCTGAGCTTGAGTGGGCTCATTGGTGGCTACGTGTTCACCGAAGGGATTGGCGTCGCGAGTGCCGATCAAGTGAGTGGCGGCAGCGCGTTGTCGCTAAGTGGCGCATCGTGGGTCTCGGGCGGGGATTGGAACGGTGCCGTAAACGCGGTGTGGCTAGGTAACCCTGCGGGATTACCAAACGCGAATCAGCAACCGATCGATTGGTCTTTACAACTTGCGCGGCGGAACGGTTCCGGCGTAATCCCGCGTAACAGCGTGTACTTAGATGCAGTGAGCGGAGCCGCGGTTCTATCACTTGGAATTGGGGCGCAAGACTACTCGGAAAGTGGACCCTCTTTTAGCTATGCGGATGCGAATGGGGACGTGTTTTTCTGCTGGAATGAGCAAGGTACGGGTTACGTAATCGACAGACTCACGTGGAATCAAACTACGCCAACCGTTTCGCGAGTTGGTACCTTACCGGTGCAACCGGCGCTCGACACCGCGCACGCATTTAGTAACAATCCGTCGACTCCGTATTTTCTGTACGTTGGGATCGGGACGGGTTCCGGCGGCCAGTTTGCTATTAATCGCATCGATGTCCGAACGTGCACGCTTGCGAACTCGGGAAACTTTCCAAAAAGCCTTGGAGTCCCCCCCGGATCCTCTGCGTTTGCTTGGCTGACTGTCGGCGGTGCAAATGATGCGAGGTTCGCATTTCAGCGTGCTGGCGCGGAGTCCGGAGGCTTTTGGAATGTCGGCACGGACACGGTAGTGATACGCGACAAAGCTTGGTTTGAGCAGCCACTTCCTCTTGGTACCCGCTTTGACGAACTGCACATTAGCGATGATGGAAGATATGCTGCAGTTCTATGCGGAATTGCACCCGGTTCCGGATTGCCGAGCGAGCCGATGGCTTGGTGGGATCTGGACACCGGGTACCTCAGTGGAAACGTGTTACCTCTAGGTTTTCAGCTGTCTCATGTTGCTTGGCAAGCAGGTAAACTTCACGCGCAGAACCCTGCTGGAAATGTTCTTTCGATGGCGAGCGCAACGCCCTCGCCCGTCACAGTTATGGGCCAAGCGGGCTGGCCAGCGCCTACAGAGTGGCGAAACACCTCCGCGACAAGTATCGCCTTCCAGCACACATCCGGACATTTCGACATGCGAAGTGGTGGTCCGGCTGCGCAGTATGTCGTCGGAGCGGATTATCCAGATGCGGTCTCTCCGGGCGCTTGGCTTAGCATCGGCGGTGGCGTGTGGGAGGCAACTTTGGACCTAGCGCCGTATCTCAGGTACCAATTGGGTATTTGTCAAGTAGTGCAGATTTCCCAAGGGGCGACGCCATCCGTGATTCAGACCCTCGTCAGAGCGAGTGGTGCAACGCCTTCATTGAATCAGTACTCGATCAATCCGGTAAGTGGCACTGAACAGGTGGTCCGTGTTCGGATCAACGGAGACGGAAATCCTACTGGGCTTGTACACGCTTTCGCTTCACGCCTTAACAACTTCGCAATCTGTGCCGCGAGAGTTGATGGAAGCGATGCCCGCATAATTGCTCAGCATTTCTCGTATCCGCTCGCTGACTCAGATCAGTACACGGATTTGCCGAAGCCTCAGATTCAACGGAACGGCCTTTGGTGCGCATGGAACAGCAACTTGGGTGTTTGGAACGGGCCGAGGCATGTACTGGTCGCTTGCTTACCAAGGATCGCTTCGTAAATTAGCATGCTAGGGCGATTTAAGTCCGTCGGCGATGAAGCTGGCATCTCGCTTGTTCATTGGTCGCCGCTTCCGTCTAGTAGTGGGGAAAGGTTCCGCTGAATCGTTTTTTCGCTGCGCTAAGAACCGAACGTATCGGCGGAAGCAGTAAGCAAGGCGCAATTCGCACGTGCCGACGTCCTAGATTTCTTTTCGCGCTTCTGCAATACTAACTGGAAGCTGTCTAACACTGGGCTGGGCAGTCCAGCGGCAGGAGAAAGAGGGATCGTTTATCCGCGTTTTGTATAACGGGCGACAGCTTATGCGCCGCGGCGCGCCTTCGACCCCGCACGTACAGCCAAGAAAGACGTCCACGCAAATACGGGCAAATCGCTTCACCTACTTAGTCAGTAACTTCTTCCGGATCATTAGGTACGCCTCGCCGCCGACTTTCTTTGCCAGCTTTTTCGTGTTCCAAAGCAGATATTGTGCATAGCGCGGCGCGCGATCGCCGCGCACAAGCGCAGCCGCTACTTCGGGTGCTGTTCCCCGCTTGATGGTGTAGCGTCCGTAGACGCGGCAGCTTCGCACGCGCCACGACGTCGCCACTGGTTCGGACGTGAACAGATGTTCAATACCTGCCTCAGCCGCCGCTTCGGCGACCGCCGATGTGTACATCCCGCCCGGGACAGACGCGACGGTGGTTCTACGACCGAGTAAGTCCGCGAGGACCTTGGCGCTGCTCTCCCATTCCCGCGCGAGTTGAGCCGGAGACAGTGCGCCCATCCGCAACGGATGTGATGCGGAGTGGCAGCCAACGAGATGACCGCGTCGGTCGAGCTCAACGATCTCGGTTGAACTCAGAAACGTTGGCGTCCCGATGAAATCGGATGCGACGAAAAAATGACCACGCCATCCATGTTTTTCAAGCGCCACTGCCGCATGTGTGATTGCACCACGCCCACCATCATCGAACGTGATGAATACTGGGTGCGCAACGTTACTCGTCACTAGTGACGGCACGCCGTTCGGAAGTGCGGAAAGCCTGTGCAGGTGGCGTTCGAACACGGACAACTCGAGCTTGTACAGATCTGCATCCCCACCCGCGAACCCGCTCGCATGATACGCGTCCGCATCGACTATATCGTGATACATAAGGGATGAAATACGCGTCATCGGCCGTCCCTCCGGGCACGCCGCTTCCATTGAAAGTAACGAGTGAGCCATGGATGCCCCCATACATTCGATTCACGACCCGTGACGTCGATCGCGGTTGCACGACCTTCGTAAATGCGCTGCAAAAGTTCAGCAATCGGTTTCAAGTTGTCCCACACAACTCGGCTCTGAATACGTACATGTGATTCCCGAAGAGAATCGAAATTGTAGCTGAAGAAGCCAAAGATGTTCCCCGTGTCCACACCTGCATCTACACGGAGTAGCGACATACCGACGCGCTCGAAATCGGCGCGCACCAAGGCCCAGAAACACCCATGCGCATTTCGATACTCCGGGCAAATGCCCGGGTGCATCACGAACGTACCTTTGGTCGGAATTGAGAAGATCCGTTTATTCAGAATCACCTTGCACCGCGCGATCATTAGATCGGGTGCACGTTCACGAATAAACTCCTCCGCTTGAGGGGAATTGGGGCTGTGCGTAACAAGTATCGGCGCTTCGATCGCAGGATATTGCGCCCGGAGCTCATTGATCCGCGTTGCTTCCCACGCGGTGTCCGCCGCTTCCAACTTGAGTTTGTAGTACAGCCGGAATAGTGACACATCGATAAATCGTAACATGCCAACGCGCGTCAACTCGCGTCGAACGCGCTGGTGTTCCCGCTGCCGAGTCTCGCGCAAAACGACGATGCCAGTAACCTCTGAAAATGATCCGAGCCAACGCGGCATTACAAGTTGTTCAAGCAATGCTCCGTCGTGGCAGATAAGAACCGTTTTCATGTGTGTTTCACGATCTGAATGGATACTTAAAGTCGCTCAAAAATACGCAAACGACGCCGCCGATGCCCGAGCGTCGACGGCATAAAGCAGTGCGCTCTTTGCGTCACCGTCCCGGCGAAGGGAGCCCCAACGCACTTTTCGCGTCTCAGTGGCTTTTGCGAACGCAGCGGAAGCTATATCGCTCTGCAGACTGCGTGCAGATGCGGGACACACGAGATCGCACGCAATTCCACCCTACAGGTGCAGTTGCTACACTCTCCCGTTGGAGGGTCAGCCCAGCTTAGAATCGTCGCACCCGACATCAGGCTCATTCAGTGCGCTGTTCTTTGGTTGGCTGACCGGACGAGCGAGAGAGGCGGATTCATCGACATTCACGGCGACGAGAAACAATGCTTCTGTGCTGCAAGGTCATCACTCATGGCGACTCGAACTCAGGAAGAATCTGAAGCAGGTGGCAGACTACGCTCTGCGTACGTCGGGTGGGTGGTCCCATTTATGCGATGGGTTTTCATCGTTGCATTTTGCCCGCTCTTGCGTCCTCTACCATGCAAGAGCATTCGCACGTTGGTGTGGCGTAATGGTCACGAGCGTTACGACGACGAAACGCATTCTTCCCTTCGATAGCTCAAAACCACCCGGTATGGCGGTTGGGCTGCTGGTTTACGCCTCAATGTTGTGAAGTACCGCCTATGAATTCGAACTATTGCGTGGTAATTCCGGCGCGTAATGCAGAATCATTCATCGCGCAAACGCTTGCGTCGGTAGCGCAGCAAACTGTCCTGCCCGGCGAAGTAATTGTGGTCGACGATGGATCGGACGATCAGACTGCCGCGATTGCGACGGCAGCCGGAGCGCGCGTCCTTCGTCAGTCGCCTTCGCAGGGGCCGGGTGCGTCACGCAATAGGGCCGCGGCAGCGACTCGCGAGCCGATTCTTGCTTTCCTAGATGCCGACGATCAGTGGCTTCCGAACCACGCTGAGCGGCTACTTCGAGCGCTGCACCAAGAAGGTGTCGTGTTCGCTGGGAGCGATGCGGAGAAGTTCGGCACTGAGTCCGGGATTTTGTCAACGTCGCTCGAAAGTGGTGATACGGTTGATCTTCGCGACCGTCTGATTTTCGAGAACCCTGTCATTCAGTCGAGCGTGATGATAGAGCGTGACACCTTCGACGCGGCAGGTGGTTACGACGAGTCGATGCGGTTGTCGGAAGACTACGAGCTCTGGTCACGTGTCGCGGAACGTGGGCGATTTGCGTACGTTGGCACACCTACGGTCCGTCGCCGTATGCACGATGCGCAAGCAACGAACCGCTCCCGAGATGGCCTAATTAGGGGTAGCTGGTTGGTGCGGCGGAGGATGGTCGCGCGCCGAATGCTTGTGTGCAGTGACGCCGAGATGGTGCGTCTCGTTCGGCTTCTCGTCGACGCAAGTCGTACTGATCTTGAGTGGGCGGTCTGGACTGGCGATACCGCGATGCTTCGCTTGGTGCGCGACGAGATTCATACCACGGATCGCGAGTTAGGACTTGTGGGTCAAGTCGCGGCGGCTGTTGGCTTATCCGCGCGCCGAATTCGTCTAACCCAAGATCTTCGCTGCCGCAGTCGCGCCCTTTGTCGCGTAATTCTTGGTGCTGCGTAGCCTACACCGCTTTGTTCGTTGTTCTGAGTCAAGTTTCGGTTACCCGCGGCGAAGCTCAGCAAATGCTGCGCTTTCTGGCTAAACTTAGGATTCTTCGCTGCAGTTGTCTTTAACTAAATTCGATCGCAGCGCGCCTGGTAGGATTCGAAAGTAGTCGCGACGGCGGTCGCCAGTCGAATGCGCTAGGGTGGCCCGCGATCGCCTCGACCTCACCCGCTCTTGGTCAAAAATACTTTTTGTGTGCCGCCGGACGGCTTATCTGTTCGAGGTGGTACGATGTCGGCTTCAACTGGTGAGCGGGCGATCGCGCCGCTTTCAGAACGGCTCATAGTTGGCTCGGACGAATTCGTTGCTTGCGGTCACCGATCGGTGTGCCGCTCAGCGAGCCCGTCTGAGAACAGCTCGGACCGTGATTCCAGCCGCTACGTGGTCGCGTCGATGCGTTTCCGCAATTTTGCGACGTGTGGCCGAGCCGACTGCGAATGCGTTGGTCTGCGTGCTGCCACGCGATCGGCTGCGACAACTGAGGTTGAGTGTCGCGCACAATGATCTCCAAGCTCCGGGGACGCAGCGTTGCAGAACTCCGTGATCGACTCACGCAGCGCTTGCGCGTCTTGGCCGAACGGCGTGGATTTGTTCGAGCGATCGTCGTCCCGTCAGACCTAGTTCACTCTCCTCATACACCGTGGCCCGCACTCGACGCGACAGCAATCGCGCATCGTCTTAGCGCACGCACGCGCGACGAGTTGCTACTGCGCGCTGATCGTATCGTTAACGGTGCGTTCGATGTGCTCGGTCTTCAAAGTCTCTCATATGGAAACCCGGTTCAATGGCAACGTGACCCGCTCACAGGACGAAGCGCGGACCTCGTACATTGGAGTCGCGTCCCGTATCTGGATTACGCGCGCGTTGGCGATCACAAGCTGACATGGGAAGTTAATCGGCATCAGTGGTTGATCACGCTGGGTCAAGCATGGCAACTGACGCGCGACGAAAAATACGAGGTGACGGCGTCGCGATTGTTGAGCGAGTGGCTTGAAGCGAATCCCGCCAAGCGCGGTATCAATTGGTGCAGTGCATTGGAGCTCGCGTTTCGAGTGCAGTCGTGGATCCACGGACTCCGGTTGTTCGAGTCCGCACCATCGTTTACGAACGCGCTTCGGTCCGCGCTGATTCAGTCTGCTGCGCTCCAAGTTGACCATATCGCGCAAAATCTGTCGACGTGGTTTAGCCCGAACACACATCTGACGGGTGAAGCGCTCGCGATGCTGAGCGCCGGAACAGCATGGCCACAACTTCCGCACGCGACCGAGTGGCGCGAAGAAGGGTGGCGAATTCTTTGCGCGGAATTACCGAAGCAAGTTCGCAACGACGGTGTGTATTTCGAGCAGAGCGCATGGTACCAGGCATACACGGTTGATTTTTACGTTCTTGGCATGGCGTGGGCGAAGCTTGCCAGCCTAAGTGTTCCGCCGAGTGTGGCGGAGCTCGTACGCAGCGCCGCAAGGGCACTGCGTGCAGTCACCCGGCCTGATG
>JANNWU010000363.1:0-3766 GCA_031408755.1 Gemmatimonadaceae bacterium | reverse complement strand
TTGGACGAACCGCGAAAGATAGGGAGTCAGGCTGAACTGTCAATCTCAGCCCGTGCCTTGGACTAGGGCGGAAGGGCTCTTAGCTTGCCACTTTGCGCTTCGCAACGCGCTGATCCACTGATTGCGAACCGCCGTCCGCTTGCCGTCACTTTCTGTAAACCTAGCCACTACGCGTGTCTGACCTCCGCTGTTCTGCCCTGCTGCTTGGCCTGCTGACTCGCCCAATGCCCGCGGTGGTCAGAGTGTCAGCGTGATCGGGCGCGCGACAGAAGACAGAGTTGCGACCAGTTTGGGTGCGGATTCCGCCGCTGGCACGTCCGCGCCGGTGCACCCAAACAGTTTCCTCGTCGATCTACCGGCTTACTCGGGGCCGCTGGATTTGCTTCTGTCGTTGATTCGCGACGAAAAAGTCGACATCTACGACATCCCAATCGCACACATTGCGAAGCAGTTTTTGCTACGTATTCGCGTGTTGCAACTGAACGATGCGGCTGAGTATCTGGAGCTCGCCGCGCGGTTGGTGCGCATCAAGGCGCAGATGCTGTTACCGCGGCATGGTGAAGCAGAAACGTGGGAAGACCCGCGCGCTGAGCTGGTGCGACGACTGCTCGAGTATCAGCAGATGCGCGAAGTGGTGGACATCCTTGAGCGTCGAGGAGATGAGCGGCGCAGCCGTTTCGCGCGCGCGTATCTCCCGGAGTCAGGTGAGTCTGTCGCGGCGCCTTTGGCACTGTCACTTGGCGAGTTGTTGACGGCGGTGGACCGGATTCTTCGTGTGACGAAGGAACCCACTGTTCACACCGTCATCGCGCGAACGTTGGATGTGGCGGGCGCGATAGCGACCGTTCGCAGCATGATCGCCGAACGGCGCAAAGCGCGCTGGGGCGAGTTAGTGGCACGCGATGCAGAGCCGTGGCAAATCCTGTCAATGTTGCTGGCACTGCTGGAGCTTGCAAAGCTGGGTGAGCTGCGGCTCGCACAACCACGTCCATTTGCGTCAGTCGAGATAGAGCATGATCCCTCTGGTGAAGCTGCTTGAAGCGGCGCTCTTTGCGAGCCCACGACCCATACCGGTCGACGAATTGAGCGCATTAGCAACGGATGCGAGTCCGGCGGAGATTGCGTCGGCACTTGATACGCTGCGCGAGCACTACGACGTGGATGGTCACGGCGTGGAGTTGGCGGAAATTGGTGGCGGGTGGCAAATCTTGACGCGTCCGGAATACACCGAGGCGATCGAACGTGCGCAGCTTGCAGCTCGGCCGCAGCGATTGTCTGCGGCGGCATTGGAAACACTTGCAATCATTGCGTATCGCCAGCCGATCGGTCGCACCGAAGTGGAAGAAATTCGCGGCGTGGCCGTCGGATCCATTCTGAAGTCGTTGCAAGAGCGCGCGTTGATTGATGTTGTTGGGCGTGCCGAAGGTTTGGGGCGTCCGCTGCTGTACGGGACGACGGCGCTTTTTCTGGAACAGTTTGCGTTACGGCATTTGGAAGAGTTACCGCGCGCTGACGAGCTGGCGATCGCGTTGCGGCCCGCGCCGCAAGCGCTATGACCGCGCGACCGTCGCGACGCGTGGGTGGAAAGGCTGCGCCAGCGCCGCGTGGTGTGAAGCCACCCTCACGGCCGGCTGCGAAGGGCACTCGCACGCCGCTGGGTCCGGAGGCGCGAGATCCACGGAAACGTGGGCCGCGCAAGTCGCCGCATGCCCCCAAAGCGATTGCGCCGCTGGTGCCGACAACGGTGAAGACGCCGAAGGATGCGCGCGAGACAATGCGGCTCCAGCGGTTCCTGGCGCGTTCTGGTGTCACGTCACGTCGTCAAGCTGAGACGCTCATCACCAACGGCCAAGTCACCGTGAACGGCACTGTCGCTACGCTGGGTTCGAGTGTCGATCCGCAGAAAGACTTAGTGCTCGTGGATGGCACGCGGATCAAGATGGCGGCGACGGTGACATGGCTCGTGTTGAACAAGCCTGCGGGCGTTGTGACTACTCGGACGGACCCTGAGGGCCGTGACACGGTATTTGATCTGGTGCCGAAGGTCGCCGGTTTAACGTACGTGGGCCGACTGGATTACATGACCGACGGAGTGCTCGTGATGACGAGCGATGGGCGCGCGGCGCATCTGCTCACGCATCCAAGTCGCGAAGTCTCGCGCTCGTACGAGGCGGTGGTGCAGGGTCCGGCGATGGAAGCGCTCGACCAGCTTCAAGAAGGGGTCGAGTTGGAGGAAGGGTTGGTGTTGGTTGATGCGGCGCATGTCGACAAGCTCGGGCGGAGCCGTTGGTTGCTGTCGCTGACGCTGCATGAGGGACGAAATCGTGAGGTGCGTCGTCTCTGTGAAGCTGTCGGTCTGACTGTCGAGAAGTTGACGCGGGTGAAGTTTGGGCCGGTCAGTCTCGGGACGTTGCCGGCTGGCCAGTGGCGTCCCCTCACGGCGACGGAGATGCGTGGTCTCGCGTTGCGCGGTGGCACGCACGAGTAAGTGCGTGGCTTTGTAGGCATGACTCAACATTTCGGGTGGAGCGCTCGCGCATGACGGCAGTGCCACTTCCCGCTGCGATGCCTACTGGGATCGCGGCGGTGCAGGAAATTCTGGCGCAGGTGGCGCGACGCGTTGTTGGGCAGGAGGCGATGGTCGAGCGTTTGTTGATTGGGCTCCTGACCGGCGGCCACGTGTTGTTGGAAGGAGTGCCCGGTCTGGCAAAAACGCTCACCGTGCGCACGCTCGCGGAAACAATTCACACCACCTTCCGACGCATACAGTTCACACCGGACCTGCTGCCTGCCGATGTTGTCGGCACGCAGATTTTTGATCAGGCGTCTGGCGAGTTTCGTACAAAGCGTGGGCCGATTTTTGCAAATATTGTGCTTGCTGACGAGATCAATCGCGCGCCGGCGAAAGTGCAGTCGGCGTTGTTGGAAGCGATGCAAGAGCGGCAGGTGACAATTGGTGGCACCACATACCCGCTGGCTGAGCCGTTTCTGGTACTGGCAACGCAGAACCCGATCGAGCAGGAAGGCACGTATCCGCTGCCGGAAGCGCAGGTGGATCGCTTTATGCTCAAGTTGAAAGTCGAGTATCCGACGCGCGCTGAAGAGAAAGAAATTATGCGGCGCATGTCGTCGGGGGAAGAAATTCCGGTGTCTGCTGCGGCGTCACCACAGACGATCCTCGCGGCGCGGAAAGAGATTGCGGCACTGCATCTCGATGAGCGGATTATGGACTACATCGTTGAGCTTGTGCATGCCACTCGCACGCCGGCCGACGCGAAGTTGTCTGCGCTCGTTCCGTTGATTGAATATGGTGCATCGCCGCGTGCGACAATTGCGCTGGCTCAAGCGTCGCGCGCACACGCGTACTTACGCGGTCGCGCGTTCGTCCTTCCTGATGATGTCAAAGCGATCGCTCCCGATGTACTCCGACACCGCGTCATGACGACGTTTGAAGCGGAGGCACAGAACATCACGAGCGATGAGATTGTGCGCCGGATTCTGGCGGCGGTCGCGGCACCGTGAAATTCGGCTGGCGTCGCGCCGCCGCGGTGGTGCGACCGCCGGAAGTGTCGGCCAGTGCACAACTGGGCGCTCCGGCGCCGCTTGAAATTTTGGAGCAGGTGCGCCGGCTCGAGTTACGCATGCGACGGTTGGTCAATTCTCGGTTCGCGGGAGAATACCGATCGGTGTACAAAGGGCAGGGGATGGAATTCGCTGAAGTGCGAGAGTACCAACCGGGCGACGAAGTGCGCAGCATCGACTGGAA